>CAJWFS010000001.1 GCA_913030665.1 uncultured Acidimicrobiaceae bacterium
GCGAAACACCCGCCTCCAACTCGAGGCGGGTGCATCCCGGGGGTTTCCCGTACCGGCAGGCCCCCTATGGCGTCGCCCGAGTTTCCGTCGGACCCGTACGCCCAGCCAACCAGCTGTGGCAATTCTCGCGCCGTCTGGCCGCGATGGCAAGGACATCCAGCCGGCTGGACCATGTCGAGATGACCGACGTCTCTGTACTCGATAGGCCGTCGGAGGACGGACGACACTAGGTTCGTCCCATAGACGGTCTTGCGGAACTCCTGGGCACCAAAGGCTTTCTGGTCATAGACGGCGCCATGGGCACCGAGTTGTTCGCCGATGGCCTCATGGCCGGCGACCCGCCTGAGATCTGGAACATGGAGCACCCGGACCGCATCCGCTCCATCCACCAGTCCTACGTGGACGCCGGATCCGACATCATCCTCACCAACTCCTTTGGTGGGAACCGCCACCGACTGAAGTTGCACTCGCTGGAGGGCCGGGTCCACGAGTTGAATGCCGCCGCAGCCTCCATCGGCAGGGATGTGGTGGACGCCGCCGACCGTCGGGTCCTGGTCGCCGGATCCATGGGTCCCACCGGTGAGCTGATCGAACCCCTCGGCCAGCTCACCGCCGACGAGACCCGGGTGGCGTTCGCGGAGCAGGCTGCCGGCCTGGCCGATGGCGGCGCCGACATCCTCTGGCTAGAGACAATGAGTGCCCTGGCTGAAGTGGAGGCCGGCGTCCTGGGAGCCCGATCAGCCTCGGACCTCCCGATAGTGGTCACCCTCAGCTTCGATACGGCCGGGAGAACGATGATGGGCATTACCGGCGAGGACGCCGGTGCCCGACTGGCTGAACTCGGGGTGGCCGGCATCGGCGCCAACTGCGGTGCCAACCTGGCCGACACCGAGACCGCCGTGGCCGCCATCCTCTCGGCCTGCGGCGACATCCCGGTCGTCTCGAAGGCCAACGCCGGGATACCCGTCTGGAAGGGTGCCGATCTCGAGTACGACGCCACCCCGGAGATCCTCGCTGCCCATGCCCACCGACTCAGGGCGGCAGGCATATCCATCATCGGGGCCTGCTGTGGGAGCGATCCATCCCACATCGCCATGATCCGGGCGGTCCTGGACGGCGACCAGCCGGTCCCCGACATCGCCCCGCCGGTTGCGACGGCCACCGTCGGGTCCCAGGAACGCCTGGACCGGCGTAGGCGCCGGCGGCAATCTTGAACCGATCCGCGTCCGGCCTGCTGACCCTCGCCATCCTGGCCGGCGCCTGTGGTGAAGCCCCTGAGGCAGCGCCCACGCCGTCTACCACGACCTCGACGATCACAGGTGCCGCCCCCTCCACGAAGACCCCCCGGACCACCACGGAGCCGTCCACGACCACCGTTCCCCTGACCACCACCCTGGCCCAGCCCACCACAACGACCCCATCGACCACGGTGACCGCGTCGGCCACCACCGCTGCTTCCACAACGACGGCCCAATCACCCACGACGACTGTCCCTCCGACGACGACCAGTCCACCAACGACGACTGTCCCTCCGACGACGACCAGTCCACCAACGACGACCAGCCCACCAACGACGACCAGCCCGGCTCCGGTCCAGCTGGCCTGGCCCGGTGACGTGGGAACGAGCCGGTTCGGCGTACTCGGCCGGTCATTCGCCATTCCGGGAGGCTGGATCCGCCCCCACCCCGGCGTATTCCTCTGGTCCGAGATCGAGCGCTCGCAGGGCACCTACGACTGGATGATGCAGGACTGGAGCGTGAAAGGCTGGCAGGAGGACCGTCTTGCCGTGCTAGCCACGGTCTGGCCCTTCAGTTCCTGGGACCAGAGGTCATGCCACAGCGACGATCCGGAGATCCAGCCCGTTCTCCGGAAACTCCCGAGCCGACTCTTCCCTCCCTGCGACACGGCCGCATACCAGAAATGGCTCACCGCCCTCGTCGAGCGCTATGACGGCGACGGTGTGGACGACATGCCCGGACTGGCATACCCGATACGCCACTGGGAGGTGGCGAACGAGCCGGCCATGCAGGGCGGTCACGGCTACTTCTTCCAGGGGACCTCCGCCGACTACCTGGGCCTGCTGACGACCAGTGCCTCCACCATCCGAGCTGCTGATCCCGAAGCCCTGGTCCTCACCGGGGGCCAGGCCGGTATGCAGATTCCATTCGCCGACTTCTGGCGGCCCGTCCTGCTGGAAGCCGGAGGATCGTTCGACATTGGCAACATCCATTCCATCGGTTCGGACGAGTCATTCTTCAGCGCTGAGTACCGGGCATTCCTGGATTCAACCGGTCACCCCGACGTTCCGTACTGGGTCACCGAGGCGCTCCTCCCGACGAGGCCCATGCCCGGCCAGAAGGCGCCCACCCCCGACCAACTGGCGCGCGACACGATCATCGGGTTCGCCGCGGCCCTGGCCGACGGCGCAGACCGAATATTCAACGTCGGGCCGCACGACCCGACCGGTGGTCCAGGGCCCGAGTCCGACGCCGCCTTCGAACTCCTCGCCCGCAGCATCGGAGAGTTCACGACCTCCTCCAGGTTGTCCCCCTCCTCGACCCGGTTCGACCTGCCAGACGGAACCGTCGTCTACGTGCTCTGGGGCGGGTCCTACCTCCCGGCAGACGTGACCGGCCAGGTGATTACCACCCGGTACGACGGCACAGCGGGGACAGCCGATGCATCGACCTTCAGGGCCGACGTGCCGATGTTGGTGTGGGTCAGCCCCTAGCCGCCCTCTCGGCAAGCGCCTTTTCGGCTGCCTCCATGCCGGCCGCCATCAGCTCAGGTACGAGGCCGAACTCGAAGTCCGGGGCGTCGTCGACGGTCGGAAGCTCCACGTGCAGTACATCCAGGTCGATCGGAACGTCCAGCCACTGCTGACGGATCAGCTCGGCAGCGGCAGCCCGGACCCCGACCATCATCAGCGACAGCGCCGTCTGCTTCCCTGCCGGTGCGAACTTGGCCGCCACATCCAGAACAACCAGCCGGGTGGGGGCCAGCGAGACCGCCTTCCGTAGCGGGATGTTGCACACCACACCCCCGTCGATGTGCCGGCTGCCGTCGTCCAGCTCGACCACCGGCAGCACACCGGGTACCGCCGTCGAAGCACAGAGGAGGTCAACGACGGGCCCGCTGGTCCACCAGGTCACCTGACCCGTGGCGGCATCGGTGGTTCCCACATGGCACGGGACGGACACCTCAGCCAGGTCCGCCATCGGTACGTGTTCAGCGATCAGCGCCCGAAGGCGGTCACCCGAATCGAAGCTGGATCGTCCCCGCAGGATGGACGCCACATTGCGGACGATGCTCCCACCAATGGGAGCCTTCTCCGCCACGTCCCGCCAGAGGTCCTCCAGCCGGCCCACCTGCTGGATCGTGGGGTCGTGCGCCAGGTAGACGCCGTTCAGCGCACCGGCCGACACGCCGACGATCTCGTCGGGCAAGATGCCGTTCTCCAGGAGCACCCGCAGCATTCCCACCTGGGCCGCCCCCCGGACCGAACCGCCGGAGAACACGAACACGGTGTGGTCCCGTTCGACCTCGGCCGGGCGGCGCCAGCGGTCCAACCATCGGAAGCGAGCCATGGCCAGAAGGTAGCGGGCCACGCCCCGCCAACTCCGCCCCAGCCGGTGCCGATACCACGGTGGGGATCGACGGCTGGCAGAGTCTCCACATGGGCGACCTCGGACCTGACACCGACCCGGAGGCACTCCGCTCCGCCTGGAGCACCTTCTGCGATCGTCTCAGGGACGGTGCCGACACCATCTTGGATCCCATCCGACCCGCCAGCGGCGACGACCATGCCGAGGGATTTCGCCATCTGTTGCGGAGCCTCCAGAATGCGATCGGTTCCGGGGTGGAGGGCGGCGACGCCCGTTACCCCGAACTCGCCTGGGTCCATCCCTTCAAGAACGGTCAGGACAACCCCGACGGGTTGTACCAGGCGGCGTCGGTAGACCTGTCCAACACCTACAAGCTGGCAGGAAACGTAGGGACGGTCTGCTACCTAGGCCTGACGCTGATGACGTTCGACTTCGGTCGTGCTCCGATTGAACAGCTTCTCACCCTCGACGGCTCGGCCCTGCCCGTCGACGGGAACGGCGACTTCGAAATCCACTTCGGTGCAGGCCCCGCACCCGAGGGTGCGGCCGAGGGCACCTGGTTCGAGCTCCCGCCGAAGCGCTGCAAGCTCCTGGTCCGTCAATTCTTCGACGACTGGGACTCCGAGGTTCCAGCGGACCTGCGCATCGATTGCCTGGATGCCGGACCTCCGGACAGCCGGATGGACGCCCGGCGACTCATCAGCCACCTCGACACCGTTGCCGAGCAGGTGGTTCCGATGACCGCTTTCTGGAGTGACTTCGGGCGTCGTCACCTGGAAAGTGGTGAGGTGAATTCGTTCGACCACCTGTATCCCGCCCGTGGACCCAACCTGGCCATGGGTGCCAGCCCACAGCAGGGTTACGGCCAGACCTGGTGGCACGTGGAAGAGGACGAGGCCCTGCTCTACGAGGTCGATGTCCCGCCCTGCGTCTATTGGGCGGTCCAGCTCGGCGACGTCTGGTACCAGTCGCTGGACTGGGTAAACCGCCAGTCCAGCCTCAACGGCCACCAGGCGCAGGTCAGTGCAGATGGGGTGTTCAGGGCCGTGATCTCCCACCGGGATCCAGGAATAGCCAACTGGCTGGACACCACGGGCGCCACCCAGGGATGCATCACCTACCGGTGGAACCAGGCCGACTCGAATCCGGTCCCGACCCTAAGGCTGATCCCGTTCGCGGACCTTGAGGGATATCTGGACGACCCGTGGATCCGAATCAGCCCGAAGCAGCGCTTCGACGTTCTCCAGACGCGGCGACGCGGCGCCCTCATAAGGTTCCGCCGGTGATCCCCCTCCCCCACCTGTCCATCCAGGTCATCAACTTCTCCGCCACCGGACCCGGCGACTGGCAGGTCTTGAGCGACCACGCCGTCGCCGCCGATCAGGTCGGGGTGGACCGGCTGGCCGTGTCCGACCACGTCGCCTTCGGAGATGACTTGGCCGACTACGCCGACCCGACAAAGGGAGGTACGGCCGGGGGCCGCCAGCCCACCGGGCCCGACGGCCTGTGGCTCGAGCCTCTGACAACCCTCACCTGGCTGGCCGCCCGGACGACACGTATCCGTCTCCAGACCGGAATCCTGCTGGCAGCGTTGCGGCGACCTGTCGTCTTAGCAAAAACCACCGCCACACTGGATGTCCTGTCCGGAGGACGTCTCGATCTGGGCGTGGGGGTCGGATGGCAGGCCGCCGAGTACGAGGCGGCGGGCCTCGACTTCAGCGGACGGGGACCTCTCTTGGACCAGTCCCTGGAGGTCTGCCAGGCCCTCTGGAGCAGACCGAGGGCCTCCTACTCCGGAGACAGCCTGTCGTTCGAGGGAATGCATGCGATGCCGAAGCCGGTCTCCGGCAGCGTGCCCATCTGGGTTAGCGGTACCGTCAACCGCCGCACCGCCAGACGACTCGCACACTTCGGCACGGGGTGGATCCCGTGGGGTGACGACCGGGCCGACGTCACCGGCGGCATCACCCGCATGCGTTCCCTGCTGGCCGAGATGGGCCTGGAAAATGACGGCTTCCAGGTCCAGGGGCCGGTTCCGGTGGTGCAGGACTCCGACGGGGTACTCAACCTAGAGTCGACCATGGCAGAGATTCCCGACCTGGTGGCATCCGGGGTCACCGACTGCCGACTGGCGCTGCGCCTCCCTCCCGAAGCAGAGGAGGCAACCGACCTGCTGGGGCGTGCCGTGGAGGCCTTCCGGATAGCGGCCGGACGGGAAGCCTGACGTGGATTTCGGATTCTTCGGCGTCAACGCCGGCGTGCTGGCCGATCCTGCAACCATGGTTGCAGCCGCCAGGACAGCCGAGGCCGCCGGCTGGGAATCGATCTGGACCGGCGAACACCTCGTGGCCGCCAGCCCACAGCGTCCCCCGTCACCGGTCCCACCCGACACGCACTTCGTGGACCAGGTGGCGTCCCTAGCCCACCTGGCGGCGCACACCACGACGCTCCGACTGGGCACCGGCATCGTGATCCTCCCCCAACGCAACCCCGTCGTCCTAGCCAAGGAACTCGCCTCGATCGACGTGCTCTCCGGCGGCCGCCTGGAGGCCGGGTTCGGTGTCGGCTACGTACCCGCGGAGTTCGATGCCGTGGGGGTGCCGTTCGGGGAACGTGGAGCCCGCATGGACGACCACATCGACGCCCTGCGGGCCATGTGGCGTGGAGACTTGGAGTTCGAGGGAAGGTTCACGTCGTGGCATGGCGTGGAGGCCCATCCCCAGCCGGTCGGCCCGGACGGCCCCCCGATCCACGTCGGCGGTGGTTCGCCAGCCACCTTCCGGCGAGCCGTCCTACGTGCTGACGGGTGGTACGGCTTCCTCTCGACGCTGGCGTCCACTAGGTCGGCGATCGAGGCCATGGACCGTGGGATGGCAGACCTTGACCGACCCCTTCGCCTCGGACGCATCCAGGTCAGCGTCACGCCATCGGAACCCGTGAACCGCGACCTAGTCCGCCGTTACGAGGACCTGGGCGTTGACCGCCTCATCCTCGTCCGCGACTTCCGTGACGTCGGAGGCATCCCGCATCCCGAGCGGGCCGCCGATGTCCTGCAGTTCATCAGCGAGGCTCCAGCGACACTCGGCTTCAGCTGACCTCGTCAAACGACGGGCGGGTGTCGACTCCGGCGGCCACCACCATGCCGCCGATCCCGGCAAGCGCCAGCAGGAGCATCACCCGCCGGACTCCATCCACCGGATCGTCGGCCCCTACGAGCAGGGCGATGGTCACCGCCACACTGCAGACGCTGCCGATCTCAGTCATGATCCGATTCGTGGCTCCCGCCTGGCCGAGCGACGGCCCGGGCACGTAGCGCATGGCCAAGGATGCGCTGTTGGCGTGAGCCAGCCCGATGCCCAGGGCGTAGAGCGCGACCGCCGGAAACCAAAGCCGCATGTCCGGGTCCGGCCCGACTCCCGAACGGAACCAGAGCGCCCCGACCACCATGCATGCGCCACCGGGTACCAGCAACCTCCGGTGGCCGTAGCGGTCGGCGAGGCGTCCACTCACGAAGCTCATCGGGCCGCCGATCAGCGGCACAAGGGCGAGCGCCGCCCCGGCCGCCGACGGGCCCATGGCCCATGGACCTGTGAGGAGGGTGATCAGAGCGAGGTAGGTGCCGGCGAAATTCCCGGCGATCAGGAAGGCCATCAGGTTGCCACGCCCGTAGTAGCGGATCCGGTAGAGAGAGAGGTCCAGGATGGCCTGCGGGTGGTCGAGCGATCGGCGAACCACCATGGCGAGGCTCGCCGGCGCCACGACCAGGGCGACGACGGTCAGGGGGTCGGTCCAGCCCCATTCCCCAGCCTGCACGATGCCCGTGGCCAGCATCGCCGTGCCGACCACCAGGAGGATCGCTCCGCCTAGGTCCGGTCTTCCTGACCGACCGCCGACCGCCGGTCGTTCAGGTGCGAGGAACAGCAGCCCCAGGACCACCGTCACCACGGCGATCGGGATGTTCATGGCGAAAGTCCACCGCCACCCCACGACGTCGATGACCAGCCCGCCCACCACCGGTCCCAGGACCAGCGAGATGCCCCCCAGGCCCCCGTAGGCCCCCACTGCGGTGCTCCGGCGTTCCGACGGGAAGGCGTCCAGCAGGATCGCCAGAGCTGCCGGACCCTCCAGTGCCAGGCCCGCTGCCTGCACGACACGTGCGGCGATCAGGATCGGCAGGGTCGGTGCCGTCGCCACCAGGAGTGAACCAACGGCCAGGAGCGCCACCCCGGTCAGGAACATCCGCCGACGACCGAAGCGATCGGACACCCAGCCGCTGGGTATGACCAGGGCTATCACCGTTATGGCGAAGGCGTTCAGCACCCATGAGGTGGCGGCCGGACCTGCGGCGAAGGTCTCCTGGATCTCGCCGAACGAGATGAACGTGACCGAGTAGTTCATCGAGGCGGAGACCACCGCGCCTGCGAGCAGGGCGAACGTGCGCCAGGGCGACCGATCTGAATCCTCTGTCACCGGAGTCGTCGATTCGTACTCAGTCGGCTTCCAGTCGCCGGGCCTCGTCGCCGATCGTGGTCGAGTCGCCGTGTCCGGTATGCACGGTCGTGGCGCCGTCCAGGACGAACAGGCGGGACCGGATGCTGTCGACCAGGATCCCAAGGTCGGAGAACGAGCGGCCCGTGGCGCCGGGTCCGCCGTTGAAGAGAGTGTCCCCGCTGAAGACCGTGCCGAGGCTAGGAACGTGGATGCAACAGCCGCCCGGCGAGTGGCCCGGCGTGTGCAGGATCGTCATGTCGTCGCCACCCACAGTGATGGTCAGGCCGTCTCGGAGGGGGTCGTCTATCCGCCTGTCCGGGTGGACCACGTCCCAGAGCATCCCGTCGTCGGGATGCAGCCATATCGGGGCGTCCACCGAGTCGGCCAGCTCGACGGCGGCGTTGATGTGGTCATTGTGGCCGTGTGTGCACAGCACTCCGAGGGTCCGCCTCCCCCTGACGGCTTCGGAGATGGGTCGATGGTCGTGTGCGGCGTCAACGACCACCACCTCGTGGTCGTCGCCGATTAGCCAGACGTTGTTGTCAACGTCAAAGTCCTCGCCGTCCAGTGAGAAGATCCCGCTGGTGACCACGCGCTCGATCCTGAGGCCCATGCCGGCGGACCTACAGGACCACCACGGAGCGCAGCACCTCGCCGCGTTCCATGGCGTGGAAGGCCTCCTCCACCTCGTCGATCGAGATCGTCTCGGACACGAAGCGGTCCAGGTCCAGGCGGCCCTGAAGGTAGAGGTCGATGAGCATGGGGAAGTCCCGACTGGGCAGGCAGTCGCCGTACCACGATGACTTCAGCGTGCCGCCGCGTCCGAACACCTCGATCATCGGCAGTTCGATTCTCATCTCCGGGTTGGGAACCCCGACCAGGACGACGGTGCCTGCGAGGTCCCTGGCGTAGAACGCCTGCTCGTAGGTGACCGGCAGGCCGATGGCCTCAATGGCCACGTCCACGCCATTGCCTTCGGTCAGTGTCCTGATGGCCTCCACCGGGTCCTCCTTGGAGGAGTTGATCGTGTGGGTCGCCCCGAACTCCAGGGCTATCTCCAGCTTCCGGTCGTCCAGGTCCACCGCGATGATCGTGTGGGCTCCGGCCAGGTGCGACCCCGCTATCGCCGCATCGCCTACGCCGCCACATCCGAACACGGCCACCGAATCGCCGCGACCCACGTTGCCGGTGTTCATCGCGGCTCCAAGGCCTGCCATGACGCCGCAACCGATGAGGCCCGCCACCTCGGGCCGGGCCGCAGGGTCGACCTTCGTCGCCTGGCCGGAGTGGACCAGGGTCTTCTCGGCAAAGGCTCCGATACCCAGCGCCGGCGAGAGTTCCACACCGTCGAGGGTCATCTTCTGCGTGGCGTTGTGGGTGGCGAAGCAGTACCAGGGGCGACCCCGCAGGCAGGATCTGCATTCCCCGCAGACAGCCCGCCAGTTCAGGATCACGAAGTCACCGGGTGCCACGTTCGTGACCCCTTCCCCGACCTCCTCGACGATGCCCGAGGCTTCGTGGCCGAGCAGGAAGGGAAACTCGTCGTTGATGGCGCCCTCGCGGTAGTGGAGGTCCGTGTGGCACACCCCACATGCCTGGACGGCCACGAGGACCTCACCCGGACCCGGGTCCGGAACCTGGATCATCTCTACGGTGACCGGCTCACCCTTGGCTCGGGCGACTACGCCTCGGACGCTGTGCGGCATGACTCTCCCCTAGTTTCACGGGTCGACCCAAGGTCGGCCCGACGACCGCCGGACGCTAACAGGTGGCCGTTCCGTCCTTCCTTGACCGGTGACAGGTGGTCCCCGGTCGACCGACGGGGGTCGCCACTTCGCCTCATCCTGACAGGGGCGGTGGTCCGCACCTATCGTCTCGGTGCGACGGGCCGACCCCGGGGAGGCGTACATGAAGGTTGCGATCACCGGGGCCTCGGGGTTCCTCGGCTCCCACTGCATGGCTGCGGCCGTGGCCGCCGGTCATGAGGTCAGGGCGGTCGTACGCAACCCCGCCAAGGCCCGTGCGGCGGCAGTCCTCCACGACCTCCCGCCTGACGGCATCGAGGTCGTCGTGGCCGACCTGACCGACCACGAGGCCCTTCGGGCGTCTCTGGACGGGGCCGATGCCCTGCTCCATGTAGGTGCCGTGTTCAGCCTCGACCCCCGTCAGGGTCGCCAGATGCGTTCTGTGAACCCGAACTCGACCGCTGTCCTCCTGGGTGCCGCTGCCGAGCGCGACCTTCGACGGGTGGTCCACGTCTCGTCCATCGGGGTGTACGGGGCGTCCCGAACGGTTCTGGGCCCCGACACGCCGACAGGCCCGGAGTGCGGTCCCTACACAGGAAGCAAGATCGAGGCCGATGCCCTGGCCGTGGCCCACCAGGAGGCCGGACAACCGGTGGTGGTCGTCTGTCCCGGCGGGATCATCGGCCCGCTGGATCCCAGCTCCGACCTGAGCGACTCCATGGCCTCGGTGCTCGACGGCCTGCGACGATCCCGGGTTCCGATGCCTTCCGGAGCCTGCTTCGGCATGGTCGACGTCAGGGACGTCGCCGCCGTCTGCGTGGGTTCCCTCACGGCCGGAACAACGCCGGCCCGGCACCTCCTGGCCGGCCACCTGATCGGGCCGGCCGACATGCTACGCATGGCATCGAATCTGACCGGTCGTCCGGTACGGATCTCCAACTTTCCGGCGCCGCTGCTCAGCCTGACAGGTGCCCTCTGCGACCTGGTCGGGCGAGCGACCGGCCGCAGGATGCCACTCAGCCGGGAGGTCGCCCGAATGACCACGGCCAACATGAGGGCCGGTGGCCTTCGGGAGGTCGACCAGCGGAGCGCGGCGGACGCTTTCGGTTTTCCGGCGACGCCGCTCGAGACGACCCTCGTCGAGACCATGTCGTGGCTGCACTCGGCAGGACACCTGACCGACGACCAGGTGGGTCGATTGGCCCACTGACCTGCCGGCCCCACCCGTTGGTAAACAGGTCCGTCCCGGCAGTGCCCCGAGGAGTTCAGGCCTCTTGGTCGGAGCGGACCCCACGCACCACCATCACCACCAGCACGACCGCGACGGCGACGAGAGCCATGGTCGCCGGCATGGCGACCTCCTCGGGCGAGGCGTGGCCAGCGCCGACAGGAGATTCCCCGTGGAGGTGATCCGCTGTTCCGAGAAGGTGGTGGGCCAGGAGGGCTCCAAGGAGCACCGATCCGGTGCCGATGAGTGCCGACGTGGCCATCATGGCCGGCACCCTGCGTACGAGCATGGCCGCGGCAGCCGGTGGGGCGACCAGGAAGGCGAAGACCAGCAGGCTGCCGACCGCTTCAAAAGAAGCGGTTACGGAGAGCGCCACCAGAAGCAGGAAGGCCAACTCCGTCAACCGGGGCCGCATCCCCATGAGGCGTGCCTGGACCTCGTCGAAGGTGAGGACCAGCAGGGCACGGTGGAACACGAGGGCCACCAGGACCGCCACGCCCACCAGCACCGCCTGTCGCAGCAGGTCGGACGGTGAGGTGTCCAGCAGCGCTCCGAAGAGCATCTCCTGCAGGTCGTGCTCGTCGATTCCGTCCGCCGCTGCCATCAGAACGACCGTCAGGGCAAGCATCCCGACCAGGAGGAGGCCGATGGCCGACTCGCCGGGGAGCGGCGAACGTCGTTGTATTCCCCGGACACCCACGGCCATGGCCGCCGCGGCTACAAGGGCACCGGCGGTCGGGTTGCCACCCAGCAGGTAGGCCGCTGCAACGCCGGGCAGGATGCCGTGGCCCAGGGCCTCGCCCAGATAGGTGGTTCCACGCAGCACCACCCAGGTGCCGACCACCGACGTCACCAGCACGGTGAGAAGTCCCGCCAGGACCGCACGCTGCAGGATGGGATCGCCGGTGAACGGCTGCACCCACCACTGCCAGGGATCAGTCAGGAACTCCATGCCTACGGTCACCTCGACCAGGATCGCCGACCGGCTGAGGGTCGGAAGGATTGAGAACGAGTCTCAATCGTAGGGCCTGGCTGGTAAAGGGCGACATCCAGGCTGGATCGGACCTCGCCCATACGAGCGACGCTCAGGAGGGCCAGGCCTCACGTAGGCGTCGCCACGATCCACCGAGGGCCTCCGGAAGCACACGGAGATCAGCCGTGGTCGTGGTGAAGTTCGTGTCACCGGCCCAGCGGGGCACTACGTGGACGTGGAGGTGGCCGGGTACGCCGGCTCCGGCCGCCGCACCCAGGTTCAGGCCTACGTTCACGCCACCCGGCGAGAACGCCGACTCGACGGCGGCCACCGCATCGCGAACCGTCGCCCAGAGCTCGTCGTGCTCCTCGTCGGTAAGCCCCGCCAGAGTCGACACGGCGCGTCGCGGCAGGACCATCAGGTGTCCGCTCGTGTACGGGTAGGCGTTCAGGAGGGCGAAGCAGGTTCCTCCCCGGTGCAAGATGAAGGTCTCGGAATCTTCCAGACCACTCTGCTCGATGGCCTCGAAGAGGGTGGAACCCTCAGGCACCGTGGTGCCCGGGGTCTCGGGCTGAGCTCCTTCGCCCAGCGCCGACACGTAGGCGTGCCGCCAGCCGGCCCAGAGTTGGTCGAGGCGACTCAGGACTTCGACTCCATCGCTACCGCGAGTCGCGCGACGAACTCGTCGACGGGCAGGTCCCGCTCGGGGGCCTCGGCTCCGCGGGCGTTGTCGCCCACCGTGCCGTTGGCCATGTCGTCGCCGCCGACCACCAGCACGTGGGGAACCTTGGCCACCTTGCCGGCACGGACCCGCTTCCCCAACGGTTCGTCAGCAGGGGTCAGCTTCGCCCGGAAACCCTCGGCCGAGAGGCGTTCCACGACCGACTCCGCATAGGCCTGATGCTCTTCGGCCACCGGAAGGACCCGGACCTGCTCGGGAGCCAGCCAGAGAGGAAAGGCTCCGGCATAGTGCTCCAGGAGTACTCCGAAGAACCGTTCCACCGAACCCATGAGGGCCCGGTGGATCATCACAGGTCGATGGCGGCCGCCGTCGGCGCCGACATACTCCAGCCCGAACTGCTCCGGGAGGTTGAAGTCCAACTGGATGGTGGAGAGCTGCCAGGGACGGCCGATGGCGTCGGTGACGTCGACATCGATCTTCGGCCCGTAGAAGGCGCCACCGCCCTCGTCGACCACGTAGTCAAGGCCGGCCGACTCCAGGGCGGACCGCAGGCCGTCGGTCGCCATCTCCCAGAGGGCGTCCTCCCCCACCGCCTTGCCCTCAGGTCGGGTGGAGAGCTTGGCCTGGAAGTCATCGAAGCCGAAGGCCCTCAGCACGCTGAGGGTGAACTCCAGCAGCGAGGCCAGCTCGTCGGGGACCTGCTCGGGCGTGCAGAAGATGTGGCTGTCGTCCTGGGTGAAGCCCCGGCTTCGCATGAGGCCGTGGATGACACCGGAGAGCTCGTAGCGGTAGACGGTGCCCAACTCGAAGAGCCGGCTGGGCAGGTCCCGGTAGCTCCTCTGTCCACTCTGGAATATCGCCACGTGGAACGGGCAGTTCATCGGCTTCGGGTAGTAGGTGGCCCCGTCCAGCTCCATGGGCGGGAACATGCCGTCGGCGTAGAAGTCGAGGTGGCCACTCGTCTCCCAGAGCACCGCCTTGGCGATGTGCGGGCTGTAGACGAAGTCGTAGCCACCGGCCTCATGGCGGTCACGGCTGTAGTCCTCGATCAGCTTCCGGACGAGTGCGCCCTTCGGATGCCAGATGGCCAGACCCGGCCCCAGGGACTCCGGCCACGACACCAGGTCCAGCTCGGCGGCCAGTCGTCGATGGTCGCGCTTCTCGGCCTCGACCAGTCGATGGAGGTGCCCCTTGAGGGCCTTCCTGTCCGCCCAGGCGGTGCCGTAGATCCTCTGGAGCATCGGCTGCTTCTCGTCGCCGCGCCAGTAGGCCCCAGCGACATTCTGAAGGGCGAAGTGCCCGAGTCGCCCGGTGGATGGCACGTGCGGGCCGAGGCAGAGGTCTATGAAGCCCTCACCGTTGCGGTAGTAGGTGATGGAACCATCGATCGACGCCTCGCCGACCAACTCGCCGGTGGCGGCGCCGGACGTGACCTGCTCGATGATCTCCCGCTTGTAGGGGTGCCCGGAGAACAGCTCCAGCGCCTCGTCCGCATCGGCCTCGTGGCGCTCAAAGGCCTGGTCGGCATCGATGACCCGGCGCATACGCGCTTCTATCGCCTCCAGGTCCTCGTTGCTGAAGGTGGCGCCACCGGGCAGCTCGAAGTCGTAGTAGAAGCCGTCCTGGATCGGTGGGCCGATGGCGTAGGTGGCACCGGGCCAGAGGTCCAGCACGGCCTGGGCCAGCACGTGGGCCGTCGAATGCCGGATGGTGTGGAGCCCGTCATCACTGTCCGCTGTGACGATCGAGACCGTGGACCCGTCCGGCAGGACCCGGTCGAGGTCACGGGCGTCGCCGTCGACGGTCACGACCAGGGCCGCCTTGGCTAGGCCGGGACCGATGTCGGCGGCCAGGTCTGCGCCGGTGGCACCCTCGGGCAGGTTCCGCGTGGAGCCGTCGGGAAGGGTGATCGTGAGTTCCGACATGGCGGGTCAGGCCTCCTGGTGGTTCGTCAGCGTGCTCGTCGCCGGGAATCCACCCGTCGACCCGGCCGTGCCCAAATTCCCCATGTCCATACCAGTGAGGGTATGGGAGTTCCCCGTCCGCAACGCAGACGATACCGACCCTCCCCTCCACGACCGTCCACCCGGCCCGGCCCTAGGATCTCAAACCGAACGACCGACCGGGACAACCGGCGACTACGAAAGGTTCAGGCACGTGGGGATCGTCGACGGCAAGCGACTGCTCATCACCGGGGTGCTCACCGATGCATCCCTGGCCTTCTCCGTGGCCCGGTTGGCCCAGGAGGAGGGCGCCGAGGTGGTGCTAACCGGAGCGGGCAGGGGCCTGCGCCTGACCGAGCGAACGGCGCGCAAGTTGCCGAATCCGGTCGAGGTGCTGGAGTTCGACGTGACCTCGCGTGAGCAGACCGACGCCCTTCGCCAACGGCTGACCGAGACCTGGGGCCGGGTGGACGGCGCACTACACGCCATCGGGTTCGCCCCGGAGGTCTGCCTGGGCGAGGACTTCATGGCAGCCGAGTGGTCGGACGTGGCAGTGGCCATGGAGATCTCCGCCTACTCGCTCAAGACGGTGGCCGAGGTCGTGGCACCGCTCATGACCGACGGCGGATCCATCGTCGGGCTGGACTTCGACGCCCGCTTCGCCTGGCCCGCCTACAACTGGATGGGCGTCGCCAAGGCCGCCCTGGAGTCGACCTCCCGGTACCTGGCGCGTTCTCTGGGCAAGGACGACATTCGGGTGAACATCGTCGCCGCCGGTCCGATCCGGACCATGGCCGCCAAGAGCATTCCCGGCTTCGCCGCTTTCGAGGACGCCTGGGGCACCCGGGCTCCGCTGGGATGGGACATCAACGACTCGGAACCGGTCGCACGTGCCTGCGTGGCCCTGATGTCGGACTGGTTCCCGGCCACCACCGGCGAGATGGTGCACGTCGACGGGGGCTATCACGCCATAGGCGCCTGACCCGGGTTCGGACCGACCGCCCCCGGTCCCCAACTCAGTCGTAGAGCGAGACGTTGCTCCCAGCCCGGTCCGTGCAGTGGGCATCGGTCAGCGGATACGGGTTGACGGCGTTCTGTGCACCACCCGGGTGGTACTCGAAGTGCAGGTGGACACCCTCCGCATTGCCGCTGTCACCCATGTAGCCGATCAGGTCACCGGCTTCCACCTCGCCCTCCCTGCCGTACGCGGAGAGGTGCGCCCCGTAGTAGTAGTCGCCGTCGGTGGCCAACATGTCAAAGGACCGCCCCCCGACACTGTCCCACCGGTAGGAGACGACGCCGTCCACCGGCGCAAGGATCGGGTCGTGGCGCATTCCGATGAGGTCCACGCCCTCGTGGCTGCGGCCCCCCGAACGCGGAGCCCCCCACGTGTCGCGGAACTTCGTACGGGCCCCTATCGGACACACCCAGTCAGCCGACGTCACCTGCCGGACCACCGCCGAACGGTTGCTCCGGGTGTGGGCGCCACGCCTCAACTTCCTCCGACTGGTCTCCGAGAGGCCATCGAAGACATCGTCGTAGGTGGACCGCATCTGGTCGGCGTCCCTCACGATGTCGGCAACCAGCCGGTTCACCTGCAGGAGCGCAGCGGCCGCCGACCTCTGCCTGAACCGTGCGGAGACGAGCAGGCGGGCCATCGAGCGATAGCGGGCCTCAGCCTCAGCCAAGCTCGCGACGGCCAGCGGCAGCACGTCCGAGGCGGCCTCGATCAGCGGCAGCAGCCCCGCATCCCGGTCGATCACCAGTGCCAGCGACGGGTCGCTGGTGAAAACAACAGACCGGTCCGACACCTGGGCGACGGCAGTTGAGGGAAGGGCCAGGAGGAGCGCGACGAACGCGCCGATCAGGCCGGGGAGGCGGGACACCGTCGAATTCTATCCACTCACCGGTTCCCGACCGTCACAGGCCGGTATGGCTCCAGTCACTGCGCCCCGTCCTCCGACTCATCGGGAATCTCCCCCACGAGTTCCTCCACCACGTCATCCATGGACAGGATCCCGACCCAGGGTCCTGAACCATCCACGACCACCGCCATCTGGCTTCGGGATCGCCGCAGGCCCTGCAGGACATCGTCCAGCAGGAGGTCCGATTGCAGTACCAGCAGGCTGCGCATCGACTCCAGCGGCACCGGCTCGTCCTGGGCCTCGGGTGGAAGCCTGAGCAGGTCCTTGGCGTGCACCATGCCCACCACCTCAGACGTGCGTCGATCCAGCACCGGGAGTCGGGTGTGCCCACTGGAGGCCATGACCTCCTCCACCTCCACGAGCGGTAGTCGCCTGTCCACGGACACCACCGATGACCGGGCCACCATCACCGATACCGCCGTCTGCCGTCCCAGGTCCAGCACGCCTGTCAACAGGTCGTGCTCGAAGCGTTCGATGAGGCCGTCATCACGCGACGCGTCCAGTAGGACGGTGAGTTCCGGTGCTCCGACCGCGCGGCGGATCTCGTCGACCGGCGTGAGGCCGAAGGGCCGTACCGCCATGGCGGCCAACCGATCCACCACGACGATTCCGGGTCTCAGGACCGCAACGAACGCCCCGTGCAGCCGGACCGTCCAGCGAAGCGTTCGTTCCGGATCAGCGATAGCGAAGTTCTTCGGAACCAGCTCACCGAACAGCATCTGGAACACGGCGGCCAGCCCGATCGCCAGGACCAGTGCCGTCGTGGAGGACACACCGGACGGCAGGCCGGCAGCATCGGTCAGGGACTCGAGATGGCGCCCGATCGTCGGCTCGGCCAGCACGCCCAGGGCGATGCTGCTCACCGTGATTCCCAGTTGCGCCCCCGACATCTGGACCCTCAGGTCCCGCCGTGCGGCCAGCGCCCTGGAGGCCGACCCGGAACCCTCGGCCGCTGCCGCCTCGAGACTGGACGGACGTGCCGCCACGAGGGCGAACTCGGTCGCCACGAACAGTGCGTTCACGGCCACGAGGGCTACGACCGCCAGCAGCGAAAGCAGGATCATGTCGAATCCCCGTCGCCGGGAGGAACGACGATTCGGAGCGTGGCGATCCGCCGGCCCTCCACCGCCACCACCTCTATCCTCCAGCCCTGGTACTCGACCATCGCCGTCGGCTGCGGCAGTCGCCCCAGGCGTTGGAGGACGAAGCCGGCGAGGGTCTCGTACGGGCCCGGCGGCAACCGGAGTCCGGTGAGGTCCGCCACCTCGTCAAGGTTCAGGCGGCCCGACACGACGTTGCGTCCCGGCCCGTCCAACCTGGTCCGCACCACCCGGGTGTCGTGCTCGTCGTCGATCTCGCCGACTATCTCCTCCAGGGCATCCTCGACCGTGACGATTCCTGCCGTACCCCCGTGCTCGTCGACCACGACGGCCATGTGCCCCCTGTGGTCGCGCAGGTCGCCGAGCAGATCGTCGAGGAAGCGGGTCTCCGGAACGGCGAGAACGTCGTGCATCAGATCGACGACCGGCGTCTGCCCACGCGACGCAGCCGGCCTCGCCAGGAGGGACTTCACATGCACCACGCCAACCACGTGGTCAAGGTCGGAATCGAAAACCGGAAAGCGCGAATGGCCGGTCCTCGCCGACCTCTCCAGGAGGTCCGCACCTGTTGCGTCCAGACGGAGTGCCTCCACGTCCAGCCTCGGTACGAGCACGTCGGCAACCACCTTCTCGCTGAACCGGACTGATCGGGTGAACAGCTCCACGTCGGAACTGTCCAACGTGGCGTCCGAGGACTCCCGCACCAGGTCGCCCAGCTCGTCAAGCGTGCGCGAGGATCCCAGTTCCTCACGTGGCTCCACCCCCACCCACCGCAGGACCGCATTGGCCGATCCGTTCAGGACCACGACTACAGGTCGCACGACCACTCCGTAGGCGAGCATCAGCGGAGCCAGGCGACGGGCCACCGCCTCCGGCGCCGCCAGCGCGACGTACTTGGGCACCTGTTCGCCGATCACCATGTGCAGCACTGCAGCAGCTGCGATGGCGAGGCCCACCGAAACGCCGGTGGGGTGATCGCCACCGGTGATGATTCGAGCCGCCGTGGGCTCGGCCACAAAGCCGAGAAGCAGAGCCGACAAGGTGATGCCGAACTGGGCTCCCGAGAGGTGGGACGTGAGACGCCTGATCAGGGACCTCACCCGGCGTGCTCCCGGATCCGTCCCGGCTGCCGCCTCCACCCGGGCCCGGTCAACGGCCACCAGGCTGAACTCGGCGGCCACGAAGAACGCGTTGACGACCAGGAGCAGGAGGACCGCGGTCAGGCCGATGAGGATGGACATCTGGAGGGGATCCTAATGACGGCCGCCCGTCGGCCCGAAGCCTCCAGAGGCCCGCCCGACTCGGAACCCGACGAGATAGTTCGATACCCTAACCATCATGGCTGATGCGCTACATGACGAGGAGATGGCGCCCACTGCCGACGACCCGTACGAAGATGGTGGGCAGCTGGTGGCGGCGGCGCGTGCGGCGGCCAAGCTGGCACGCCAGGTCACCATCCCCCTCGGCGATATCGACCTCAGCCTCCCCCAGTACAGGGTCCTCGCCTTCCTCGACGAGGGCGGTGCGGCACCATCGGACCTGGCCGGCCGCCTGTCTGTGAGCCGCCCGTCGGTCACAGCCCTCATGGACGGCCTGATCAACCGCGGCCTGGTGGAACGCCATCCCGACCCCGACGATGGCCGACGGGTCACCCACCACCTCACCGGGGAGGGTCGATCCGCCCTGGAGCGCGCCGACCGGGCAGTCGGTGACCGGCTGGTACTCATAGGCGCCTACGTGCACGCCGGCGACTCCAACCGTCTGATCGGCGCCCTCGCCCGCTTCGGCGAGGCCATCCGGGCCGCCCGGGCCGCCGGCGCAGCGTGACCTCGGCGTCCAAGCCCACCCCAGCGACAGCCCACGTCGACCCGGATCCCTCGAAGGGCTGGTTCCGACGACTCCTGCCCGTCATCCGGGCCCGACGTGCCACCTTCATCATGGTGCTCGTGACCGGGCTCTCCGGCCTGGCACTCCAGGTATCAGTACCGATGGTCCTACGTCAGGCGGTCGACCTCGCCGTGGACCAGCGTGCAGGTGGGCTCGAGGGCCATGTGCTGCTCCTGGTCGTGATGGCCACCGCCTCCTTCGGACTGCGATTCGCCTACCGGTACCTGCTCTTCGGGACAGCCTGTCGGATCGAGACCGACCTGAGGTCGCAGATCTACGACCACCTGACCAGGCTCTCGTTCTCGTTCTACGACCGGATAGCTGGCGGCGAGGTCGTATCGCGGGCCAATTCCGACATCCGGTCGATACAACTGCTCCTGGCCTTCGGCCCACTGGCCGGCCTCTCGGCGATCAGCTTCCTGATGGCCTTCGGGTTCATGCTCAGCATCCACGTCCCCCTGGCGCTCGTCACGGTGTCGACGATGCCACTCGTCTACGTACTCGGACAGAGGCTCAGGGACCAGGTCTTTCCCCTCTCGTGGGTGACCCAGGGACGAATGGCCGAGGTGGCCATGGTCGTCGACGAGAACATCAACGGAACCCGGGTGGTGAAGTCGTTTGCTGCCGAGTCGGACCAGATCGCCTTGCTGTCCATGGTCGCCGACCGTCTCCGCTGGTCGGCAACCGCCCTCATCGAGGCCCGGGCACGCTTCAATCCCCTCATCGAGGCGCTGCCACGGCTGGGAATGGCCCTCGTCCTCCTCTACGGCGGACACCTCGTGATCGAAGGGGAGATCGGCGTCGGCTCGCTGCTGGCCTTCAGCGCGTACGTGACGATGATCTCGGTGCCGTTCAGGATGTTCGGCTTCGTGCTGCTCCAGGCACAGAGGGCAGCGGCCTCGGCCCTGCGGATCTACGAGATCCTGGACGAGAAGCCGGCGATAGTCGACAGGCCCGGGGCCCGACCCCTCTCCGCCCCCCGGGGACGGGTCGAGTTCCGTAACGTCACCTTCAGGTACCCCGGGGTCGACAACAGCGAGTCGCCCGCAGTCCTGGATGGCTTCGACCTGGTCGTCGAGCCCGGCGAGACCGTGGCCATCGTGGGCCGGACCGGATGCGGCAAGTCCACCGTGGCCCGACTCCTCCCCCGCTTCTACGACGTCGACAGCGGAGCGGTACTCATCGACGGCACCGACGTACGCGACCTCGCCCTCGCCAGCCTCCGCTCCCACGTCAGCCAGGTGCCCGACGAGGCGTTCCTGTTCTCCGACACGCTCCACGACAACATCGCCTTCGGAAGGCCCGAGGCCCCACGCCACGAGGTGGTGGCAGCCGCACGCGTGGCCCGGGCCGATGGGTTCATCGGAAACCTCGAACACGGCTTCGACGAGGTGGTCGGCGAACGCGGCTACACGCTGTCGGGCGGACAGCGCCAACGGATCTCCATCGCCCGCACGGTGCTGGCCAACCCGGCGATCCTGATCCTGGACGATGCCACCAGCGCCGTGGACGTCCGGACCGAGGAGGGCATCCACCACGGTCTGGAAGACCTCCTGACGGGACGCACGACCATTGTCATCGCCCACCGACTATCCACGATCAGCCTCGCCGACCGGGTCGTCCTCATGGAGGACGGCCGCATCGTCGCCGATGGGACCCACGCACACCTGCTGGCCACCGAACCCCGCTACAGGGCGATCGTGGCCCAGGTCGAGGACCGGGAGGTGGGGGCCTGATGGGTGGTGGACACGGCTTCTTCACCGGGCCCTCGTCGGTCCAGGCCAACGCGCAGGCTGGCCTGCCCTTCGCCGAGGTTCCCGAGGAACTCCGCAGCCGGATCGCCGACGTCCTCAGGAACGAACCGGAACACCCGCAGCCCGTGGTCCAGTTCTCGCACCGCGACTGGGATCGACGTCCGTTCGGTCTCAGGACCTTCCTGACTCCGCACGCCGGCGGACTCCTGGTGGCCCTGCTCCTCGTGCTGGCCGAGGTCGGCCTGCTCCACGTCGGACCCCTCCTCACGCAGATCGGCATCGACCGCGGAGTCCTGGCCGGTGACCGGAGAGTGCTGTTCACCGTTGCCCTGGCCTACCTCGGTGCCGTAGGGCTCTCGACGGCCGCCTCCTGGTTCCGGACCCGCTTCACCGGCCGCCTGGGAGAACGGCTCGTGTACCAGCTCCGGGTGAGGGTCTTCAGCCACTTCCAGCGCCAGTCCCTGGACTTCTTCACCCTCGAGAAGTCCGGCGTCCTGATGACCCGGATGACCAGCGACATCGAGGCCCTCACCGTGCTCATGCAGGAGGGTCTGGTCAACTTCTTCGTGCAGGGCATGACGCTGGTCGTCATCACCGCCTACCTGGTGTTCCTGGATCCGACCCTCGCCCTGGTCTGCCTCCTGGCTGTGGTCCCGGTCAACGTCATCCTCACGATGTGGTTCCGACGGGTTTCGCTCATCGGCTACCTACGGGTCCGGGACAGGATCGCCGACGTGCTGGCGAACCTCTCCGAGAGCCTGGCCGGCATACGGGTGATCACCGCCTTCAACCGCCGGGACCACGAGATGGCCCGTCACCAGCGGATCATCGATGCCCACCTGGACGCCAACCTCTACACCGGACGGGCTCAGGCGCTGTTCGGGCCCGGTACCGAGTCCATAGGCATCCTGACGCAGGCCATCGTGCTGCTGGTCGGGGGCCGGATGGCGCTGCGGGGCGAGGTGTCGCTCGGCGAGCTGACGGCCTTCCTGCTCTTCCTGACGTCGTTCTTCGCCCCGGTCCAGACGCTCGTCCAGTTGTACAACCAGTACCAGCAGGGCAGTGCTGCGGTGGTGAAGCTCCGGGACCTCCTGGCCAGGGAACCCAGCGTTCCCGAGCGTTCCGATGCCATCGACCTGCCACCGATCCGAGGGGCGATCCGCCTGGAGGGGGTGACCTTCGGCTACGACCCGGACCACCTGGTGCTGCGTGACGTGGACCTCGAGCTGGCTCCAGGCGAGGTGCTCGCCGTGGTCGGCCCGACCGGCGCGGGCAAGTCGACCATCGCCAAGTTGATAACACGTTTCTACGATCCGACATTCGGGCACGTCACCATCGACGGCCACGACCTCCGCGACGTCTCCATCGACTCGCTAAGGAGCCAACTCGGTGTGGTTCCCCAGGAACCGTTCCTCTTCAACGGGACGATCCGGGACAACGTCGCCTTCGCCCGTCGCGACGCCACCGACGGCGAGGTAATCGAAGCCTGCAGGGCGGTCGGCCTCCAGGGCCTGATGGACCGGATGCCAGACGGCATGGACACCCCGATCCACGAGCGTGGCGCCTCACTCTCGGCAGGTGAACGCCAGTTGGTGGCCCTCGCCCGGGCGTTCCTGGCGCGCCCCCGGGTGCTCGTTCTGGACGAGGCCACCTCGAACCTGGACCTGCTCTCCGAGTCGGTGATCGAGCAGGCCCTGGATTCACTCCTGGAGGGCCGGACCGCCATCCTCATAGCGCACCGCCTGGCCACCGCCATGCGGGCCGACCGCATAGCTGTCGTGGACGATGGTCGGATCGTGGAGCACGGAACCCATGACGAGTTGGTGTCGTCGGGTGGGCAGTATGCCGAGATGGTCGAAACCTGGATGGAACACTCGGACCACGCCGGGAACGCCCGGTGAGCGGACTCCAGTTGGCTGCCGGCCTTGTCGTCTACGCCATCGGATGCACCCTGCAGGGGGTACTGGGATTCGGTGCAGGCCTGTTCGCCGTCCCGATCCTCGCCCTCATCCACCCGGATTTCGTTCCCGGACCAGTCCTGATGGTGAACCCGTTGCTGGGCGGCCTCTTCAGCGTGCGAGAACGCGGCTCCGTGGACCACCAGGGACTCAGGTGGGCGCTGACCGGCCGGGTCCCAGGGGTGCTGCTGGGAGTGCTCGCCCTGACCTTGGTCGCCGAGGAGCGACTCGGCGTGCTGTTCGGCGTGCTGCTGCTGCTCTCGGTGGCCCTCAAGGCCAGCGGGGTGCACACCGGGCGCACCCCCCGGAGCCTCATGGCCGCCGGTGGGCTGAGCGGGTTCATGGGCACAACGGTGGCCGTCGGCGGACCTCCCATCGCCCTCGTCTTCCACGACCTACCGGGGCCGGTCATGCGAGCCACCCTCTCGACCTACTTCCTCGTCGGAACCACGATCTCCCTCGCCGTGCTGGCCCTCGCCGGTCAGTTCGGGACGTCCGACATGGTGCTCGCAGCCTGGCTGGTGCTGCCCGCGATGGTAGGGGTGGCGCTCTCCGGGCCGCTCCGGGCGCCACTGGACCGCGGTTGGCTGGCGCCGTCTGTGTACGTCCTGTCCTCGGTCGCCGCCGTGGTCCTGCTGGTCCGGTCCCTTGCCTAACGGGCGGTCGGCCCGTCACATGCCGGTACCTGGTCGTAGGGTCGATGATGTGCCTGAGCCCGTCCTCGAACTTGTCGGCGTAGGGCGGCGCATCGGTGACACGACGCTCCTGGCCGACATCGACTGGCGTGTCGACCCGGGCCAGCACTGGGTGGTGCTGGGGCCCAACGGCTCGGGGAAGAGCACCCTGCTCAGGATCGCCGGCCTCCACCTTCACCCGAGCACCGGCACGGTCCGCGTGCTGGGCGAGGCCCTGGGCGGATCCGACGTCCGCACTCTCAGGAGTCGGATCGGATATGCCTCGGCGTCCCTGGCCGACACCTTCCGTCCCGGCATCACCGCCGGAGACGTGGTCATGACGGCGCTCCACGGGGCACTCGAGCCGTGGTGGCACGACTACTCGGACGACGACCGTGACCGGGCCCGCGCCCTCCTGGGCCGGATCGGGTGCGGGGACCGCGCCTGCCATGCCTTCGGGACGCTGTCCTCGGGCGAGCGGCAACGCGTCCTCCTGGCCCGAACCCTGATGGTCGAACCGGATCTTCTGCTACTGGACGAACCGACAGCCGGTCTGGACCTGGGCGGCCGGGAGGAGTTGGTCGCCGCGCTGGCCGACCTGGCCGCGGATCCGGGCACTCCCCCGATGGTGCAGGTCACGCACCACGTGGAGGAGATCCCGCCCGGTTTCACACACGCCCTCCTCATGGAGTCAGGCCGGGTGGTCGACGCCGGGCCGCTGGCCGGTGTGGTCACGGAGCAGGCCCTCTCCTGTTGCTACGGCCTGGACCTCCACCTCACGCAGGTCGCCGGCCGGTGGGCGGTCCGGGTGAAAGGATCCGATCGCTGATGACTCGCCACGCCCTTGTCATCACAGGTGGACCCGTCCCCCGGAACATCGGGGTCCTTCCCGCAGCCGACATGGTGATCGCCGCCGACGAAGGCTTCGACAACGCCAGGTCCCTGGGCATCCACGTGGACCTGCTGGTCGGTGACATGGACTCAGCCTCTCTCGGTGCGGCGGATCAGGCACCGGCCGTGGAGCGACACCCGGTGGACAAGGACGAGACTGACCTGGAGTTGGCCCTGGCCGCGGCACTGAATGCCGGCATGGGGTCGGTGACCGTTGTAGGCACGATCGGCGGAAGGGTGGACCACGCCCTCGGGAACCTGCTGGTCGTTGCCGCAGACCGCTGGGCTGACCTCAGGATCCACCTCAGGATCGACAGCACACGGGCCTGGGTGGTGCGGGACCGGGTGGAGGTGCGTGGAGCCGTCGACGACCTGGTCAGCCTGCTGGCCGTCGGCGGTCAGGCGACCGGCGTCACCACCACCGGCCTGGCGTGGCCGCTTTCCGATGGCGTGCTGGAACCGGGTCTGGGCCTCGGCCTGTCCAACCGGATGGCCGGCCCGATGGCGACGGTGGAGGTCGACAGCGGGGTGGTCGTCGTCCTCATGCCGGCTGCCACAGGCCTCTAGCCGCCAAGGTCAGGCGCCGCACTGGTCGGTGGCGGGTTCGCCGGCCACCCGCGCCTCCAGCCACGCCGTGAGGTCGTCCAGGTAGGCCAGAGCTACCGAGCCGTGGCCCTTCAGAGATCCCCTCGGTGAAGAAGGTTTCCCACATCACTCCATCTGGGTTGGCAGCCCATGATTTGTACTCGAGTTGATATTCGCACCCAAGGTCATTTTGATCTGTCCGCGAAAGAGAAGCGGCAGGCACAGAAGGACAAAAAAGCAACGAAGGACAACATCCCAGCCTTATGGGGCCGCAGATCGGTGCGGGAGACTAGAGAAAAGACCCCTACCGAAGGCTGCCTATGGGCCAGTGACGGGGGCCGTCACTGGGGAGTTCAGACTGCGCGGACGTTGAGGGCTTCCGGGCCCTTCTTGCCGGGGCCGACCTCGAACTCGACGTTCTGGCCTTCGTCGAGGCTGCGGTAGCCATCGCCCGCGATGTTGGAGTAGTGGACGAACACGTCCTCGCCTCCCTCAACGGAGATGAATCCGAACCCCTTCTCGGAATTGAAAAATTTTACGGTGCCAGTAGGCATGAGTTCACTTTCGTTGCTTGTATGAAAAAGCCGAGCCTTGATTGACGCGGCTCCACAATCCTACGACCGGAATCGCCCACTTAGGTTTTGGTCTTGTAGTGGGCTGTCTCACCGGTCAGCCCCGCCGTTATGACCATGATGCTCGCACTGTCGCCCCGCTCGTCCATCGCTGATACGCGCGGGCACCTGGCGGCGATACGTCCGACAATCCCACACGCCACCCGGTTGGACACTGTTGTCCTTCTCAGGATCTGTAACGGTCCTCCACGAGTCGGGAGAGCCGACGGAGGTTTCTTCGCCAGACCGCCTTCAGGACGGGCCTAGATCCGATGCTCGTCAGGCCTCCACCGATCCACCAAGGAAACGTCAGAGACTCCTCCCACGAGAAGGCCGTCTCCGACGGACCTGCCTCCCGGAGGGTGAATCGACCACTGCCTGAGATAAGGCCCCGGTGGGCGACACCCATCGTCCTCTCCTCGACCCACTCGGTGATCTCCATACGGTCAACAGTGCGGAATGGTCCAATTCTCGTCACGCAGTCGAACGTTGTGCCGACGCCTGATGAGCAATCGGACGTCAGAGTGATTGATTCGGCGTCGGCCATCCAGTCGGTGTGGGTCCGAACGTCGGCCACCGTTTCCCAGACCACAGGGAGTGGAGCCCGGATACAAATCTCGATCTTGATGTCGGGCACGGCTTAGTTCCTCAAACGGTAAAGGTTGTCGACCAACACGGGAATGGGCTCCTCTCTCGGAGTTTGCCACCCCACCCCGAAGGGGAGGGTGAGGAACGAACCCCAAGGTGTAGATACGGGTGAACGGGCCAAGAGCATGAATCAGATCTGTCCTCTAATCTCGGCTGCTCAATGCACACGAAAACGATTGGGGAACAATCATGAAGGTTCTAGCCACTACCGCTTGGGACGTAACACCAGCCCGAGTTCCTGACTTTCTCGCTAACTGTGGACGCGCCGCCGAGATTCACCGGCGCCTCGGTGCCGAAGCGGTCCACCTGATTCAGTCCATGGCCGGCCCTGTTCCCGCACTGACCTATGCGCTGGTATTTCCGGACGGGGCCACCTATGGAGCCTTCATCGACGCCATCAGTGCCGACGAAGAATGGCTTGCTTTCTGGGCTGAAGCATCCGCGGGAGAACGGTACGCAACCATGGTCTCCCAAAGCGTCGGTACCGACCTGTTCTCCTAGAACGTGAGCCCTCAATGGCTACCAGCAGCGTTTTGGACACCACCCAAAACGCACAAATGACCAGCATCACTGCTGGTCACCATGGTGGACCGTACTGGACTCGAACCAGTGACCTCTCGCGTGTGAGGCGAGCGCTCTAGCCAACTGAGCTAACGGTCCGCTGGCGCAGGAGGGTACCGTCGCCGCCACCCGATCGTTCAGCCCGACGGCGTTCCCGGCGGAGCCACGCAGACCTGCTCGATCAGCGTCGGCAGGACCAGGGTCACCGACCCCAGCGGGCACGGCGTCCCGGCCACCCTCCGCGCCACGATGACCGGGGTCTCCACGGTGCACGGCACCACCCGGATCGTGGAGGACAGCTCGACGCAGGATCCGGGTCCCAGCCTCGGCGCCACCTCGCGGCCTCCACCCATGAAGGCGGTGGCCACCACGATCCCGACCAGCAGCGCCACGACTACTACCGCTGGTCCGAATTGGAGCAGACACCCGACTGCCCGCGGTACGGGAATCGCCTGGAAGGAGTCTCCCCGCCGCCCGTGGAACGCTTCGTCGACCGGTGAGGGTCGGACCACGGGCTCCGGCGGCCTCCGGGCCAGGTCGTAGGCGGAGCGGCGGCCCCGGTCGCCCAGGACCCTCCACGCCTCGTTGACCGACCCCATCGCTGCCTCGGCCAGCCTGCGGTCCGCCGGGCCGTCGGCAAGGTCCGGGTGGAGGCGACGGGCCAGCACCAGGTAGGCGGCACGGACCTGCTCGTCCGATGCCGTCGTCGACACCCCGAGGGTTCGATAGTGGTCGTCGCCTTGGCGGGGCACCCGTCCACCCTATGGGCGGGTCCCGACCCACTCTCCGAGCCCCGCTTTTCGGAGCCCCGCGGGCAGCGCTCTCCGCCCGTCTAGCGTTGGTCACATGAGCGACGTCCTCTGCCCGCGCTGTGGCGAGGAGGAGTCACTCGTCGGGCGACGGGAAGGGCCGCCCGGCGACGAGACGATCACGGTGACCTGCGGGTCGTGTGACCTGGAATGGGTACGGGACCTCACCCCCAGGTGCCCGGCCTGTGGATCCGACGCCGTGCGACCCGCCCTCCAGTCGATCGTCGAGAAGTCGAGGGGAACCCAGCTCTCCATCCAGTCCCTGCGGGTCGTGCACCTCTGCCCGGACTGCGACGCTGGACAACTCGCCATCTGGAACCGCTCCAACACCCCGCTCCGCCCGGCGGAACTCCCCCACAACGCGGACTGAGACATTCCCCGACTGGCTTCAGGCGCCACTCCGGTAGTTGGGCAGCGACGCTGCTGGCGAATCAGTCCTCGAGGAGTAGGGCCGCCAACGCCTCCAGGCCGGCCACCCGGCTGCCCTTCACCAGCACGGCATCTCCGTCACCCAGGGCCAGGCCCGCAAGGTTGGTGGATGCCTCGTCGATGCCGGCCAACGGCGCCACGCCATACAGGTCGGTGCCCACGGCCAGCAGATCGATTCCGAGCCCGTCGGCCAGGTCGGCTACCTCCCTGTGTGCGGTTGCCTCGTGCCTACCCAGTTCGGCCATGAGTCCGACCACTGCGATCCTGCGGCCCGCCACGACGAGAGAGGCCAGGGCCTCGAGTCCGGCGACCATGGATGCCGGGTTGGCGTTGTAGGCGTCGTTGATGACGACCAGTCCACTCGGCGCCGTCGCCACCTCCATCCGCCACGGAGACAGCCGGGCAACGGAGAGACCGGCCGCCACGTCCTCGGGCGACAGCCCCAGGAATAGTCCGACGGCTGCGGCTGCAAGCGCATTGGACACCATGTGGGCGCCGTGCACCTCGAGGTGGACCTCCTCTCGGCCCCACGGCGACTCCAGGTGGAAACTCGGACGGAGGCCACCGTCCAGGCTGACATCGCGCGCACGTACCTCGCCATGCTCGCCGAATGTGAGGACCGAGCAGCGGGCCCTGCCCGCCTGGCCCATCACGAGGTCGTCATCGGAGTTGAGCACCGCACACCCGTCGGGCGGAAGGCCGTCCAACAGCTCCCCCTTGGTGCGCGCCACCACCTCCAGAGATCCGAACGCCGAGGTATGGGCCATGGCGACCGTGGTCATGACTCCGACGTCGGGCCGGGCGATCCCGGTCAGCCGGGCTATGTCGCCCTCGGCCCGGGCACCCATCTCCAGCACCAGGAAGTCGGCGTCGTCGGGGGCTCCAAGGATGCTCAGCGGAACCCCTATCTCGTTGTTGAAGGAACGTTCACAGGCGTGCGTCGAACCACCCTTCGAGAGAACGGCTGCACTCAGGTCCTTGACCGAGGTCTTGCCGACGCTTCCGGTCACGGCCACCACCCGGGCGGGAGTCGATGCCCGCGCCGCCGATCCGAGGTCGCACAACGCCACGGCCGTGTCGGGTACCCGTATCGCCGTTCCAGCGCCGACGGCACCGGAGGTCAGGTGGGCACCGGCACCGCCGGCCATTGCCCCGTCGATGAACCCGTGGCCGTCCCGATCAGCCATAAGGGGTACGAACAGGCACCCCGGGGTCACGGTGCGGGAATCCTGGGTGGCGCCGTCCAAGGTCACGTCGCCGCCGATCAACTCGCCACCGACTGCTGCGGCGACCTCCGATGCCCGAAACCTCACGGAGCGTCACCCTACGATGCCGGGGTGGTCGCCCGCCGTCGTCTCGTCGTGCTCTTCGGAGGACGCAGTGCCGAGCACGAAGTGTCATGCATGTCGGCCCGACACGTGCTGGCAGCGGTGGACACCGGGCGCTACGAGGTGGTCCCCGTCGGCATCGGCAGGGATGGACGCTGGTCGCTGGCCTCGGATGCCGCAGCGGCCCTCGCCGACGGCCGGGTGGAAGGCCTTGGAGAACGCCTCGATCCGACCGGGCCATCCTGGGATCCCCTCCCCCGCCTCACGGAGCTGGCCGCCGACGGACCGGTCGCAGTGTTCCCCCTCATCCATGGCCCCCTAGGGGAGGACGGAACCCTGCAGGGCCTCCTTGAGCTGGCCGACGTGCCGTACGTCGGCAGCGGGGTACTGGGTTCGGCGCTGGCAATGGACAAGTTGGCAGCCCGGGAGGTCCTTGCCCACCACGGGATCCCCCAGGCCAGGTACCGGGGACTCCACGCCGACCGCCTGGACGAGCCGGGTTCCGCCGGCCACCGGGCGCTCCTAGATGAACTGCTCGCCGAGCTGGGACCCTCCGTGTTCGTGAAGCCGGCCAACATGGGCTCCTCGGTCGGGGTGTCGCAGGCCTCCGATCCGGCCTCGCTGGAGGTCGCCCTGGCGGCTGCCGCCAGCTACGACGAGTGGATCGTGGTCGAGGAGGCCGTGTCGGGGCGGGAGATCGAGTTGGCCGTGCTCGGCGACAGGGTGCCCCAGGTCTCCGCTCCCGGAGAGATCAGGCCCGGCGACGCCTTCTACAGCTACGCGGACAAGTACGAGACCGACTCGGCAGAACTCATCGACGATCCCGACCTCGACCCGTCGATCGTGGTCGGCTTCCAGGAACTCGCCGCCCGGGCCTTCATTGCCCTGCGGTGCTCCGGAATGGCCCGGGTCGACTTCTTCCTCGCCGACGATGGCCGGATGCTGGTGAACGAGGTCAACACGATCCCGGGGTTCACCTCCATATCCATGTACCCACGGCTCTGGTTGAAGGCGGGGCTGTCATACGGCGGTCTCATCGACCAACTCGTGGACCTCGCCGTCGAGCGGCACGCCCGCCGGCGGCGCAACACGAGACGGTGACCGGCCCGGCTCAGGACATCGGGTCTAACGAGGAGCGCAGGAAACGCAGGAGTTCCTTCCTCCTCTGAACCACTGGCCGCAGGGTCGGCCCTACGCCGGCAGCCCGGAGCACCTCGATCTCCGTGGCTACGCCGACCACCGTGGAGTACGCGCTCAGGAGCAGCAACTGGGCGTCGGTCCTCCGCATGCGTCCGGCGGCCATCTCGGCCTCGATCCACAGGCGGGCCCTGGCCATGAGGGGATCCATGTGGCCACGCAGGCGGTGCGCTCCGGGCGAGTTGGGGCGGCTGACCTCGCGTAGCAGCCCGAGCAGGACCGGTTGTTCGAGGGCCACGCGAAATACCGATCGCACCAGTGCGTCCACGCGTTCCCAGTCCTGCTGGCCCCCGGCGAGCACCCGGTCCAGCGCCCCGGTGAGGTCCTCGGCGACGCGGTCCACCACGGCGTTCAGCAGGCCTCGCTTGGAGACGAAGTGGTAGAGGATCGTCTGCTTTCGGATTCCCAGCCCGGCAGCCAGGTCATCAAGCGAGGTGCCGTCGAAGCCGGCCGTGCCGAAGGACGCCAGGGCGGCGTCCAGCACCCGTGCCTTCGTGCCCCCACGGACCTCTGTCGCCGCCACCGGACCACCGTAGCCCACTTGTCTACCATCTGGTAAGGGCCCTGACCATCTGGTAGACATGACGGTGTGATACCCGAGAACCTGGCAGGGCGCCGCATCGCGATCACGGGAAGCACCGGTTTCCTGGGCACCGCTCTGGTCGAACGCTTGCTTCGTTCCGCGCCCGGCTGCGAGCTGGTGCTGATCGTCCGACCGGGCCGGCGCGGGGCCGATCGACGCGTCGAACGCGACATCCTCCGCAACGACGCCTTCAACAACCTGCGGACGCAGTTGGGAGCCGACGGCTTCGCCGAGATGACCTCACGTCGGATCACCGCCGTCGCCGGCGACGTCACCAGCGACGGCCTGGGACTGGACGCCGAGGGGCTCGCAGCCCTCGCATCGAGCGACATCGTCATCCACTCGGCTGCCGTCGTGAGCTTCGACTCGCCCCTGGACCAGGCCGTGGAGGTGAACCTGCTCGGACCGGTCCGGGTCGTCGAGACGCTGGTGAGCTTGGGCGTGACCCCCCACCTGGTTACCGTCTCCACCTGCTACGTGGCTGGTAGCAGGCGTGGAAGGGCCCCCGAGGAACCGGTCGACGCCAGCGCGTTCTTCGTGGACGTGGACTGGCGCGGCGAGGTGGACGCCGCCCGACGGATCCGCCTGGACACCGAAACCGAGAGCCGCACACCCGGGAACCTAAAGGGCTTCCGGAGCGAGGCGCACGGCGAGCTGGGCGCCGCCGGCATCCCCAGCCTCGCAGCCAAGACCGAGCAGCTCCGCTGTCGATGGGTCGACGAAAAGATGGCCGCGGCCGGCGTGGCCCGGGCCACCTCCCTGGGCTTCCCGGACGCATACGCCTTCACGAAGGCGCTCGGAGAGATCGCCGTCGCGGAAAGTGCCGGCGACGTGCCCATCAGCGTCGTGCGACCGGCCATCATCGAATCAGCGCACTCGGAACCGTCGCCCGGCTGGATCCGGGGCTTTCGGATGGCCGAGCCGGTCATCATCTCCTACGCCCGCGGCCTGCTGAAGGAGTTCCCCGGTGTCCCCGAGGGCACCGTGGACGTGATTCCCGTCGACTTCGTGGTGGCCGCCATCTGCGCCGTGGCCGCCCGAGGGCCCCTGGGACCCGATGAGGGCGCCGACATCGTGCAGGTGGCGTCGGGCAGCGTGAACCCACTGCAGTACGGACACCTGGTGGACATGGTCAGGGAGTGGTTCACCGAGCACCCCATCTACGACGAGATGGGCCAGCCCATAACGGTTCCCCAGTGGTCCTTCCCCGGTCGTGGCCGGGTCAGGAAGCAGTTGCAGAGGGCGGCCAGGACGCTTGACCGTGCGCAGAAGGTATTCGAGGTGCTGCCCGTGCGGGGGCGCCAGGCGGAGGTGGGAGCCCGCCTGGAGGAACAGCGCGAGCTGATCGGCAGGGCCGAGGGATACGTGGACCTGTACGGCGCATACGCCGAGTGCGAAGCCGTCTACGGACTCGAGCACCTGCTGGGCCTGTGGGACTCCCTGGACGACGCCGACCAGGCCACCTTCGGCTTCGACCCACGTGTCATCGATTGGAGCCGCTACGTACCCGACGTCCACCTGCCCTCGGTCGTGAAGGCGGGCCGGGTCCCGATGAGGCCTCCTGCCCGGGGCGGCGAGAGCCGGTCCGAACGCCTCCGCCGACAGGTCCTAGCACCCGAACGGCAGTTGGTCGCCTTCGACCTGGAGAACACCCTCATCGCCTCGAACGTCGTCGCCTCGTACGCCTGGCTGGGCAGCCGGCACCTCCGTGGCCGCGACCGGGCCCGCTTCGTGGCCCATCTCGTGGCCGAGGCCCCGACCCTGCTCTCACTCGACAAGAAGGACCGGAGCGACTTCCTCCGCCACTTCTACCGCCGCTACGAGGGTGCACCGGTCGACCAGATCGCCGAGGACTCCATGGAACAGTTCAGCGAGCTGATCCTGGCGAAGTCATTCCCTGCTGGCATCCGCAGGGTCCGACAGCACAAGGCCCTCGGCCACCGGACCGTCCTCATCACCGGGGCCCTCGACTTCGTGGTCGAGCCGTTCCGACCGCTCTTCGACGACATCGTGTCCGCCGAACTGGGGGTGGTCGACGGCGCCTACGACGGTCGCATGACAGCGGTGCCACCCACCGGCGAAGCCCGCTATCAGGCCCTGGCGGACCATGCCGAGCTGCATGGGCTGGACCTCAGGGAGTCGGTGGCCTACGCAGACTCGGCCAGCGACCTGCCAATGCTCGAAGCGGTCGGATTCCCGGTGGCGGTGAACCCGGAGACCCGGCTGGCAAGCATCGCCCGAAAGCGGGGCTGGCTGGTCGAGGACTTCCGCCAGTCACCCGGCATGCGACGCAGCGTCCTCCCGCTGGCGCCCGCTGGGAGCGCCTCCCGATGAAGGCCCTGCAGTTCCGACGCAACCTCCCCCGCTACGCGGCCGCCCGGATCGCTGGTGGTTTCGTCCCCGGTGGCGGCGCCTCGGCCGGACCCCTCAGCCTCATCGACATGGATCCCCCCACCGCACCCGGCCCCGACTGGGTACGCGTCCGGCCCCGGCTGTCGGGTATCTGCGGGTCGGACCTCGCCACCGTGGACGGCAGGTCGGCCCGCTACTTCGAACCCCTCGTTTCCTTCCCGTTCGTCCCCGGCCACGAGGTCGTAGGCGACCTGGACGACGGCACCCGGGTGGTCCTGGAACCTGTTCTGGGCTGCGTCTCGCGCAACCTCCACCCGACATGCACGTCATGTGCCGACGGCCGACTGGGAAACTGCGAGCACACATCCTTCGGCGACCTGGAACCCGGCATCCAGACCGGTTCCTGCCACGACACCGGTGGTGGCTGGGCCACAGCCTTCACAGCCCACCGCACGCAGCTGCACGTCGTTCCCGACGACATGGACGATGCCGCTGCCGTCATGGTGGAACCCACGGCCTGCGGCGTCCACGCGGCCCTGGCCGCCCACGTTCCCGACGACGGTGTCGTGGTCGTCCTCGGCGCCGGGACCCTCGGGCAGGTCACCCTGGCGGCGCTGCGGGCACATGCCGGTCCCCGCACGATCATCACCACCGCCCGCTATCCCGAGCAGCGGAGAATGGCCGGCCTCCTGGGAGCCGACCTGGTGATCGCCCCCGACGAGGTCCGGCGGGCCGTCAGGAGGACCACCGGCAGTCGGGCCATCGGAGCGCCGACGATCGACGGGCCCCGCGAAGGCGTAGTGGACCGGCTCACCGGGGGCGCCGACGTGGTAGTGGACTGCGTAGGTTCATCGGCCAGCCTCACCGATGCCCTGGCCGTAGTCAGGCCACGGGGCCGCATAGTGCTCGTCGGCATGCCCGCCGAGGTGACCCTGGAACTGACCCCCCTCTGGCACCGCGAGGTTGAGCTGGTGGGCGCCTACACCTACGGCACCGAAATTCTCGCCGACGGCACGCAGCGCCGCACCTTCGACATGGCCACGGACCTCGTCCGCGACGCCGACCTCGGCCGCCTCGTGACCGCCACCTACCCACTCTCCCGCTACCGGGAGGCCCTGGAACACGCTGCGGCCGCCGGCCGCCGGGGTGCGGTAAAGATCGCATTCGACCTCCGCTATGAGAAGGAACGCAACGACCTGTGAGCAACGGACGTCACCTCGCCCCCCGACCCGGCTTCGTCCTCGACGTCGACCGGAACAGCCCTCCCATCGTGTTCCACCACGGTGAGGGCTTCCGACTGGAGAAGTTGCCACCCGGGCGCTCCCGGGTCATCTACCCGGCCGAACCCCTCGAGGGCCTGGCCGACCCCGACGGCGCCATCCGCCACGCCCTCGACAACCCCCTCGGCGATTCCGAGCCGCTCCGCGCCCTTCTGCACTCCGACATGAAGCTCACGATTGCCTTCGACGACATCTCCCTCCCGCTCCCCCCGATGCGCCGCCCCGACATCCGTCAGCGGGTCATCGAAGCGGTGCTGGACCTCGCCGCCGAGGCCGGCGTAGACGACGTCCACCTCATCGCCGCCCTGGCCGTCCACCGCCGCATGACCGAGGACGAGCTCCGGCACGCTGTCGGCGACCGGGTGTACGACGCCTTCGCCCCCGACGGACGCCTCTACAACCACGACGCCGAGGATCCCGACGGCATGGTGGTACTCGGCGAGACACCCCACGGCGAAGACGTGCAGTTCAGCCGCCGGGCCGCCGAGAGCGACCTGGTCGTCTACGTGAACATCAACCTCGTGGCCATGGACGGTGGCCACAAGAGCACGGCGACGGGCCTCTCCGGATACACGAGCCTCCGCCACCACCACAACGTCCACACCATGTCCAACTCGCGCTCCTTCATGGACCAGAAGAACTCAGCGCTGCACGCCTCCAACTGGCGGATGGGCAAGGTCCTGAAGGACGCAGGGGTGAAGATCTTCCAGATCGAGACGACGGTCAACAACGACACGTTCGGCCGTCAGGGACCCATGGCGCTGCTGCAGAAGCGGGAGTGGGAGTGGTCCACCCGGGACCGCATGCAGTTCCTGGCCATGAAGGCCGGTCTGGACCTCATGCCCACCGGGGCGAAGCGCAAGGCGTTCTCGAGTTGGCAGGCGCCTTACGCCCTGACGTCGGTCCAGGCGGGCGAGATCGAGGCCGTACACGAGGTCACCACGGCCAACGTCTACAGGCAGCAGCTCGTCGCCGTCGAGGGCCAGACCGACATCTTGACCATGGGCCTGCCCTACATCTGCCCCTACAACGTCAATTCGATCATGAATCCGATCCTGGTCATGTGCCTCGGGCTCGGCTACTTCTTCAACCTCTACCGGGGGCGGCCGCTGGTGAGGGAGGGCGGGGTGCTCATCCTGAGCCACCCCACGCCCTGGGAGTTCCACCCGGTCCACCACCCCAGCTACATCGACTTCTTCGAGCAGGTCCTGGCCGACACCACCGATCCGGCCGAGATCGAGCGGAAGTACGAGAAGCAGTTCGCCGAGGACGAGTGGTACATCCACCTGTACCGCAACTCGTACGCCTACCACGGCGTCCACCCCTTCTACATGTGGTACTGGGGCACGCATGCCCTCGAGCACCTGGGCCGGGTGATCATCGTCGGAGGCGACCCGGCTGCCGTCCGTCGCATGGGCTTCCAGCCGGCATCAAGCCTCCAGGACGCCCTCGAGATGGCCTCGGACGTGGTCGGCCCCCAGCCGACCATCACGCACATGAAGAACCCCCCGATCCTCATGGCCGACGTCACCTGACCGGATGGGACAGGTCGGCCTCCGGGTGGCGAAGACCCGGGCGATTATCGGAAGGCTCGGGTTTCCGTGGCGTGCCGCCGCGGTACCCAGTGGCGTCGCTCCGGCACCTCTGTCGCATCGCCTCGGCGCCGACTACGACACCGACTGGGCCCGCCGGTACCCCGCCCGACTGGCCAGGGCGGCCATCGTCGAGGGAATCATGCGGCCGGCCATGTCCGCCATCGCCTCACCGAACCGCCGGGGCCTGGACCGCCTGGACGACCTGGACGGCGCCGTGGTCTTCGTGGCAAACCACCACAGCCACGCCGACACCCCGCTGCTGCTCACCTCCATCCCTGATCCCTGGCGTCACAGACTGCTCGTGGGAGCGGCCGCCGACTACTTCTTCGGCAACCGTGTGAGCGGTGCCGTAGCGGCCCTCGCCATAGGTGCCGTGCCCATCGAACGCAACCGTGTGGGCCGCCGTTCAGCTGACATGGCCCGCGGACTCGTCGAGGACGGCTGGAGCATCCTGCTCTACCCGGAGGGCGGCAGGAGTCCCGATGGGTGGGGTCAGGAGTTCCGCGGAGGGGCGGCCTTTCTGGCCATCCGGTGCAAGGTGCCAGTCGTGCCCATCCACCTCCAGGGCACAGGGCGGATCCTCCGCAAGGGTCGGACCCTGCCACGCCCGTCGCGCACCACTGTCACCTTCGGAGACCCCCTCGTGGCCGCCGAAGGCGAGAATGCCCGGGCCTTCGCCATCCGGCTACAAGCGGCAGTCGCCGCTCTCGGAGACGAGGCCACGTCCGACTGGTGGCAGGCTCGCCAACGGGCCCATGCCGGCACCTCACCGGGACTGACCGGTCCCGACGTGGGCGCCTGGCGTCGGGCATGGGCACTCGGTCACCGCGACCGGCGATCACGGCGGAAACGGCGCCGGTGGCCTGAACTCTGAGCCATCCCGCCAGGGTCGACCAAACTTCCGATCTTCTTCGGATGCGACCCCGCTCAGCGGCCGATGTCCCGCAGGTAAACTCCGGAACATCGATGGAAATGTGGCCAGTGTCGGTCCCGTTTCCGTCGGATCCCACGACTCAGTACCAGCGATCCAGAAAGCGGGCTCCCGATGACCGTCGCCGCCACCACCCCCATCGAGTTGGTCCAGAGCGTCTACGCCACCCTCGACGAACGACTCGAGATCGGCCGCCGTCGCCTGGGCCACCCCCTCACGCTGGCCGAGAAAATCCTCGTCAACCACCTGGACGACCCTGAGGGTTCTGGCATGGAACGGGCCGTCTCATACGTGGACCTGCGCCCCGACCGGGTGGCCCTGCAGGACGCCACTGCCCAGATGGCCTGGCTGCAGTTCATGACCGCCGGCCTAGACGAGGTCCGGGTTCCGACCACCACACACTGCGACCACCTCATCCAGGCCCGCCACGACGGAAAGACCGACCTGCTCACCGCAGTCGACGGGAACCGCGAGGTCTACGACTTCCTGGCTTCGGTCTGCGCCAGGTACGGAGCCGGCTTCTGGAAGCCCGGTTCCGGGATCATCCACCAGGTGGTGCTCGAGCAGTACGCCTTCCCCGGCGGGATGATGATCGGCACCGACAGCCACACCCCGAACGCCGGAGGCCTCGCCATGGTTGCCATCGGCGTGGGTGGAGCCGACGCCGTCGACGTGATGACCGGCTTCCCGTGGAACGTGCGCTGGCCCAAGCTCATCGGCATCCACCTGACCGGCGAGCTGAACGGTTGGACCGCCCCCAAGGACGTCATCCTGAAGGTCGCCGACATCCTCACCGTGAGCGGTGGCACCGGTGCCATCCTGGAGTACTTCGGGCCGGGCGCCCGCAGCCTCTCGGCCACCGGCAAAGGCACCATCTGCAACATGGGCGCTGAGATCGGCGCCACCACCTCCGTGTTCGCCTATGACGACGCCGTGGCCCGATACCTGAAGTCCACCGGCCGTGAGGCGCTGGCAGACGCAGCGAACGCCGTGGCCCACCACCTGCGGGCCGACGACGAGGTGGAAGCCGACCCAGGGACCTTCTTCGACCAGGTCATCGAGTTGGACCTCTCCACCCTCTCGCCACACATCAACGGGCCACACACCCCGGACCTGTCCCGTCCGGTTGCCGACCTGGGTGCCGAAGCCGAGCGCGAGGGCTGGCCCATCGAGGTCAGCGCCGGCCTCATCGGTTCCTGCACCAACTCCTCCTACGAGGACATAACCAGGGCGGCCAGCATCGCCCGGGACGCCCTGGCCAAGGGGCTGACGGCCAGGGCCCCGCTGCTCATCACCCCCGGTTCCGAGCAGGTCCGCGCCACCATCGAACGCGACGGGCTGCTGGCCGATTTCGAGGCCCTCGGCGCCAAGGTGCTCGCCAACGCCTGCGGGCCGTGTATCGGCCAGTGGGACCGCCAGGACATGGAGGACGGTGTTCCGAACTCCATCGTCACCAGCTATAACCGGAACTTCCCGAAGCGCAACGACGGCTATGCGACCACGCACGCCTTCGTGACCTCTCCCGAGACGGTGATGGCCCTGACCATCGCCGGGCGCCTCGACTTCGACCCGGCCAATGACGCGCTGACCAATGACGCCGGCGAGGAGGTCCGCCTCACCGTCGGTGCCGGCGAGGAGCTTCCGGCCGACGGTTTCGATCCCGGCGAGGAGACCTTCCAGGCACCACCGGCAGATGGCAGCAGCGTGGAGGTCACCGTCTCGCCGACCAGCGACCGCCTACAGGTCCTGACCCCGTTCCCGGCATGGGATGGCGAGGACATCACCGATCTGGCCGTCCTGGTCAAGGCACAGGGCAAGTGCACCACCGACCACATCTCGATGGCCGGACCGTGGCTGCGCTACCGGGGCCACCTGGAGAACATCTCGGGCAACGTCTACATGGGGGCCGTGAACGCCTTCACCGGTGAGGTCGGCACGGGCCTGGACGTTACCGACGGGGAGACCCGGGCCTACCCGGAGATCGCCCGTCGCTACCACGAGGCCGGCATCGCCTGGGTCGCCATCGGCGACGAGAACATGGGCGAGGGCTCTTCACGCGAGCACGCCGCCATGGAGCCACGGTTTCGTGGCGCCCGCGCCGTCATGGCCCGCTCGTTCGCCCGGATCCACGAGACCAACCTCAAGAAGCAGGGCCTCCTGCCCCTCACCTTCGCCAACCGGGACGACTACGACCTGATCGGCCCCGAGGACCGCATCTCGGTGCTGGGCCTGGCCGACCTGGCTCCCGACACGCAGGTGGAGGTGGTCATCACCTCGCCCGACGGTGCTACGACGAGCATCGCCATGGACCACACCTACTCCGCCGACCAGATCGAGTGGTTCAAAGCCGGGAGCGCCCTGAACCTGATCTGCCAGCAAACCTGACGCCGACTCTCCAGCGGCTCGGAAGCCGACCACCCGACGGCCTCCACGAGTTTCGATCACCCACCGGCTAACGGTTACCGACCCGGCGTGTACCGGGACGCCACCCACTCCGGGAATAGACCAATGTGTGACGGTCGGGACCTGGGAACCTCGTGCAGGGAGGCACCGCACCCCGGAAGTGGAGCCCTGGAAGCGGTCTCAACCGTCGACGGGCACCAGTCGGGCGTTGATCGCGACGTCACCGGTCCACGCCCACGACAGGACGCACGTGGCGTCTCCGAACCTCTGGGCATGGTGCTCCCCCGGGTCGTGGTGGACTGACTCCCCGACCGCCCTAGCCACCCACGGACCGGCTCGACGCTGGAACGAGGCCGACCCGTGCAACAGGTGGTACGTCTCCTCGGCCGGGTGTTCGTGTCGCGGGTAGTGCAGGCCTGCTCCCCACACACCCAACCCGGCACTGGCGATATCGGACTCGACCAGCCCACCCGGGCCGATTACCCGGACATATCCGTAGTTGTCCAGGAAGTGCTGCGAGAGCGTCGCCGCGTACTCGGTGGTCTGGACCCAGTGCAGTATGGGTCCCGCCGCCGTGAACGCCCTCAGCACCCGGTCGATCGCGGGTTGGCCCGTGTCGGCGACGATCCCCTCCAGCAACTGCGTCACCGGCAACCCACAGGGTTCGGTCGTCACCACCGCGTCGTCCTCAAGCGCCTCGGCCAGCAGTCCCCCCACCACGGTCAGCATGGGGAACCGCTCGGAATCGGGATGACCTACGTAGAAGTCGGCGAGCGCACTGACCAGGTCACGACGCTGGTCGACCGCTCTCATACTGCGGATTTTATCGGTAGTGGTGACCCGCTGAATCCAACAACTGCCATCTCGTGGGCCCAGTCCGTCACAGCCAGCTCGTGGAACCGCTCGCGCTCTGCCAGCACAACCGATGCTCCGCCGCCACGACCGGGGTGATCCTGCTGATGGGCGGCTGACCGGTCAGACCGACCGAGGCCGGTAGCCGCGGTTGCGGGCTTCGGCCAGGGTGTCGGGTCCGAAGCACAGGAACCGTTCGCTGGACATCAGCTCATCCAGCACGATGGCCATGGCCTCGACGTCGGCCACCTCGTCCAGGTCGTAGACCTGCTGGGTGCGCTTGTCGCCGATGAAGCGGTGGTGGGCGAAGGCCGACGGTCTGTCCATGGCCGCGGAGGCTAGCCCGGCTGACCATCAGGGGAGGAGGGCGGTCGGCTCGCACTGGCCGAGGGCATGGGCCCTACGAGACGTAGGCCGACCCGTATCCCGAGGTCGGATCAGCCCGCTACCCGAAGAAGACGACCTGGACCAGCCAGAGCAGCAGGTACGGCAGGACGCGACGGAGGGCGCGCCCGGTCGGACACGCCCTCACGTCTTCAGTCTCGTATTGCGATTCATCTGGATTCCCGGGTCGACCGGTTGTGACGGCAGGGACCAGTGCCGACGGTCGTGTCCCAGGGGTGGATCGGCGTGGTATCGCCGGGTGGTCCAGCGCCGCTCAGCGGCCGCCCACCTCCGAAGTCCCATATCTACTGCTGCTGATGTGGACCACCTCCTCTCCTCGGTACAGGCGACACTACGCCCCCACCGAAATCGGTGCACGGAGTCGCACCCAGGACAGTACGGATCCGTACCGTCACCTACACTCCGGCGCATGTCTCATCCACCCCCAGCAACCTCGAGCACCACCGTCTACACCGCCAGAGCGGTCCATACCTTCGATCCGGCACGGGCCACCGCAGGAGCGGTCGCCGTGCGAGACGGACGCTTCCTGGCGGTCGGCGACCCCGACGACCTGGTCGCCACCTACGGCGGAACCCTGGACCGGACGCTGGCGGACAAGGTCCTGCTACCCGGCTTCGTGGAGGCCCACTGCCACAAGGACACCGGTGGCCTCTGGCAGTACACCTACGTCGGCTACGAGGCCCGAACCGACCCCGATGGGCGTTCCTGGCCCGGCTGCACCACGTTCGACGCCGTGGTGGAACGACTCAGGGAGGCCGACAGGCTTCTCGCCGACCCAAACGAGCCCCTCCTGGCCTGGGGCCTCGACCCCATCTTCTGGTCTGGCGACCGACTGGACCGTCGCCAGTTGGACGCCGTCTCCACCACCCGCCGCATCTTCGTGGCCCACTCCAACATGCACCTGGCCACCGTCAACAGCGCGCTCATGGAGGCCGAGGGCATCACTCCGGACACCGTCGCTGAAGGCGTACCGAAGGACGTCTCGGGATGGCCTCTGGGAGAACTGCAGGAGTTTCCGGCCATGGCCCTGGCCGGAGCCGCCTTCCGGTCCTTCTTCGGACGGCAGCGTTCCGACGAGGCCATCCACCTCTTTGGAAAGTCGGCCAGGAACGTGGGCGTCACGACGCTGACCGACCTCGGCACGTCCAACCTGCTGGAGGAGGCCATCGTCAGCCAGTGGGCCGGCATCGTCAACCACGGGTTCCCCACCCGGGTGGTCATGTTCCACGGAGCAATGCAGAACGGGACCGTCAGCGACGAGACGTGCGCTGCCGCCCTGGTGGAACTGCGGAAGCAGTCGACCGACCACCTCCGTCTCGGCTACCTGAAGCTCCTCCTGGACGGGTCCATCCAGGGCGGTACAGCGCGCCTCCGGTGGCCGGGCTTCCACCACGGTGGACCCAACGGAATCTGGTTGATCCCACCGGACCAGTTCGCCGACCGCCTCGCCCCGTACCACCGGGCCGGGCTGCAGGTCCACACACACGCCAACGGCGACGAGGCCGTCGACGTGTTGCTGGACGCGGTTGCCGAAGTGCAGGCAGCCCACCCGATGCCGGACCACCGCCATACCGTCCAGCACTGCCAGCTGACCACCCCCGGGCAGTACCGCCGGATTCGGGCGCTGGGCATGTGCGCCAACATCTTCTCCAACCATGCCTGGTTCTGGGGCGACCAGCACATCTCGATCACCGTCGGACCGGACCGGGCCGCCCGCATGAACGCCGCCCGCACGGCCCTGGACCTGGGCGTTCCCCTGTCGATTCACTCCGACTCCCCGGTTACGCCCCTCGATTCGCTCCACGTGGCCTGGGCAGCGGTCAACCGGCTGACGCCGTCCGGCGTCGTCGTCGGGCCCGATGAACGCATCACCGTCGCCGAGGCGCTCCATGCCGTGACCATGGGAGCCGCCTGGCAGCTTCGGATGGAAGACGAGGTGGGCTCGATCAGCCCTCGGAAGTTCGCTGACCTGGCCATCTTGGAGGCCGATCCATTCGAGCTCGACCCCGTGGAGCTCCGCGACATTCCCGTCTGGGGGACGATGTGCGGCGGTGTACTCCACCCGGCGGCCGGGGTAGGCGACTGAGTGGACCGGCCCGTTCCGATCCCACGGACCCCTCTCTCCCGGCCCGGTCGCCTGACCGCCGGCGGCCGACCCCCGGGCATCCGGATGCGAGACTCCCGACCATGAGCACCGAACCTGACCGCCTTCCCCTCACGGTCATCGGCGGGTACCTCGGAGCCGGCAAGACAACCCTCTTGAACGGCATCCTGGCCGAACCCGACGGCCAACGGATCGCCGTCCTCGTCAACGACTTCGGGGACGTCGACATCGACGGGCGCCTGCTGGCGTCGGTCGACGGGGACGTGCTGACTCTCGCCAACGGCTGCATCTGCTGCTCGATGGTCGACGGGTTCGCCGAGACCCTCGAGACGGTCCGCGGGTTCGCAGACCGGATCGACCGGGTGGTCGTGGAGGTCAGTGGGGTCGGCGAACCCCGCAAGGTGGCCCGCTGGGCACACCTTCCCGGCTTTACCCCGGACGGCGTGGTGGTGCTCGTGGATCCTCTCTCGGTCCGGGACCGGGCGACCGACCGCTACGTGGGCGAGACGGTGGTCAACCAGGTGGCAGGCGCCGACCTGGTGGTGATGAGCCGCTCCGACGTGGCAGACAAGGCCGACCTGGCCGGAACCGAGGCATGGCTCTCCGTCATGACCGACGCCACGGTCCTACAGTCACCCCTTCCGACGGCCGTGCTCCTGGGGCCCGGCCTGCGGAACCTGACCGCCGAAGACGCTCCGGCGCCCACCTCCCCTCCACACGACCACGTCTCGATCTCAAGGCACCTTGACGGCCCCGTCACCAGGAAGTCCATTGACGCCTGGATCCGAGCCCGTCCCGGTGGAGTGGTGAGGGCAAAGGGACTGCTGAAGGTGGACGACCGTCCCGACGATCGGACGGTCCTGCAGGTCTGCGGATCCACCACGACCGTCACGGTGGATGGCCCCTGGGACGGGGGCGCTGAGGCGGTGGTCGCCATCGCCCTGCCCGGCACGCCGCGTGCCGCCCTCGTCAAGTGGTTGAACCTGCTGGGCTGAGCCCGGCCTGCTCAGCCGGAGATCTCCACCTGTCGCGTGCCGGCTTCGACGGCGAGCCTGTCGGCCTCGTCATTCCACCTGTCGCCCGAGTGTCCCTTCACCCACCGGAAGTCCACGTTCCCCCGGGAACGCACCGCCTCGATGAGTGGCTCCCAGATCTCACGGTTGGCCACCGGTTCGCGCTTGGAGTTCACCCAGCCCTTGCGGAGCCACTTCTCCCACCAGCCGTCCCGGAAGCAGTGCACCACGTAGGTCGAGTCACTGACGATCAGCAGCGGCCCGTCGAAGGCCCGGACGGCCTCAAAGGTGGCCGTCAACTCCATCCGCTGGTTGGTGGTCCTCTCATCGAATCCGGCTGCGAACGGGCCATCGGGCACCACCCACGCCCATCCGCCCGGGCCTGGATTCCCCGAACACGCACCATCCGTGTAGACGACTACACGCTCGGGCTCGGGCCTCTCCTCGGCCGACGACGCCGACCTGGTTTCCCGGGGGGGCTGATTCTCATTCGGATCCTCGAACAGGCGATTGGGGCTGGGCACGGTAGGCGACCCTACGGGGAGCGCCGCCAGTGGAGGTGGAGGTCACCCGCGGCAGCGCCTACATGCCCACAACCGCTCGCCTGATTCGCCCATACCGCTCTGGCGGCGAGTCCGCCAGCGGAACCGGCATGGCAAGATGCGGGCATGATCGACGGTTTCACGCACCAGCTCCCGGACGCCGATCCGGCCGAGACGAAGGAGTGGGTCGACTCCTTTGACGCCATGGTCGACAGGTCGGGTCGACGCCGCGCCCGCTACATGCTGGCCAAGCTCCTAGAACGGGCAGGTGAGCTGAACGTCGGCAACTCCCCGCCAACCTGGACCCCGTACGTCAACACGATCGCCACCGAGGATCAGCCGTGGTTCCCGGGCGACGAGTTCATCGAACGCCGCATCCGGGCCTTCATACGTTGGAACGCCGCGGCAATGGTGATCAACGCCAACAAGGCGGCCGACGGCATCGGCGGTCACCTCTCCACCTTCGCCTCCTCGGCCTCCCTCTACGAGGTGGGGTTCAACTGGTTCTTCCGCGGCAAGGACGACGGTCGGCCCGGCGACCACGTCTACTTCCAGGGCCACGCCGCCCCCGGCGTCTACGCCCGGGCCTACCTGGAACGACGGCTCACGGAGCAGCACCTGAACGGCTTCCGAATGGAGATCGGTGGTGGGGGCCTGTCCAGCTACCCCCACCCCCGGCTCATGCCCGACTTCTGGGAGTTCCCCACCGTGTCGATGGGCCTCGGCCCCATCAACTCCATCTACCACGCCCGCTTCAACAGGTACATGCAGAGCCGCCGGATCGACGAGACGTCCGAGAGCCGCGTGTTCTGCTTCGTGGGCGACGGCGAGTGCGACGAGCCCGAGACGCTGGGCGCCATCTCGCTGGCTGGCCGGTCTGGCCTCGGCAACCTGATCTGGATCGTCAACTGCAACCTGCAACGTCTGGACGGCCCGGTCCGCGGCAACGGCCAGATCATCCAGGAGCTGGAGGGCGTGTTCCGCGGTGCCGGGTGGAACGTCCTGAAGGTCATCTGGGGATCCGAATGGGACGAACTGATCCACAAGGACGTGGACGGCATTCTGCTCAATAAGTTCAACACGACGGTCGATGGCGAGTACCAGCGCCTGGCCGTGGAGGGAGGCGACTACATCAGGGAGCACTTCTTCGGACCCGATCCCCGTCTGCGGGCCATGGTCGAGCACCTTTCCGACGAGGAGTTGGACGCTCTGCCCCGCGGCGGCCACGACTACCAGAAGATCTACGCCGCCTACCGCAACGCCACCGAGGAGAACGAAGCCCCGACAGTGATCCTGGCCAAGACCATCAAGGGCTGGACGCTGGGCGAGGGCTTCGAGGCCCGGAACTCCACCCACCAGATCAAGAAGATGACCAAGGACGAGCTGCTGGCCCTGCGGGAGCGTCTCCACCTGGTCGACGAGATCCCCGAGTCGGCCCTCGAGGGCGACAGGGCTCCCTACTACAGGCCAGACGAAGACAGCCCCGAGCACGAGTACATGGTGCAGCGGCGCCGGGCCCTCGGCGGGTCCATCCCCAAGCGGCGGATCCGCAACAGGCGACCCCTCACGCTGCCCGACCCGTCGGTGTTCACCGGCCTCACCAAGGGATCCGAGGGACGGGCCGTGTCGACCACCATGGCCATGACGGGCCTGCTCCGGAACCTCATGCGCGACGAGGCGTTCGGACCCCGCGTGGTGCCCATCGTCCCGGACGAGGCCCGCACGTTCGGCATGGACTCGCTGTTCCGGGAGTTCGGCATCTACGCACCGTTCGGCCAGCTCTACGAGCCGGTCGACCATGAGCTGCTGCTGTCGTACACCGAGAGCACGGACGGGCAGCTCATCGAGGAGGGCATAACCGAGTGCGGGTCGATGTCCAGCTTCATCGCAGCCGGCACCAGCTACGCCAACCTCGGCGTCCCGATGGTGCCGTTCTACACCTTCTACTCGATGTTCGGCTTCCAGCGCGTAGGCGACTCGATCTGGTCGGCGGCCGACTCCAGGGCCCGCGGGTTCATGCTCGGCGCCACCGCCGGACGCACCACCCTTGCCGGTGAGGGCCTGCAGCACCAGGACGGACACAGCCTCCTGCTGGCCGCCACAGTGCCGGCCTGCCAGGCCTTCGACCCTGCCTTCGCCTACGAGCTGGCGGCAGTCATAGACGACGGCCTGCAACGCATGTACGGACACGAGGATCCCCACTTCAACGAGGACGTCTTCTACTACATCACCCTCTACAACGAGGCATACGAGATGCCGTCCCGTCCGGACCACGTCACCGACGCGGACGTGGTCCGAGGGCTCTACCAATGGGCCGACGCTCCCGACCGCCCCGTGACAGCCACCCTCATGTTCTCAGGTTCAGCCCAGGGAGCGGCCCGGGAAGCAGCCGACGAGTTGGCCGAACGCTGGGGCGTGGGTGTAGACCTCTGGAGCGCCACCTCCTACAAGAGACTCAGGGAGGAGGCCCTCGCCGTGGAGCGCCACAACCGACTGCATCCCACCGCTCCCGTCGAGGTACCCCTGATCACCCGGCTGCTGGCCGAGGGCGAGGGCCCGGTGGTGGCGGTCACGGACTTCCAGAAGCTGTTGCCCGGCCAGGTGGCCAGATGGATCCCTCGTCCCTTCCACACGCTGGGAACCGACGGCTTCGGGCGCAGCGACACACGAGAGGCCCTACGCAGGTTCTTCGAAGTGGACACCGGCCATGTCGTGGTGGCCGTGCTGCACGCCCTCGCCCGGGAGGGCACAATCGAGGCGTCGCTGGTGGCCGAGGCCATTGCCCACCACGGCCTCGACGTGGACATCGCCGATCCGGGCCGCCACGACACCGTTCCAGCCACGGGTCACGGTGTCGGACGGGAACACTCCCCCGAGTGAGCCCGCTATCAGCCCGTGCCCCGGGTCGTCAGCGGTAGGTTCGCTCCATGACCGCACCACCATCCCGGCCCGTCGGCACGCTTGCCATCACCGGTGACGACGACGCGGACCGCCTGCTCAACACCGACCCGCTGGCCCTGCTGGTCGGAATGCTGCTCGACCAGCAGGTGCCCATGGAGTGGGCCTTCCGCGGACCCGCCACCCTGCTCGATCGGCTCGGACGACTCGACGCTGCATCCATCGCCGACATGGACCCGGAGGCCTTCCTCGAGGCCTGCCGGACCAAGCCTGCCATCCACAGGTTCCCCAACTCGATGGCCGGACGGATCCAGGACCTCTGCCGCCACCTGATGGAGAACCACGACGGCGACGCGGCCGATGTCTGGGAGGGAGCCGCCGACGGTGCCGACCTGGCCCGGCGACTCCGGGCCCTGCCCGGCTACGGCGCCGAGAAGACGAAGATCTTCGTGGCCATCCTGGCGAAGCGGATGGACGTTGCTCCTGACGGGTGGAGGGCGGCGGCCGGACCCTTCGCCGATGACGTGCCCAGGTCCGTGGCCGACATCGACGGCCCCGAGGCACTGGAAGGCGTGCGCGCCTGGAAGAAGGCCCAGAAGGCGGCCGGAAAGACCAAGCAGCAGTGAGGACCAGTGTCAGGCGCAGGTAGGCCCTGGCCCTAGAGCCGGAGGTCTCCCCGTTCGGCAGCCTCCACGAACCAGGCATACGTGGAGACAATCCCCTCCGTCAGGCTGGTTTGCGCCGTCCAACCCAGGCCGGCCAGCTTGGACACGTCCAGCACCTTGCGGGGCATTCCGTCGGGCATGGAGGCATCAAAGGCCAGATCGGCACCGGGGTGCACTAGATCGCGAACCGTCTCGGCCAACTCCCGGATGGTCAGGTCCACACCGGTCCCCACGTTGACGTGACCGGGCGCCGAGTACCCATCCATCAGGAACAGGCAGGCATCGGCGAGGTCGTCCACGTGCAGGAACTCGCGCCGTGCGTTGCCGGTCCCCCAGACCCCGACCGTGGCCTCACCCGCCTCCCTCGCCTCGTGGAAGCGGCGCATCAGGGCCGGTAGGACATGCCCACCCTCCAGGTCAAAGTTGTCCCCCGGTCCGTACAGGTTGGTCGGCATGGCGGAGATGAAGTCGTCCCCGTACTGCCGCCGGTACGTCTCGCAGAGCTTGATGCCGACGATCTTGGCCAGGGCGTAGCCCTCGTTGGTCGGCTCCAGGGCCCCGCTCAGCAACGCCTCCTCCATGATCGGCTGTTCGGCCAACCTCGGGTAGATGCACGAGCTCCCCAGGTACAGCAACTTCTCGACACCGATCCTGTGGGCGGCCTGTACCACCGTGCCGTGGATCATCAGGTTGTCGTAGAGGAACTCTGCCGGACGGCTGGTGTTGGCGTGGATCCCACCCACCGTGCCGGCCACCAGGAATACGTACCTCGGACGTTCCACGTCAAACCAGGAGTCCACCGCCGACTGGTCACGCAGGTCCAGAACCTCGCGGCCGACCGTCCGGAGGTCGGTGAAGCCTTCGGCCTCCAGGCGGCGGACGATGGCGGAACCGACGAGACCGCGGTGGCCGGCCACGAAGACCGGAGCGTGTCGGTCGAGCATGCTGCGACGCTAGTCCTGCAGGGCTCTAGCCCCGTGGGGCCGTCGGGTCGACCCGATCGCCACCGGGACCGCCGACCGGCCCACCAGCCGGACCACCAATGGCCCCCATCGCCACCAGGTAGGTACCGAGCAGGTCGGCCACCATCGCAACCGCCAGGGCGTCGAATGGATCGGATCGTTCCAGTCCCCGGGCGACCACGTGGTCGAGGGCGTCGTCCAGTGGGGCCACCACCCGCCCCTCGGCATCGCCGGCGCCATCCGCCAGCGCCTCGTCACCAAGGTCCTGGCCGTGCGTGGTCGCCAACCCGGCCTCGGCGAAGGACTCCAGGTACCAGCCGACCACATCGACCACGTCGTCGCGGCTGAGCTCGCCGGCGGCCTCCTCCGGGAGCCTCTCGGCTATCCAGTCGACGGCGTCGTCGACCTCCAGCACGGCAGGCAGCGCCGTGTTCTCGAGGCGGCCCACTGCGGATCCGACCGCGTATATGGCGATGCCGGCAACCAGCAGCGCTCCGATGGCCAGAAACAACCAGGTCATCATGTGATCATGCCAGCCACGCCTGCCCTGCCGTGGCAGGCGCAAAGCCGGACCACAACGGGCTCACGACCGCGGACGGCAACGCCCCCTGGACAGCGCCACGGTTGGTGTGGGGCAATAGCCCCGGTACCGGCTCAGATGCCGATGCGCTGGGCCAGCAGCTCGCGGTGGTAGGTCGGGTCGCCGAACAGCAGCTCGGAACTCTTGGCACGCTTGAAGTACAGGTGAGCGGAGTGCTCCCACGTGAAGCCGATGCCGCCATGGATCTGGATGTTCTCGGCGGTGGTATGGAAGTAGGCCTCCGAGCAGTACGCCTTGGCCAGCGACGCCACCGAGGGCAGCTCGTCGTTCAACTCCGCCGCGCACCAACCTGCGTAGTAGGCGGCCGACTTGGCCGACTCGACCTCGAGGAGCATGTCGGCGCACTTGTGCTTGATTGCCTGGAAGCTGCCGATGGGCCGACCGAACTGCACCCGGTCCTTGGCGTACTGCACCGCTGTGTCCAGGCAGATCTGGGCGCCACCTACCTGCTCGGCGGCCAGGGCCACCGCTGCGAGGTCCAGAACACGCTCCAGAACGGTCCAGCCGCCACCCTCGGCGCCGATCATGGTTGCCGCCACCCCGTCGAACTCCAGACGGGCCTGCTTGCGGGTCATGTCCATGGTGGCCAGGGCGGTCCGCGTCAGGCCCGCTGCATCGCCATCGACCTTGAACAACGAAATGCCGTTGGCGGTGCGGGCAGCCACCAGCACGAGGCTGGCGATGTGACCGTCCAGCACGTACATCTTCGTCCCGGAGAGCGACCATCCATCACCGTCAGCCGTTGCCTCCATGGTGATGCCGGCCTCGTCCCAGCGACCGCTCTCCTCGGTGAAGGCAAGCGTTGCGATGGTCTCGCCGGATGCGATCCCGGGAAGCAGATCGGCCTTGGCACCGTCGTCGCCGGAGTGGATGAGGGTGTTGGCGGCCAGCACCACGGTTGAGAAGAACGGCGCGCACAGCAGGGAGCGACCCATCTCCTCGAGGACCACGATCAGCTCCACGTAGCCGAACCCCTGCCCGCCGTACTCCTCGGGGATGATCAGGCTCTGGAGGCCCAGCTGCTCGGCCATCATCGACCAGGTAGCGGCGTCGTATCCGCTCTCGGTCTCCATCAACTCACGGACGGTGGCCTCCGCCGAGTAGTTCTCGAGGAACTGTCGGACGAACTCCCGTAGCTGCTCCTGCTCTTCGCTGAAGGCGAAGTTCATGTGCACACTCCTGCTCTATCTATCTCGACTTGTGATCTGGGTTGCCGGCCGCGACTCGTGACCCGCTCTGTCGGTTTCGCCTGCCGTCCGCGACTGGTTGGGCGGCCCCGCTGACAGATCCGACCGCTTCGTTCTACCAGTCCTCCACCTTCTCGGCGACATCGGGCGTCATGGCCACCCGTCACAACACTCCCCGCTGCCGAACGACATCGCCGCTCCGGACGGGAGAGCCGACATCCGCAGGCGGGCGGGCTGGCCTGCGTCGCTGCGCGGGCACCATGATGGCCCCATGAGCGACCAGCCCACCACCCCGACGTCTCCGCATGCCGGGCCCTGCAGCCACACCGACCATCCCCGACCCGGCGTCGAGGGGGCGGCACTGCACTGGTGCGATGAGCAAGCCGAGATCCACCGCATCGTGGTCGGCGACTACGTAAACAACGTGTTCGTGCTGCGCTGTCGCCAGACCGGCGAATCCGTGCTGATCGATGCCGCCAACGAGCACGACAAGCTGCTCGAGCTGTGCCGCTCCCTGGACGTCCGCTCCGTGCTCGAGACCCATGGACACTTCGACCACATCCAGGCCGTACCGGCGGTCCGGGAAGCCGGCTACCGGGTCGCCGTCACCGCCGCCGACGCAGCGATGCTCCCCTCCTACGACGACATCCTCGAGGACGAGTCCGTCATCCAGGTGGGGCGCCTGAGGCTCCACACCATCTGCACGCCCGGCCACACGCCCGGGTCCATCTGCTTCCGCCTGGAGGGGTCACCGGTCCTGTTCTCCGGCGACACACTGTTCCCTGGAGGCCCGGGCACCACAACCTTCGAGGGTGGGGACTTCACCACCATCATCGAGTCCATCGATCGGCGACTGTTCGCCGGGATCCACCCCGACACCATCGTGATGCCTGGCCACGGCAACGACACCACGATCGGAGCCGAGCGGCCCAGCATGGACGAGTGGGTGGCCCGGGGCTGGTGAACGCCCTCCGGGTACCGGTCCGAACCGAATTACTCCTATCGCCATAGTGGTAATCGGGGCGCCTCCCTAGACTTGAACCATGGCTGAGCCAACCGCCGCCGACGCGACCCCGCTGTTCGAGATCGAAGGCCTCCACGCCTCAACCACCGATGGCATCGAGATCCTCAAGGGGGTCGACCTCGTGGTCGGCCACGGTGAGGTTCACGCCCTCATGGGTCCGAACGGCTCAGGGAAGTCGACGCTGGCCTCGGTCCTGCTGGGAAGCCCCGAATACGTCGTGACCGCCGGTTCCATCAGGTTCCGGAGCGACGAGATCACCGACTGGCCTCCCGACGTGCGCGGCAAGGCCGGGATCTTCCTTGCCTTCCAGTACCCGCTCGAGATCGCCGGCGTGTCGGTCATCAACTTCCTCCGGCAGTCCCTGTCGGCCCGCAAGGGCATCGACCTCTCGGTCCTGGAGCTCCGGCTGTCGATCATGGACTGGATGGCCCGCCTCGGCATGGACCCGTCGTTCGCCGACCGCTGTGTCAACGAGGGCTTCTCAGGTGGCGAGAAGAAGCGCAACGAGATTCTTCAGATGGCCATCCTGGAACCCGAGATGGCCATCCTGGACGAGACCGACTCGGGTCTCGACATCGACGCCCTAAAGGTGGTCGCCGAAGGCGTAGCCGAGGTGCGGCGTGACCGCCCGGGCCTCGGAGTGCTGGCCATCACCCACTACCAGCGGCTGCTGGACCACCTACAGCCCGACGTGGTCCACATCCTCATGGACGGTCGGATCGTGGAATACGGTGGTCCGGAGATCGCCGAACGGCTCGAACGTGACGGCTATGACGCGTTCAGGGCCACCGGGTCGATCGCAACGGACTGAATCTGCCTTCGCCATGAGCACCGCCACCTTGGACACCACCACGGTCAAGGCCGACTTTCCCCTCCTGTCGCGCGAGGTGAACGGCCACCCCATCGTCTACCTCGACTCCGGTGCCACCTCGCAGAAGCCCCGGCAGGTCCTCGATGCTCTGAACAGGTACTACGAGGAGATCAACGCCAACATCCACCGCGGCGCCTACCTGATCGCTGAGCAGGCCACCACGGCGGTCGAGGACTCCCGTGCCGCCCTCGCCAGGTTCGTGGGTGCCTCCGCCGCGGAGGAGATCGTCTTCACCAAGAACGCCACCGAATCAATAAACCTGGTGGCCCACTCGTGGGGCAGGTCAAACCTCTCCGAAGGCGACGTCGTTCTCCTGACCACCCTCGAGCACCACGCCAACATCGTCCCGTGGCACCAGTTGGCCGCCGAACGCGGTGTCGTGATCCGGTGGATCCCCCTGGACGACGACGGCCGCCTGGACCTGACCGACCTCGACCATCTCCTGGATGGCGTGCGCCTCGTTGCCGTATCGGCCGCCTCCAACGTGCTCGGCACCCTGCCTCCGATCCGCCGGATCGCCGACGCCGCCCACGCCGTCGGCGCCCTCTGCCTGGTGGACGCCAGCCAGTGGGTCCCCCACTATCCGACCAACGTGGCTGACTGGGACTGTGACTTCATGGCCTTCACCGGCCACAAGATGTGCGGCCCGACAGGCATCGGACTGCTCTGGGGGCGCCGCGAGCTCCTAGATGCCATGCCGCCGTTCCTGGGTGGCGGCTCGATGATCCAGAATGTGACATTCGAGGGGTTCACACCAGCCGACGTTCCCACCCGGTTCGAAGCTGGGACCCAGCCGATCGCGGAGATCGTCGGGCTGCACGCCGCCGTCGACTACCTGGAGGCGATCGGCATGGAGGCCGTCCGCCAGCACGAGCTGGACCTCACCGCCTATGCCCTGCGGACCCTCATGGAGCGGTTTGGCGACGATCTGGCCATCCACGGCCCGCATGACCTCGAAAACCGCGGCGGAATCCTCTCGTTCGCCTACCGGGACATCCACCCACACGACCTCAGCCAGGTGCTGGACCAGCACGGTGTGTGCGTTCGGGCCGGCCACCACTGCGCCAAGCCCCTCATGAAGGTGCTGGGCGTGAACGCCACGGCCCGTGCCTCCCTCTACCTCTACAACGACGAGTCCGACGTGGATGCCCTGGCCGACGGCCTGGCTGCCGCCGGCGACTTCTTCGCCTTCTAACCAGACCACCCCACCCGCACACCCCGCCCTAGGAGCATCCAGACAAATGGCCGGACTTGAAGACCTCTACCGGGAGGTCATCTTGGATCACTACCGGAGCCCCCGGAACCGTGGAGAGCTGGAAACCCCGCCGGCCCTGATGGCCGAGGGGTTCAACCCGCTCTGCGGCGACGAGATCCAGGTGTATCTGCTGCTCGAGGACGGTGTGATCGCCGAGATCCGCATCGGCGGACAGGGGTGCTCGATCAGCCAGTCGTCGGCCTCGATGATGAGCGCGGCGGTGCTCGGACGGACCCCCGATGGGGCCCGTGAGCTACTCCGGTCGTTCAAGGAGATGATGTCGATCCACGAGCACGGTCTGGATGGCGAGGCCATCTCGACGGATGACCAGCCTGGCGCCTCCGGACTCGGCGACCTCGAGGCCCTCCGGGGAGTGGTCAAGTTCCCGGTGCGCATCAAGTGCGCCACCCTGGGCTGGAACACCCTCGACCAGGTACTGGACCAGGCAGGCACCTGAACCCGGGCTGCGGCCCGCCGACTCAGCCCAGGGCGTCCACTGCCTCTACGAACGCCACATCCAGACGGGTGAGGCCCCCGGCACTGTGGGTAGTGACGGCGATCTCCACCTGATTCCACGAGTTGGACCAGTCGGGGTGGTGCTGGAGGGCTTCGGCCACGGCAGCCACCCGCCCCATGAAGGCCCAGGCCTCGGCGAAGTCGGCGAACCTGAACGTCCGACGTAGGTGGTCCCCGTCGAACCCCCAGGCTGGAAGACGAGCCGCCAGGGCGGCGCGCTCCCCGGAAGTCAGGAGGGTGCGGTCGGCCATGGCATGACTGTAGGTCCGGAGGATCCTGCCGTTCAGGGCTGGGGATCTGCCCCGGTGATCCGACCCGTTCAGCGATCCAGCGGGTCGGCAAACGGGTCCTCGCCGAAGCCCGCCTCGTGGCCGTCGGGATGGGTCACCCCGGTGGGCAGGCCCACCGATGCTCCGGCCTCGGCCAGCACCCCGGTGTAGCCCTCGGCCTCCAGGCGTTCAGCCAGTTCGGGGCCGCCTACGACCTGGATCCGCCCCCGTGCCAGCACGTGCACCCTGTCGGGCTCCAGCACCTCTAGGAACCGGCCGAAGTGGGTGATGGCCAGAACCCCCAGGCCATCCTCTTCGGTGGCCTCCTGGATCCGTCGCGCCACAGCAGCGAGTGCGTCGACGTCCAGACCCGAGTCGATCTCGTCCAGGACGGCGTAGCGCCTCCGCAGCGAACCCAGCATCAGGGTCTCGTTCCGCTTCTTCTCACCGCCGGAGAGGTCAACGTTCAGGGCCCGGGCCAGGAAGCGTTCATCGAATCCGATGCGTGCCGCCTCGGCCACCAGGTCCTCGTAGGTTCCGTCGGTACTGCGTCCATCCGCCCGGGCCGCCTCGGCGACCACTGACTCCAGGCTCACGCCGGGCACCTCCGTCGGGTGCTGGAGGGCCAGGAACAACCCTGCCCGGGCCCTCTCCCATGTGGGCAACGACAGCAGGTCGACACCGTCCAGGGTGACCGAGCCCCCGGTCACCTCGTAGCCGGAGCGACCCATCAGCACATGCGCCAGGGTCGACTTGCCCGACCCGTTGGGCCCCATCAAGGCATGGACCTCGCCTGGTCGAACCTCCAGGTCGATCCCGTGGAGGATGTCGATTCCGCCGACGCTGGCCGTCAGGCCCTCGATGCGCAGCACGCGATTCTCCTCGGAACCGGTCATCGGGAACCTCCCCCGGACAACTCAACCAGCACCTCGTCACCCTCGACGGTCACCGTGTGCACCGCCACCGGCTTCAGGGCCGGCAGGGTTAGGGCCTCACCTGTCCGCAGGTCGAACAGGCTTCCGTGCTTCCAGCACTCCAGGGCGCACTCCTCGAGGTCCACGTCACCCTCCGACAGCGAGACCTCGGCGTGGCTGCAGATGTCGTCGATGGCATGCACCTCTTCGCCGATGCGTACCAACGCCACCGCCCGACCGTCCACCTCGACACGCCGTGGCATGCCGTCGCCCAGTTCGGACCAGCCACAGACGCGGACGCCGCTCACTGGGCGTCCCCGACGGCGACGGCCGAGCCTGCATCCCCAGTGGCCGAGTCGATGCCCGTCGATCCGCTGCCAGGCTCTGAGGGGCTGGAACCGGTTCGACGATCAAGTCGCTCGATCAGGGCGTCCTTCAGGATCTCGGCGACACCGGGGACCGGTGCAGCGTCGGCCACGTCCTGGAAGAACCCCTCCAGCAGGAGCTGTTCGGCCACCCGCGTGGGCACGCCGCGGCTCTCAAGGTAGAAGCGCTGGTCCTCGTCGACCGGCGAGACCGTTGATGCATGGCTGCAGACGACGTCGTCGGTCTCGATCTCCAGGTTGGGCACGGTCTCGGCCCAGGCGTCCGGAGAGAGCTTGATGTTCCGGTTGGTCTGGTGCGCCCTGGTACGAACCGCCTCCGGGCGGACCCGGATGAGGCCCGAGTAGATCGAGTGCGAGGATCCGTCCAGTGCACCCTTGAACAGGAGTTCGCTGGTCGTGTCGGGAGCCGCATGCTCCTGGAAGGTCCTGAAGTCCAACGTCTGGTCACCCTCGCCGAAGTAAGCGGCGGCCAGCCGTCCCTCGGCCCCACGGCCGACCAGGCGACAGTCGATCCGGGTGCGGGCGTAGTCGCCGCCGAGACCGGCCGTGAAGGCCTCCACGGTGCCCGACTGTCCGACCTTGAAGGCCTGGTGGGCCAACTGCCAGATCCTGGGGCCCATCTCCTGGACGAGGGCGTGTCGAAAGTGGCCGTCCCGGTCGACGGTGGCCTCCAGCACCGGGACCACCAGCGATGCGACGTCGGTGGACGTATGGAGTTCGACCACGGTCAGGGTGGCTCCGGCACCGCACCTCACGATCACCCGCGGGAAGACCGCCGAGGCGTCGGCATCGGTGAGGACCACCACGACCACGGGGGCGTCGACCTGGACGCCGTCGGGCACCACAATCGCCACCGGTTCCGGCCCGTAGGCCCGATTCAGGTGGCCGAACAGATCGACCGGGATGTCGATCACCGAGCCGAGGTGGTCGGATCCGTCATCGAGGTCGGCAACGGCTCCGATGGTCATGCCGGCCTCAGCCAACCGTGCCTCAAGCGTGTTCTCGACCACCCAGCCGTTCCTGATCACGACGACGCCGGCCATCTCGCCGAACCTCGACAGGTCGCGTTCGACGACGGAGTTCAAGGCCCGCTGTCGCTTCAGGGGTGCGAAGCCATCGAGGTCCAGGTCGGCGATCCTGGAGTACCGCCAGACCTCCTCGTCAGGGCTGGGAGGATCGACGTCGTCCAGGCCCTCGAAGGCCCTCCGACGAACCTCGGAAAGCCACTCCGGTCCGGGCAGTCCGGCCGAGACATCAGCGGTGAAGGCTTTCAGGTCGATACCTCACCGACTACCCCTCGTGGGGTGCCGGACATCTCGGATGGACAGACGGTGGAAGCTCGTAGGGACTCCCCGCGAACCGGGATTTACCCTACCGTCGTAGGTGTAATTCCCGGCCGCCGGGAACACTCCGGAACCGCAGCGGTTCAGGGCCCGTGGAGGTGTCCGAGGGTCCCGGGTGAGATCTCGCAGGAGGCCTCGTAGGCCTCCACGTCGATCGACTTCAGCCTTATGACCCGTCCGATCCGGAAAGCCCGCAACTTCCCACCATCGATGAGGCGGTAGACGGTCTTGGTCGCCACGCCCAGACGGTGGGCGACCGCATCGGTGCTCATCCATGTCCAGTCCAGGCCGTCAGCACTTTCCACCTCTGCATCCATTCCGGTGATTCTACATGACTTTCAATACCCGAAATGATCCCGCCATCCCTCCTGCCAGGCGCTGGAGGGTCGACAGCAGTCGGCTGTATGGTCGCCACCGTGTCCAGCCCCCACTATCAGGAGGATCCGGATACCGCCGAACGGAAGGTATCTGGCGACGGACGGGGTGACGGGCAGAACGCTGCCGGATCGGACCGGACCATTCGGGCACGGGTCCGCTCGGCCCCGACGGGGCCCAGCCAACTCGCCGCCGCCGGTTTCATGGCCACCGGCCTTCTGATCCTGGCGGCCGCGACCATCGCGTTCTTCCTTTCCAGGGGCACGGGCGAACCCCCGGCCGAACCGCCACCCCTAGTCATGGAAGGCGGCCCCGTGGTCACCTACCTGGGAACCAAATACCAGATCGGGAGACCGGGTGACGTATCCGTGGTCCGGTCCTGCGACGGTCGAGCCACTGCCTGGCTGCTACGGCCATCGACCGGCGCCATCTACAGCTTCGAGGCATGGGCCACTGACGAGATGGTCATCGCCGACCCGATCCGGATCGTGCTCGGGGGCCAGTCCCTTCGTCTCGCCCACAGTCTGGGCTGCACCGACGTTCATGTCGAGACCACCGATGGTCGCTCCGTGCCACTCACCGACGGGTCCTGAACTGGCCCACTGACGGGTTGCTACCGGGCCCGTGACCAGATGCCGTGGGGCGCAGCCGGAAAGAAGTCCATGGTTCGCTCCTCCAGCAGCTCCATACCGAGCCTGATGGCGACGGCCTGCGAGGCCTCGTTCTCAGGGAGGATGCAGGAGAAGATCCGATCCAGGTCGAGGTCATCGAAGGCGTATCGGATGGCCTCGGCTCCGGCCTCGGTGGCGTAGCCCCTTCCCCAGTGGTCGGGGTGCAGGGTCCAGCCGACCTCCACGCCCGGCCAGTCCGGACGCTCCGGGTGGTGGAGCCCGGCCCGCCCCAGGAAGACTCCCGAGGAACGCTCCTGCAGCGCCCACTGGCCGGTGCCCCGGAGCGCCCACTGGCCCATGAACCCGGCCATCTGCTGCCAGGCATCACCCCGCGTCAGGCCAGCCGGCAGGTGGAGCCACCGTCGCACTTCGGGAGTGTCCAGCACCGCGAAGTAGTCGTCCAGGTCGTCGTCCCAGAACGGGCGCAGGAGGAGACGCTCGGTCTCCAGGGTCGGACAACCCGCTGGTCTGGTCTGCACCTCCCCATCGTGGCATCTGCTCACCGATGCTGGTGGACTCTGCGGATGGCAGAGATACAACTCGAATCACCGGTGACCGGCGTGGTCTGGAAGGTCGTGGCGGCCCCCGGCGCCGTGGTAGCGGCAGGCGACACCGTCCTCATCGTGGAGTCGATGAAGATGGAGATCCCGATCGAGTCGCCGGAGGACGCGACGGTGACCCTCCTCCATGTGGCCGAGGGCGACCAGGTCTCCGAGGACGACGTGGTTGCGACCATCCAGACGGTCTGAGACGCACCACGGCGGTGGGTCTCAGGGCCGGTAGGGGAACCTCGCCGGACCCGGGGTGCGCAGCGGTGCCACCAGGTTGGCGAACTCGCAGAGCAGCGGACGCGTCTCGGCCGGATCGATGATCTCCTCCACCAGGAACGCCTCGGCGGTCCGGAACGGTGATCGGACGCTGTTGAGGCGCTCCGTGATCTCAGCCAGCAGGGCCGCCGGATCATCCGACGCCTCGAGGTCGGCCCGGTAGGCCGCCTCCACGCCACCCTCCACCGGAAGGGAACCCCAGTCCCCCGAAGGCCACGCGTACCGGTACTGGAAGCGGTGGGCGGGGGAATGGGCGGCGCCGGCCACCCCGAACGCCTTGCGAACCAGCACCGAGCACCACGGCACGGTCGCCTGGTAGATGGCGGCCAGCGCACGGGCACCGTGGCGGATGGTGGCCTGCTGCTCGGCCTCGGTACCGATAACGAAGCCCGGATTGTCGACCAGGTGCACGACGGGAAGGTGGAACGTCTCCGCCAGGTCCACGAACCGGGTGACCTTCTGCGAGGAAGCCGCCGTCCAGCCGCCGCCGTAGTGGTACGGGTCGCCAGCCACGATGGCGACCGGCCAGCCATCCAGCCGCGCCAGGCCACAGATGGCCGACCGGCCGAAGGCCCTTCCGATCTCGAAGAAGCTGCCCTCGTCGACCACCGAATCGATGATCGACCGCATCTTGTAGACCTGCCTACGGTCCCGGGGAACCACGTCGCCCAGCCCGGCGTCGGTGCGGCCCGGATCGTCGGTGCACGGACCACGTTCCGCCAACTCGTATACCGAGGAGGGCAGGTAGGAGAGGAACCGGCGGGTCCTCTCGAAGGCCTCCTCCTCACTGCGTACCTCGTCGTCGATGGCACCGTTGCGGGTGTGGATCCGGCTTCCGCCCAGGTCCTCCTTGTCGACCTGTTCACCACCCATCCTGTTGACCACGACCGGTCCGGCGGCGAAGAGGTGCGACATGCCCTTCACCATCACCGAGTAGTGGCTGGTGACGGCACGCGCCGCCCCGAGGCCCGCCACCGATCCGAGACACAACGCCACCGTCGGCACCATGGCCAGGTTGGCCACGACATGCTCCCATGCGGGGTTCATGGGCACGTAGGTACGGGCACCGCGTCCATGGCCGCCCTCGGTGTCGGAGACCTTCTTGGACGGGTCGGTGTCCAGCGTCCTGACCGAACCGCCGCCACCGGTGCCGTCGATGAGGCGGATGATCGGCAGGCGTAGTTCGCCAGCCATCTTCTCCGCTGCAATCTGCTTTCCGATGATCGCCGCGTCGGCCGCACCCCCCCGGACGGTGAAGTCGTCGGCCGCCACCACGACCGTACGTCCATCGATCCGACCCCGGCCGAACAGGAAATTGGAGGCCCGTAGGTCGACCAGCTCCCCGTCCCCGTCGTAGGTGGGACTGCCCGCGATCTTGCCGATCTCGTGGAACGACCCCCCGTCCAGGAGGGCGGTGATCCGCTGGCGCACGTCCAACTTGCCCCGATCGTGCTGGCGGGCGACCTTCTCGGCGCCACCCATCTGCTCGGCCATCGCCTCACGGGCCCGCAGCTCACCCAGTTCCGGTTCCCACTCCCCCACGATCCAGTCCCTCTCCGTCGATGCCGGCGCTAGGCGGGTCGGAGCTCGGTCAGCCCGCGGACGTTGTCACGCAGGACCAGCCGGCGGTCCTCCCCGGAGAAGTCCTCCACCTCGCACAGGAAGTCCAGCGGGGTGGGCAGCCCCTCGATGTGGGGCCAGTCGGAACCGAAGATCACGTGGTCCGCCCCCATGAGGTCCACCACCTCGTGCACGTCGTCCTCCCAGAAGGGGTTCATCCAGACGTGCTCCCGAAACAGGGCCACCGGATCCTCGTCGAACCAGTGGGAGGACTTCCCGGCCTGCTGCCGCAGCTTCCGGAACAGGGGAGCCAGGTAGTCGGAGCCGTTCTCCACGCTGGCGATCCTGAGGTTTCCGAAGCGCGTGTACATCTTCTCCAACGACATGGTGATCAGCCAGTCGTGGGCGGCCCGCTCGATGTTGAAGGCCTTGATCGATGGCCTGTAGCGGCCGGTTCCCCCGGCCACGCCCGACGAGGTGAACCCGTCGTCCGCGTAGCCCTGGGTGCTGTAGCCGCTGTCGCCGGCGTGGACCACCGTGGTTATCCCGGCCTCGTTCACACGCGCCCAGAAGGGATCGAACATGGGGTCGGCCGGAGATCGCGGTCCGTTGGCGGTCTGGACGGCGGCTGGCCGCATGACGATTGTCCGGGCGCCGTTGTCCAGGCACCATTCCAGCTCCCGGACGGCCATGTCGACGTCGGCCAGGGACAGGTAGGGAGCGGCGTAGATGGTGTCGCGGAATGCGAAGCCCCAGTCCTCCAGAAGCCACCTGTTGAAGCCGGTCATGAGAGCGACGACGGCCTCCGTGTCGTCCTTCAGGAGCTCCTCGTAGAGCACGCCGAGCGTCGGGAAGAGCCATACGGCCTCCAGGCCCTGCCCCTCAATGACCGTCGCCCGCGCCTCGCGGTCCACGTACTCGGCGGGTAGCGGCTCCCGGTCCCTCAGGTACTCGAGTGGGCCCTTCCCCTCCGGATTGCCCTTGAAGTACTGGTGTAGGGCTCCAGGCTTGGCGATCGGATTCCAGGTCGGGTTGGCCACCGCCCGGCTGAGGCGCCCGCCCACGATGTGGTGCCTCCGCCCATCGATCTCGGCCCACTGGACCACCCGGTGGCGCATCTCCGGCGCCACATGCCGGATGAAGGCGTCCTCGGCCTCGTAGTAGTGGTTGTCGCAGTCGAAGGGTCTGTAGTCCAGGTCGTCAGTCATTGGTGGTCACCGGTAGCTCCCCGTAACGGTCCGCCGCCCCAGAGCGGGGTGTCCGGAGCCTGCAGCGCACGACAGTACCGGCCACCCGGGATCGGAGCCGAACGGGGCGCAGCACTAGGGTTCGTGCCGTGCCGGACCCATCAGCCAACGAGACCTCCTTCGAGACCCTTGACGTCACGGTCGCCGACCACGTGGCCACCGTCGTCCTGAACCGTCCGGAGGCGGGCAACGCCTTCACCGCCGTCATGCAGGGCGAGTTGCGGGACCTCTGGACCGCGCTGCGGTCCGATGATGACGTCCGTGTCGTGGTCCTCACCGGCAGCGGAGATCGGGCGTTCTGCACCGGCATCGACCGGAACGAGCCGTTCACCGCGCTTGGCGATTCCCCGGCGTTGTACGGCACGTCCAACAACTTCATGTACGACGATCCCGGTGACTGGCTGGGCCCGAAGTCCAACGACCTCTGGAAGCCGGTCATCGGCGCCGTGAACGGCATGGCCTGTGGGGGTGCCTTCTACCTACTCGGCGAGTGTGACGTGCTAATCGCCGCCGAGCACGCCACCTTCTTCGACCCGCACGTCACCTACGGCATGCCGGCGATCTACGAGCCGATGAAGATGCTCTCCCGGATGCCGTTCGGCGAGGTGATGAGAATGTCGTTGACCGGAAACGCCGAGCGCATCTCGGCCGGGACCGCCCTGCGAATGGGTCTCGTGACGGAGGTGGTGCCGGCAGCCGACCTGGCCGGTGCCGCAGCGGGCCTCGCCGCCTCGATCGCTGCCAACCCACCGTGGGCCGTGCAGGGCACGCTCCGGGCGATCTGGGCCGCCCACGACCTCGGTCCACTGGGTGGGCGCTCGGTCGCCACGGCCCTGCTCAGCACCGCCACCGACAAGGATGCCATGCGATCGGGCACGGAGCAGTTCACCTCGGGTGGTCGCGTCGAGCCCCGTATCCGCTGAGGCGACCGGGTCTCGTCCCTCAGAGCCTCGGCAACCCATCGGCGAGAAGAGGCCGGACCCTGGGTCCCCACAGGTGGGCCAGTGACTCGCCCTCGTAGTCGCCCTCGAACGCCGCCTCGATGAGAACCACCCGATAGGCCTGGACGGCCAGCACGATGTCGCAGTCGTTCAGGAACTCGTCCAGTGGGTGGTCGACCACCCCGGCGGCGACGAGGCGGTCGTGGTATTCACGGCAGAGGCGCAGGAACGTGGCCCGGGCCTCGGGCCCCGGCGGAATGGTCTCGGAGAGAAGGTAGGCCACGTCACCGGCCGGCCGGCCTGAGCCGGTGACCCCAAAGTCGATCATGACCAGCCCGGCGTCGGTGAACAGCATGTTGTCGGTCCGGCAGTCCCCGTGACGGATGGAGAGCGGCTGGTTCAGGTGGGCCGCCAGGCCCACGATGTGGTCACCCACCCAATCGGCGTGTCGCATCAGTTCGTCGGTGAACACGCCGGGTTCCCGCTCCACCACATCGTCCCGCCATGCCCGGTAGAGGCCGTGCATGACGTTCGGCATCTGGGTCAACATCGACCACTCGAACACCGAGTCGTCAGCAAGCCTGAGGTCACCCCAGAAGTGGGCGTGCATTTCGGCGAGGGTGCCGAGGATGGTGGACAGGTCCTCGGCTGGCGGGAGGTCCATGGCCGTGGTGGTCCGAGCATCGGGGATGTACTCCATCACCAACGCGTAGCGACGCTTCGTCGGCCTCACGAGCTTTCGGGCATGGCGGCCGATGAACTTCACGACCGGCGCGGGGAGCCCGTCCACGAACCGTTCCCGGCGTCGACGGGTGGCCAGCAATGGTCCCGGGTCGCGGACGGCGTGTATGAGGCGCGGCACGCGTACGGGGAAGTCGTCCGAAAGGCGTTCGTAGAAGTCGAACTCCCGGTCGTAGGCGCCCTCGGCTTCCGCCAGGCCTCGGTTGCCGGCGTTGTCGGTGGGGAACTTGACCAGCACCGCATCCGGGGCGTCGGGCTCCTCGGTATCCCAGTCCAACGAGACTCTGATGGTCTGGCCCTGGAAGCCCACCCCGGAACCCGGGCTACCCGTCCGGAAGCCGACCACGTTCGCCGCGTCGAGGAGGCCGGCCGAGCGGACGGCGTGCGTCAGCCAGGCCGCGTCGATCTCCTCGACCGACTGGGGAATCCGTACGGGTAGGCGTCTCGACATCGGCCGGACCCTACGTCACGATCCCGACCGACAACATGGTGGTCCCGGGTCGGGTCAGGCGTTGTCAGGTCAGCGTGATCCGTCCGGAACCGGCCGTGGCCCGCCCGATCACGGCAGCCAGGTGCCCGGTCGAGTCCAGGTCCACCAACACGCCGTCGACCTCCGTCGGGTCCACGCCGAAGACCAGTCCACCGGACGTCTGGGCATCGGCCAGGAGGAGCACGTCGAGTTCGTCGTGGCCACCCCGGTCCAGTCGTTCGTCGGCCCACTCCAGGTTGCGACGGCTCCCCCCGGGCATGGAGCCGGCCTCGGCCAGCTCCCGCGTCCCCGGCAGCAGGGGAACTGCAGCGAAATCGATGGCGACGTCAATACCGGACTCGATGGCGGCCCGGCCAAGGTGCCCGAGGAGGCCGAAGCCGGTCACGTCGGTTGCACCTCGCGCTCCCGAGGCGACCGCTATGCGCGCCGCATCGTCGTTGAGGCGCGTCATGCAGGTCAGCGCAGCGTCGACCACCTCCTCGGAGGCGGTGCCGAGCTTGATGGCCGTCGTGATCACCCCCACGCCGAGCGGCTTTGTGAGGACGATCGCATCGCCGGGCCTGAATCCGGTGTTCGTGAGCATTCGGTCCGGATGCACCTCGCCCACCACGGCCAGCCCGAACTTGGGCTCCGGGTCATCCACGGTGTGGCCTCCGGCTATCACGAACCCGCCTTCGGAGGCGATCTCCTCCGCGCCGCTGAGCACCTCCACAAGGAGGTCGTTTGACAACTCGGCGGCGTTCCAGCCGACCAGGTTGAGTGCCAGCAGGGGTCGACCGCCCATCGCGTAGACGTCCGACACGGCATTGGCCGCGGCTACGCGGCCCCACCATCTGGCGTCATCCACGACCGGGGTTATGAAGTCGGCTGTCACGACCAGGGCGCGGTCGTCGTCGAGGCGCCACACGGCGGCGTCGTCGCCGGTCGCTGCTCCTACAAGAAGGTCGGGATCTGTCACGGGTGCCAGGCGGCGCACGACGTGCGCCAACTCGCCGGGGGCGAGCTTGCAACCTCAACCGGCTCCGTGGCTGAACTGTGTCAGCCGTCGGTTCTCCTCCATCTCGTCACCCCCTCTCCCGTCGTCGGGGCATCATGACCGGCCCCGATTGGGACACGGCTATCTCCGGTAAGAGTAGGCGGCGGCTCAGGTGGCACCGATGACGCCACGGGACCGGAGGTCGGCCAGGAGTCCGTCGGTCAGGCCAAGCTCGGCGGCGAGCACCTCGTCGGTGTGCTCTCCCAGCCATGGCACGCGGACATCGGGAACCTCGGCGACCTCTGACAGCTTGACCGGGTTGCCTGGCACCAGCACAGGCTCACCGGAAGCCGCGGGCAGCGTTTCGATCAGCATGTTGCGGACCGCCATGTGCTGGTCAGCGACGACCTGGGTGCTGGTCTGGGACGGGCCACAGGCGAGTCCGGCACCCGACAGCGTCTCCACCACGTCGACCAGCGTTCGGTGGCTGGACCACGACTCGATTGCCGGACGTAGGAGGTCGTCCAGATGCTCCTGCCAACCGGCACGCGTGGCGAGCCGCCCATCGTCGAGCAGGTCCGGCCGCCCGATCTCGGTCATCAGGACCTCAAAGTGGTGCTCCCGCACGCACTGCAACACGAAGTGGCCGTCGGCAGCCTGGAAGGTCTCCACGATGCCCACCCCGCTCCCCCACTCCCGCGGGATCCCCATGGAGTGGAAGTTGGTGACGATGTCGGTCATGGCGACGGTCGAGTCCAGCATGGCGACGTCGATGTGCTGGCCGGTGCCGGTCAGGTCCCTGTGTCGCAGCGCCGCCAGGATCCCCACCGCGCCGAACAGCGCCGAGCTGATGTCCCCCAGGGCTCCGACCGGGTTGGCGGCCGGCGGCCGACCCGGGGTTCGCTTGTACTCGTAGATCCCGGACATTCCCTCCACCACCGCCGCGTAGGCGCCCATGTCCCAGTAGGGGGAGCGCTGGTCCTGGCCGAAGCCCGATACCGAGAGGTAGATGACCGCAGGATGGGCGGCCCGGACGGCCTCGTACCCGATGCCCAGGCGGTCCGCGGTCCCGGCCCGGAAGTTCTCACCAACGACATCGAAGCCGGACGCCATCCGTAGGAACAGTTCGACTCCCTCCGGATGCTTCAGGTCGATGGCGACGCTGCGCTTGTTCAGGTTGTTCCGCAGGAAGGTCGCTCCCACCTGGCGGCCATGCGGGTCCGTCACGAAGGGTTGGGATCCACGACCGCTGTCACCGGTCACCGGGTGCTCGACCTTGACCACCTCGGCTCCCAGGCGGGCCAGGAGTTGGGTGGCGAACGGGAGGGCTGCCATCTGCTCCACGGCCAGGATCCGTATGCCATCCAGCGGCCGGGGAGCCTCGTCGGTGGTGGTGGTGGCCATCGTGACCAGTCTGCCCTCAGAGTCCTGTCGGCCGGTTCACGAAACGCCCGGCCTCCGGCGAGAAGAACCAGCCGCCTCCGGCCAGCGTTCCTCCATCCACCGGCACGTTGTGGCCGGTGACGAACGAAGACATCTCACTGGCCAGGAACAGAGCCACCCGGGCCTGGTCCTCCGGCCAGCCCAGTCGGCCGACCGGAGCCCACGCCTCCCAAAGGTGGCCGTGCCCGGCGCCGTCGGACAGGTAGTCGACCTGGGGGGTCTGGGTCAGGTCGGGCCCGATGCCGTTGACCCTGATCCCCTTTCGTCCGTAGCCGGCAGCCAACGAGGTGGTGAAGTGGGCCACCGCCGCCTTCATGGCGGCGTAGACCGGCTCACCGGGGAAGCCCCGCATCCCCTCCACCGAGTGCACGTTGACTATCGACCCGCCGCCACCCTCGACCATCGGCTCCAGGAAGGCCCTGGTGACCCTGAAGACGTGCTCCAGGTTGGTTGAGTACATGGCCTGCCAGGACTCGGGTGTCGACTCGTGAAACCGGACCAGCGGTCGGTAGTCGCCGACGTTGTTGACCAGCACATCCACCCGTCCGTGCTCGCCCACGACCGCTACGCGGAGATCCTCCACCTCGGCATCGGACGCCACGTCGACCACGTGGGCCCGTGCCGTTCCACCGATCGCTTCGATCGCATCGACGGCGGCTGACGCCCGGTCCGGATCGATCTCGACGATCTCGACGAGAGCCCCGTGTTGGGCGAACAACCGGGAGATCGCCCCGCCGATCCCGACGCCTCCACCGGTCACCACGGCCACCCTGCCCTCCAGCAACCGGTTCCAGTCCCCGATCGGCGGGACCCGCACGGGCCCTTGTGCCGCTCCCCCCGACGGGCCTTTCACCCCGACCCCGACCCCGCAACACGGCGAACGGCGTCCAGGAGTCGGTCGACGTCATCGTCGGTCGTGTAGAGGCTGATACCGGCGCGCACTGCTCCTGCCTCGGAGTCCAGATCGAGTGGCGCCATGGCCTCCACTGCGTAGTTGTGACCGTCCCAGACGGCCACCCTCTCGTCGGCCAGCCGTTCGGCGACGGCCAGCGGTGCCAGGCCGTCGACCTCGAACATGAGCGTCGGCGCCCTGTCGACGGTGTCGGGTGGCCCGACAACCCGGACAGCGTCGATCCCGTGAAGGCCCTCAATCAGCCGGGCGAAACGGATCGCCTCATGGGCGACGATCCTGTCCATGTCCGTCTCGAGCAGGAAGCGGGCCGCCGCGTCGATGCCGGCCAGTGCCTCCCAGGACGGGGTTCCGTACTGGAGGCGGCCCGGCCCCGAGTCGGGAGCCGGACGGACCTTGTACACGTCCAGCGCCTCCAACAGGCCCGGCTCCACGCACATGATCCCGGCATGGGGGCCGTACCACTTGTACGACGAGGTGGTGAATACGTCGCATCCGATGGCGGCGACGTCCACACCACGATGCGGCGTCAGGTGGACGCCGTCCACGACGACCCTGGCCCCGGCGGAGTGGGCGGCGGCCGTGACCGTGGCGACGTCGGGAATGGCTCCAACGGCGTTCGAGGATCCCGTGACCGCCACCCATCGGGTGGCGGGGCCGATCAGGTCGATCACCGAACCCGCTGCCAGGCGACCAGTGCTCGGATCCAGTTCGGCCATGCGGACAGTGGCCCCGGTGTCCCTGGCGAGCAGCAGCCACGGCGCCACGTTGGAGTCGTGGTCCAGCATGGTGCACACGATCTCGTCGCCGGGTCCGAGTCCCCGGCCGATGGCCCGGGTGAGGGCCATCATGTTGGCCGTGGTGCTCGGTCCAAAGACCATGCAGCCGGGGTCGGCTCCCAGCAGTTCGCCCATGGTGGCGCTCACCGTCTCCACCAGGTCGTCGCAGGCTGCCGCTGCGGCGAAGGAACCGTGGGAGTTGGCGTTGTTCCCACTGCGCTGCCAGGCGGCGGTGGCCTCGATGGCCACGTCCACCACCTGGGTCCCGGCCGGCCCGTCAAAACGGGCCCATTCTCCGGTCACACCCGGAAATCGGTCCCTTATGTCGTGTAGGTCATGCACGGTCGGGCACGCTAGTGGGCAGAACCAAACCGGAAGGAGCCCTGTGGAGGCCTGGGAACTCGATGCCAGAGAGCAGATCCGTGGCCTCGTGGCCGCCTACAACGCCCTGGGTGACCGCGGCCGGTTCGACGCTGTCATGGCCCTCTTCGCCGAAGACGCCGTGATGGACGTCGGAGACGGACGCTCCTATGAGGGGCTGGACCAGATCCGCACGATCTTCACCGGAACCAGCGACTCGATTCTGGACCGGGACGGTGACAGTGGAGGCGGTGGCGGGCCCCGCTTCCTCCAACACCACACGACCGGTCTGCACATCACCATGGGAGGCCGCGCCGAGGCCAACGGCCACTCCTACTTCACGGTGATGACCGACCGCGGCGTGGACCACTGGGGCCGATACCAGGATGCCTACCGGCCTGTGGATGGCCACTGGAGGTTCGCCTCGCGCCGGGTCCGCATCGACGGCACCACGCCCGGGGGCTGGGCGGACAGGCGCCTGAACGGACCGGCGACGTGACCACCCCCGCAGGAATGTCCGACCTGGAACGCCTGGTGGCCGAGGCCGACATCCGGCAGTTGGTCGCCCGCTACGCCGTCGCCCTCGACCAACGCGATCTCGAGACTCTGGTGGCCCTGTTCGTGCCCGACGTGCGCGCCGGGCAGGGCACCCGGGGACACGCCGCCCTGCGGGAGGGTTTCGACTCGCAGCTCAGGACGGTCGGCGTAACGGTGCTGAACGTCGGAACCCACCAGATCGACCTGACCGGGCCCGATGACGCCACCGGCCACGTCTACTGCAAGGCCGAGATCCAGGACGGTGATCGTTGGATCCACCAGGCCATCCGGTACGACGACACCTACTGTCGGGTGGATGGCGACTGGCGGTTCGTGCGGCGTCAGCACCTGCTCTTCTACGGCGCCGAGGTGGGCGTCAACCCGCTGGGACTCCCGCCCGCGGACTGGCCCACGAACCACGACGGGCTCGGCACCCTCCCCCATGACGACCCGACCTGGCAGGCCTTCCACCTGAACGACCCGGACGAGGCCTCGACATGAACACCTCGGCCAGCCATGGGACATGCCATCCAGCCATGGGCAGACAAGGCCCCGAGGTGGCCGGGTGAGCACCGACCAGGACGTCGGACGCCAGATCGGCGACACGATCCTGGCGGGCTTCGTCGACTACATCGCCGGCTTCAGGAAGATCTCCCGTCGCGCCCAGCGCCATTTCACGCAGCGCGAGTGGACGGAACAGGACGCCGATTCCCGCCAGCGCCTGACCCTCCACCGCTCCACGGTCGTCCAGACGGTGGAGCGGGTGCAGTCCGTCCTGGATGGGGTGGCCGACCGCCGCGGCACCTGGCGCACCGCACGGGCCCACTACAAGCGCAGAATCGCCGACCGGTCCGACCTGACGCTGGCCGAGACCTTCTTCAACTCGGTGACACGTCGCACCTTCACCACCATCGGCGTGGACAACGACGTGGAACTCCGTTGGTTCGGAGCCACGACAGTTCCGCGCGGTGAGGGACGCGCCGAACTGTTCACCACCGCCAGTCGCTTAAGGGACACTTCGGCCATGGTCCGCCAGATCCTGGAGTCATACGATTTCGAGGCACCCTGGGCAGACCTGGAGGCGGACGTCCGCCGGGTGGCCGCCCGCATGGACTCGTTCCTGATCGAGGAGTGGGACAGCCTTGAGGCCGACGGCATCGACATGCTGCGACCTGTCTTCTACCGGAACAAGGCCGCCTACCTGGTGGGTCGACTTCGGCAGCTGAACCGGGTGACCCCGATCGTCTTCCCCATCCTCCACGGTGCCGACGGCCTTCGGATCGACACGGTGCTCCTGACCGAATCACAGGCCAGCCGGCTGTTCAGCTTCACCCGGTCCTACTTCTTCGTGGAGTGGCCCAACCCGTCGGAGCTGGTCGGCTTCCTGAAGTCGCTGCTCCCCATGAAGTCGCTGGCCGAGCTCTACACGGCGATCGGGTTCCCCCAGCACGGCAAGACGAGCCTCTACCGCTCCCTCTACCGGCACCTCGACCACTCCCACGACAAGTTCGTCAGGGCACGTGGCACCCCGGGCATGGTGATGGCGGTGTTCACGCTGGTCTCGTTCAACGTCGTCTTCAAGATCATCAAGGACCGCTTCGACCCACCGAAGAACACCACCCGGGATGCCGTCAAGCGCCGCTACGCGCTCGTCTACAACCACGACAGGGTGGGCCGCATGGTGGAGGCCTGGGAGTTCGAGAACCTCTCGTTCGACAAGGACCGGTTCGACCCTGAGCTCCTGGAGGACCTGCTGGAAACGACCTCCGAGTCGGTGAGGATGAAGGGCGACCGGGTGGTGATCAGCCACGTGTACACGGAGCGGCAGGTGTACCCCCTGAACCTGTACCTGCGGGAGATGTCGACGGCCAAGGCGGTGGCCGCGGCCATCGACTGGGGTTGGGCCATCAAGGATCTGGCGGCGGCGAACGTCTTCCCCGGCGACCTCTTCACGAAGAACTTCGGCGTGACCCGACACGGCAACGTCGTCTTCTACGACTACGACGAGCTGACCCTGCTGGAGGAGTGCCGGTTCAGGGCCATTCCAGAGTCCGACGACCCGGCCGACGAGATGCGGTCACAGCCCTGGTTCTCCATCGAGCCCGGCGACGTCTTCCCCGAACAATTCCCGACCTTCATGTCCTTCCCGCGTGACGTGGACCATGAGGTACGACGACGCTTCGACGAGGTCCACTCCGACCTCTACACGCCGGACTTCTGGCAGGACGTCCAGGACAGGTTGGCTCGCCGCGACCTACCCGACTTCTTTCCGTACGTGGAGGACATCAGATTCAGCCGCAGGCCCAGCGGGGCCCTCGGTTAGGGTCGACGCGTGTCCCGCCCGATAACCGTCGCCCCCTCGGTCCTACCCGCCGACTTCGCCCGTCTGGGCGACGAGTGCATGGCTCTTGAGAAGGCCGGGGTGGACCTCATCCACTGGGACGTCATGGACGGTGTGTTCGTTCCCAACCTGACGTTCGGCCCTGACGTCATCGCCTCCACCCGGTCCCTGGTCAACCTCGAGTTCGAGGCCCACCTGATGGTCGTGGATCCGGACCGGTTGGTGGATCGCTACGTGGAGGCCGGCTGCTCGACCGTGCTGGTCCATGCCGAGGCCTGCGACCACCTGCACCGGACGCTGTCACACATCGCCGACCTGGGTGCCACCCCGGGGGTCGCCCTGAACCCCCACACCCCGGCCGACGTGATCCGCCACGTCCGCGACCTACTCGGCGTGGTGCTGGTGATGACCGTCAACCCGGGATTCGGTGGACAGTCGTACATCGAAGCGATGGAACCCAAGGTGGCCGAGGTGGCCGAGATGCTCGACGGCTACGACTGTGCGCTGGAGGTGGACGGCGGGATCGGCCCGTCAACGGTGGCCGGAGCAGTGGCCTCCGGGGCCGACCGGCTGGTGTCCGGCAGCGCCCTGTTCCGGGACCCGGAGGGGCTGGAACACGCCGTAGCGGACCTCAGGTCGCGGGCCGAAGCGGCGCAGGCCTGACCAGCTGTCCGGTACTGCCACAACTGCCCTGCCAGCGCAGGGGACGACCGGGCAGCCTGAGGGCGCCGCTACCCTGCGGCCACATGAACGCATCCTCCTCCACGCCCCAGCCGTCCACCCCGATGGCCAGCGACGCCGACGGTCCGGACCACGGACGGTTCGACGTCTACAACCGCCTGCTCCGGGATCGGATCGTGTTTCTGGGTTCCGACGTGAACGACGACGTGGCGAATTTCATCATCGCCCAGATGCTCTTCCTCGAGGCGCAGGACCCCGACAAGCCGATCTGGCTGTACATCAACTCGCCGGGTGGATCGGTCACCGCCGGCATGGCCATCTACGACACCATGCAGTTCGTGGGTCCCGAGGTGGGCACCATCTGCATGGGCCTGGGCGCCTCGATGGGCCAGTTCCTGCTGTGCGCGGGGGCGTCGGGCAAGCGGTTCGCCCTGCCCCATGCGCGGATCATGATGCACCAGCCCCTGGGCGGCGTCCGGGGCCAGGCCTCCGACATCGCCATCCAGGCCGAGCAGATGGCCTACACGAAGAAGATGCTCCAAGAACGAATCGCCGAGCACACCGGTCAGCCGGTAGAGGCCATCGAGTCCGACAGCGACCGCGACCGCTGGTTCACCGCCGAAGAGGCCCAGGATTACGGGATCATCGACCAGGTGATCGTGCGACGCGGGGAAATGCACTGAGGCCAGACCGGGCCATCGTCTGCCCATAGGCTTGCAGGGGCGGATGTGGCGGAACTGGTAGACGCACCGGCTTTAGGAGCCGGCGCCGAGAGGCATGGGGGTTCGAGTCCCCCCGTCCGCACGTGACCGAACCCAGCGACGCTCCCCCACCCGGGAGGACCCCCACGCCCGACGGCGGCATTCTCGACGCCCTCGTCGACGCCGCTCCCGCCGGAATGGCCCGACTCGACGCCAACGGCAGGATCCTGCACGTCAACGGCCACTGGGCCGCAACCACCGGTCAGGACCCGGTCGATGCCCACGGCCACGGTTGGACCTCGATCCTGGATCCCGATGGCCGAGACGAGTTCCTGGCCGACCTGCGGCGTGGCCTGGCCGACGGATCGGGCCTCCATGGTCGCCTCCGCCTGCTCGACGACGAGGGGACCACCCGCTGGCTGGACCTCTCAACTGTCCCGCTCGACAGGGTGGACGGATCTCCCGGCGCACTCCTGACCGTCACCGACGTGACCGACGAGATGGACGAGGCGAGGCGGGCCCACGAGCTGACCAGGGTCCTGGAGGCCAGCCCGGATCCCGTAGCGGTCCTGGAACCGTCCGGCGAGGTGGTGGTCTGGGCGAACGACGCCATGCGTCGCCTCACTGGGAATGCCTCCACGGTCACCGAAGTTCGACTCCTGGACGTCCTGGATTCATGGTCGCAGGCCCAGTACGCGACAACCGCCCTACCCGCCGTCCGAACCGGTGGCACGTGGCGAGGAGAGCTCCGCCTCGTGGGAGACGGTGGAGCGGTTTCGGTCTCGGCGGTCCTGGTCGCCCACCGTGACGTCGAGGGGGAGGTGGACGCCATATCGATGATGGCCCGCGACCTGACCGACCTCCACGCCGCCCAGCAGCGCGTGGAGGCCTCGGAGATGCGCCTCGCCGCACTCGTCGAGCACGCCTCGGACCTGGTGTGCGTGATCGGCGAGGACGGTCGGATCCTCTACGCCAGCCCTGCCGTGGCCCGCATCCTGGGACGGGAGGCCCACGCCATGGAGGGCGTGCCCGTGGCCGATCTGATCCACCCTGAGGACCTCGGAGAGCTGGCGGAGATGGCTGGCGCCGTGGTAGCCCGACCCGGCATGTCACCGGCCTTCGAGGCACGCGTCGCCCATGCCGAGGGGGGCTGGCGCCACATGGAGATCGTCGCCACCAACCTGCTGGGCAACCCCGCGGTGGCCGGCGTGGTCGTGAACGCCCGCGACGTCACCGAGCGAGTCGAGGTCGCCGCTCAGCTCGAGGAACGGGCCTTCCACGACGAGCTGACCGGACTCCCCAACCGTGCACTCCTGCTGGACCGCCTCCAGGACGCCCTCCACAGGTCGATCCGACACGACAGGCTGGTCGGGGTGCTCTTCCTGGACCTGGACAGGTTCAAGGTGGTGAACGACTCCCTCGGCCACGGCGCCGGCGACGACCTGCTACGCGAGGCGGCCCGAAGGCTGCAGCGGACCATCCGGCCCGGCGACATGGTGGCCAGGCTGGGTGGGGACGAGTTCGTGGTGGTCATCACCGACATGGTCAGGACCACCGATGCCCTGGCCGCCGCCGAACGGGTGCGTACCGCCCTTGCGAGGCCGATGCAGCTGGGCACGGACTCCACGGTGGTGTCCGCCAGCGTGGGGATAGCGGTGGCCCACGGGTCGGAGACCCCGGCTGACCTGCTGAGGGACGCCGACACGGCCATGTACCGGGCCAAGGAGCAGGGCAGGGACCGGGCCGAGCTGTTCGGCGACCACCTCCGGGCCCAGGCGGTCCGACGGCACTCCGTCGAGCAGGAGCTGCGGGCAGCCATCATCGAGGATCGGATAGAGGTCCACTTCCAACCCGTGGTTCGCCTCTCCGATGGAGCGGTTACCGGGGCCGAGGCCCTGGCCCGGGTTCGCAGCACCAGCGGAGAGCTGCTCCAACCGGCCCAGTTCATCGACATCGCCGAGGACAGCGGCCTCATAGCGGACCTGGGAGCCAGGGTCCTGACCATCGCCGTGGGGCGTCTGGCGGCGTGGGAGGCCAGGCGGGTGGGCAAGGGCCCGCGGCTCAGCGTGGCGGTGAACGTGTCGGCACGGCAGCTGGCTGATCCGACCTTTCCCCGCGTGGTGGCGGTTGCCGTGCAGGAGAACGGCGTGGACGCCGACCAGGTGGCCCTCGAGTTCACCGAGAGCGCCCTCATCGCTGCCAATCCGGTAACCGAGATGGTGCTCGGGGAACTCACGGCGATAGGAGTCCGCATGGGCCTCGACGACTTCGGCACCGGGTTCTCGTCGCTGGCCTACCTGAAGCGCTTTCCCATCGACTTCCTCAAGATCGACAGGTCGTTCGTGTCGGGCCTGGACGGGCCGGAGGTGGGAGACGATGTCGGCGACGACACCGCCATCGTGACCGGCACCGTCGCCCTTGCACACAGCCTGGGCCTGCGGGTGGTGGCCGAGGGCGTGGAGACCGAGTCACAGTTGCAACGCCTGCAGCGCCTCCAGTGCGACATGGCCCAGGGCTTCTACTTCTCCGAACCGGTCACCGACGCCGAGTTCGACCGGTTCCTGGGCCGTCGGTTCTCGGAGACGCCCGTCTCACCGAACTGAACGACCGGTCAGGTTCCGGCGGCCAGTCGACGAGCCAGGTCCCTGAAGGCCCGCCCCCGATGGGAGATGGAGTGCTTCTCGTCGCCCATCTCGGCGAAGGTCCGACCGTCCCCCTCGATCGGAACGAACACCGGGTCGTAGCCGAAACCGGCGTCGCCGGAGGGAGCTTCGGCGATGTGGCCCTCGACCGTACCGATGGCCTGCACCTCTGTGCCGTCGGGGCGCCGTACCAGGGCCACGGTCCGGAACCGTGCCGTACGCCATCCGGCCGGCACCCCGACCAACTCGGCCAGGAGCCGATCCATGTTGGCCCCGGCGTCGCACTCCTCCCCCGCGTAACGTGCCGAGTGGACCCCCGGTGCACCGCCGAGGGCATCGACCTCCAGGCCGGTGTCGTCGGCAACCGCGGCACGGCCGGTGGCGACGCAGATGGCCACGGCCTTCAGGCGGGCATTGGCCTCGAGGGTGTCGCCGTCCTCCACCACGTCGGGGACCTCCGGTGGCCTGGGTTCCAGGTCGACGAGGCCCTCCAGGACAAGGGCGATCTCGGCCACCTTGTCCGGGTTGGCGCTGGCCACCACCAGGCGTGGCAGGCCGGTCATCTGTGCCCTCTCAGCCCCGTGCGACCGGCGGCTCGGCCAGGATCGCCCGCTGGGCAGCCACGATCTGGGTGATCCCGCCAGCGGCCAGGTCCACCAGGGCATCCAACTGTCCCCGGTTGAAGGCCTTCCCCTCGGCGGTGCCCTGCACCTCCACGAAGTCACCGGATCCGGTCATGACCACGTTGAAGTCCACTTCGGCGACTGAGTCCTCGACATACGGGAGGTCGAGGCGCGGCGAGCCGTCCACGATGCCGACCGAGATGGCTGCCAGGTCGTCGAGGATCGGTGAGGCCTTCAGGTCGCCGGCGGCCACCATCCGGGTGAACGCATCGTGCAGGGCCAGATAGCCACCGCAGATCGAGGCGGTCCGGGTGCCGCCGTCCGCCTGGAGCACGTCGCAGTCCACGGTGACCTCCATCTCGGGCATGGCCTCCAGGTCGACTACGGCCCGAAGCGATCGGGCGATGAGGCGCTGGATCTCCTGGTCGCGACCGGACGTGCGCCGACGGATGCGATCGGGGCTGGACCCGGGAAGCATCGAGTACTCGGCTGTCACCCAGCCGCGGCCGGTGTTGCGAAGCCACGGTGGGACGCCGTCGCCCAGCGAGGCGGTGCACAGCACCCGGGTCCGACCGAAGGAGACGAGGCACGAACCGGCCGCCATCTCGGTGAAGTCCCGCTGGAAGGCCATCGGTCGCAGCTCGTCGTCGGCGCGCCCGTCGGGGCGGTTGTTCGGTTCGGACATGGTGCCTCCTGGGCGGGCAGTTCTAGAAGTAGATGATCGAATCAGCGTTGGCGGCGGCCTCGTCGAGGTCGTCGGTCCATGCGCCGGTGGAAAGGTACTTCCATCCGGAGTCGCTCACGATGAACACGATGGTCGCCGTCTCACCGGCCGGCAGCCTTTCGGCCACCCTGACGGCGCCGGCCAGAGCGGCACCGGCGGACAGGCCGGCGAAGATGCCGCATTCGTCGGCGAGCCGGCGGGTGAACTGGATGGATTCCCGGGGCCTCACGATGCGCTTTCCGTCCAGCAGGTCGTAGCCACCCCACTTCTCGAAGACCGGCGGGATGTAGCCGTCGTCGAGGCTCCGGAGGCCCTGGACCAGCTCGCCGGAAGGCGGTTCGACGGCGAGGATCTGCACGTCGGGCTTCTGCTCGCGTAGGTAGGTGCCCACCCCCATGAGCGTGCCGCTGGTACCCAGCCCGGCCACGAAGTGGGTGATGTCGGGAACGTCGCGGAGGATCTCCGGCCCGGTGGTGGCGTAGTGGGCCCGGGGGTTCGCCTCGTTGGCGTACTGGTAGAGGAACACCCAGTCCGGGTTCTCGTCGGCCAGGCGGCGGGCCAGGCTGACGGCCCCGTTGGAGCCCTCCCCGCCGGGTGAGTCGATGATCTCGGCACCGAACACCTCGAGAGCCTGCCGCCGCTCGATTGACACGTTCTCCGGGAGCACGATCTTGATCGGATAGCCCCGGATCCGGGCGATCATGGCCAGGGCGATGCCGGTGTTGCCCGATGAGGGTTCGATGATCGTGCGACCGGGGACCAGCGTGCCGTCAGCCTCGGCGTCATCGACCATGGCCTTGGCTATGCGGTCCTTGATTGAACCGGTCGGGTTCTGGCCCTCCAGCTTGGCCAGCAGGCGCACCGACGGGTTCGGGCTGAGCACGCTCACGTCGACGATCGGCGTGTCGCCGACGAGGTCGAGGATGGAGGGGTGGACGGCCATGGTGCTGCGGTTCGTGGAGGAATGTTCGGATTCGGTGACTCTCGGCCGGGATGCACCGAGGAATCGGGCCGCCGGCCAGTCGGCATACTGAAAAGCCGACTGATCTGGTCGGGATTCTAGCCCCCGTCGACCACGACCCGCACCTCGGCGATCGCAGCGTCCAGGATCCGGTAGGCCCGCAGGACCGGATCCGGGTGCTTCAGCGAGACGATGATGAAGACCCAGGCACCGAACGGGTCGAATCGGGCGGCGTCGGCCACGTCGGTCGGCGACGGATAGGCCGTCGTGTGGGTGTGGCTGTGCATCACGCCGAGCACGGCCCGACCCTCAGCATCGGCCGTCGCCTCCACGTTCAGCATCTCCTGCCCATCCAGGACGTAGAGCTTCCATGCCTCGTCGTCGGGCGCCGTGTTGGCCATCGGGTGGAAGTCGTCCACGTGGAGCGCACCGGTCGGACCTGTGAACAGGCCACACGCCTCCTTCGGCGTCTCGGTCAGGGCACGGTCCAGCATCGCCCGGTAGACGTCGATGGTCAGCGTCACGGTCTCTCCCACCCCACCGAGGCTAACGGCCGCCTCGGATACGCCGGGCCGGCACCCGGGGTATGCGGACACTTACCGACCCGCCGGTTCCCCATCCCGGGGCCAACAGGTCCACCGGTACGATTCCGCGGGTGAGCGATGCCAACGACCGCACGGTCGCCTCCAACCGCAAGGCGCGATACGCCTACGACATCCTGGATACGTGGGAAGCCGGCCTCGTGCTGCGCGGAAGCGAGGTCAAGTCACTCCGGGACGCCAAGGTGCAGATCACCGAAGCCTTCGGGCGTGAGGACAGCGGCGAGCTGTGGCTGGTCGGCATGCACGTCCCGCCCTACTCGGCGAGCGGTGGCGAGGGCATGGGTCACGATCCGGACAGGCCCCGGAAGATGCTGCTGCACCGCCGGGAGATCCGCCGCATCGTGGAACGAATGAGCCTCGAGGGCCTGTCGCTGATCCCTCTGCGGCTCTACTTCAAGGCGGGGCACGCCAAGGTGGAGGTGGCCCTCGCCCGGGGTCGCAAGCTGCACGACAAGCGCCAGGCGATCGCCCGTCGGGAGGCGGACCGTGAAGCCGATCGGGCCATGGTCCGGAGCCGACGCCGCTGAAGGACCCTGGGGGGCGGTGCCTGCCCCGATGGCCTGTCAGTCGCCGCAGACCGCAGAGATCGCCTCGCCCAGAACGGCCACGACCGTGTCCATCTCGGCCCTGGTGATCGTGAAGGGTGGCCCGATGAGCAGGGCATCGGGCACGCTTCCATCCCCCGCCGGGTAGACCCACACTCCGCGACGCAGCGCCTCGGCCACGACCTGGCTGGCCATGCCGTCGGTCGGTCCGTACGGCTCACCGTCGGCCTTGTCGCGTACGAGTTCGATGCCGATCATGAGGCCCAGGCCCCGGACCTCCCGCACGTGCGGGTGGCCCTCCAGTGGCCGCAGCCGGCGAAGGAAGTCCTCGCCCTTGGTGGCACTGGCCGCCACGAGGTCTTCCTCCTCCAGGATCGTGAGAGCCGCTATGCCTGCCGCGCAAGCCGCCGAGTGGGCCGAGTAGGTGAAGAACATCATGCCGCCACCGACCGCGGCGATCGGGGCGACCACCTCGTCCGAGGCGTACACCCCGCCGAGGGGCGCGTAGCCGCCGGAGAGGCCCTTGCCGCCGACCATGATGTCGGGAACGACGCCCCAGTGGTCCACGCCGAACTTTCGCCCGGTCCGGCCGAAGCCAGTCATCACCTCGTCGGCGATGAGCAGGATGTCGTGCGTGTCACAGATCGCCCGCACGTCGGGCCACCAGTCGTCCGGTGGCAGCAGGGCGCCCGCGGAGGCTCCGATCACCGGTTCGGCGATCACCGCCGCGATCGTGTCCGGGCCCTCGGATTCGATGACCTTCTCGAGGCCCTCGGCATCGGCGACCGGCATCTTTGGGAAGTCCATGAGGACATGCTCGAAGCCCGACCGCCTCGAGGAGTGTCCGCCGACAGCCAGCGAGGCCAGCGTCACTCCGTGGTAGGAGGTCTCCCGACCGATGACCTTCCAGCGTTCCGGTTGTCCCCGGGACACGAAGTGGTTGATGGCCAGTCGGATGGCCGAGTCGACGGACTCGGACCCACCGCTGACCAGGCCCACCCGGTCCAGCCCGGGCGGCAGCCAACGCTCCCTGAGAATCTCGACGAGGGCGATCCGCTCCTCGGTGACCCATGGCGGGATGACGTAGGAGACCCGCTGTGTGGCATGGGCGACGGCCTCGGCCACCTCGGCGCGCCCATGGCCGATGTTGACGGCAACCGCCCCGCCGCCGGCGTCGATGACCTCCCGGCCTCCGGAGAAGAAGAGCGTGCAGCCCTCGGCGCGCTCGACGACCGGGGGAGCCTCGGTGGTCGGCATGAACGAGAATGCGGCAGCCCGGCGGTCGTCGATGCGCGGAGTCTGCCAGACGAGGCGGCCTGGCGAGGCTGTCACCGCCCGCCTGTACCCTTGGTGACGCGGACACTTGACAACAGAGCACCTGACATCTGCACGCGGCGGCCTTCGGGCCACCACCCACGGGGCTGATCGGTTTCGACGCCGATTGGTGTGGGCGTGACGTGCGACCGGAGTTGCCCAGACTCCAAAAACGGGGCACCCAAAGAGACGCCAAT
>CAJWFS010000002.1 GCA_913030665.1 uncultured Acidimicrobiaceae bacterium
GCGACGTGGACGGCAAGGTCTGCGTGATCGTCGACGACATGATCGACACCGCCGGCACGATCTGCGCTGCGGCCGAGCAGCTCAGTGAGCGCGGTGCCTCGCGGATCCTGGCGGCGACCACGCACGGCGTGTTCTCCGGGCCGGCGATGGATCGTCTGGACGCCTCCTCGATCGAGAAGGTGATCGTCACGGACACCCTGCCCCTGCCCGAGGGCACCGATCCCGACCTGGTCGAGGTCCTGTCGGTCGCGCCACTCATCGCCAGGGCCATCGGTGCCGTATTCGGCGACACCTCGGTCAGTGAGATATTCGGCGGCAACAACCTGGCCTGACGCCGGGCGGGGCCCCGGCACCGGGGGACCCGAAGTCGTACAGGTCACCCGACCGGCCGGCAGCATCCACCGGTAGACTCGCCTGTCGGTTCCACCGGATCCGCACATTCGCCTCTCTCCTCTCCTAAAAGGTCCTTCCATGAGCGAGATCGTCCTCTCCGCAGACACGACCCGTAAGACAGGCACCCGGCCCAGCAGGCGACTCCGTCGCGAGCAGCGCGTTCCCGCCGTGGTCTACGGGCTCTCCCAGGACGCGGTCAGCATCGACGTGGCGTGGGTGGACCTGCGCGAAGCGCTCACCACCGATGCTGGCGTGAACGCCGTTATCCACCTCAAGATCGGTGGCGAGAAGCAGATGTCGATCGTCAAGGACATCCAGCGCCACCCGGTGCGTCGTGACGTCACCCACGTCGACTTCCTCAGGATCGACCCGGACCAGGACGTCAACGTGGACGTGCCCCTTGTGATGATCGGCGAGGCCAAGGCCGTCACCGATGCCGACGGCATGGTCGACCAGAACCTCTTCAGCCTGACCGTCAACGCCGCACCGGACAGCATCCCGAACGAGCTCGAGGTGGACATCTCCGCCCTGACGATCGGGGACTCGCTGCGGGTGGCCGACATCCTCCTCCCGGTGGGTGTTACTACCGACGTGGACCCCGACGAGACGGTTGCCGTCGGCATGATCACCCGATCCACCCTGGAGGCAATGGCCGCCGAGGAGGCTGCCATAGCGGAGGCCGAGGGTCTCGAGTTGGAGGGCGCAATCGACGGCGACTCCGACGAGGCATCCGCCGACGACACGGGCGACGACGCCGACGACGCCGACGACGCATAGCGGTCAGGGCCGACCCTTGCTGCGGCGGTCCCGAACCGAGCGAACCGGTGAACCGGCGGCCTGGCTGGTTGTCGGCCTGGGCAATCCCGGCGATGACTATGTGGGAACGCGCCACAACCTGGGCGCCGATGTCGTGGCAGTGCTCGCCGACCGGCACGGTGGCTCGCTCCGGCGGTCCCGGGAGCTGGCCCTGTCCTGCGAGGTCCGTATCGGTGGCCAGCGGGTGGCGCTGGCATTACCGCAGACATTCATGAATGAGTCCGGCCAGTCGGTCGGCAGCCTGGTGCGACGCCATGGGATCGACGACCCCGCCCGGATCGTGGTGGTGCATGACGAGCTGGACCTGGCGGTCGGGACACTCCGGGTGAAGGCCGGCGGCGGCCTGGCCGGCCATAACGGCCTGAAGTCGATAACCGCGCACCTGAAGACCCAGGACTACCTACGCGTCCGCATCGGGGTGGGTAGGCCCCCGGGTCGCCGGTCGGGCGCCGACCACGTGCTGCGTCGGCCGTCCCGGGCCGAGGCGGCGGAGTTGAGTGTGGTGGTCGCCGAGGCAGTCGACGCCGTCGAGGCGATCCTGGCCGACGGCGTGGATGCGACCATGGGCCGCTTCAACGGCGGCCCGTGACACGACCGACCTCCGACAGCCAGATATGAGTCCCTACCTGGAGCGGCTTTCGACCCTCCTGGACGACGAGCCGGCCATCACAGCCGTCCTGGGCCGACGAGCCGCCTCCCTGGCGGTGGCCGAGCCGGCCCGTGCGATGGTGATCGCTGCCCTGGTGCGTCGGACCGGTCGCCATCCACTGGTGGTGGCGGTACCGACCGGGACCGAGGCCGAGCGGCTCGCCAACGACCTTCGCATCTACCTGGGCGACGATGCCGTCGAGCTGTTCCCCGCCTGGGAGACCCTGCCGTTCGAGCGGATAAGTCCCGGCGTGGAGACCATGGGCCGACGCCTCCGGGTGCTGCACAGGCTGGGTGACCTGGCCGATCGGCCTTCGGTCCTGGTGGCCTCGGGCAGGGCACTCGTCCAACGCCTCGGGCCGGGAGCCGGACGCACCGGGCCCATCATCCTGGGGCCGGGAGACGTCGTCGACCAGACGACGCTGGTGGCCGACCTGGTGGCCATCGGGTACCGCCGCGGCTACCAGGTGGAGCACCGGGGCGAGCTGGCCGTACGGGGATCCATCCTCGACGTCTGGCCCTCGACAGCCGAGGCGCCCCTCCGTATAGACCTCTGGGGCGACGAGGTGGACCGCCTGACGGAGTTCGGCGTGGCAGACCAGCGGGCCACCGTTTCCAGGTCCGTCGTCGAGATCCATCCCTGCAGGGAGCTGATCCCGGATGAGGCCGTGCGCCAGCGTGCGGCGGCCCTCGTGGCCGAGCAGCCGTGGGGTGCCGAACAGTGGAACCGCCTGGCGGACGGCGAGCTGTTCGACGGCATGGAGTCGTGGCTTCCATGGCTGTCCGGGGGGGAACGGGTTCTCTTCGACCTCGTGGACGACGACGCCCTCGTCATTGCCGTGGAACCCCGGCGCCTGAGGGACCGCATTGCCGACCTCCAGGCGGAGGAGGCCGACCTTGCTGCCAGCCTGGCGGTCACGTGGGGAGCCGCCGGCATCGAGTTTCCCAGGCTGCACACGGACTGGGAGCGACTGCTGGTCCACACGGGTGCGCCCGTCTGGACGATCGATGCCGTGCCCGATGGCCCGGGCGTGGACACCATCGCCGCCGCCGGATGGGGACGGGACCCGGTGTCCGAAGACGCCGACGGCGTGCCCGGACGTCTCCTACGCCTGCTGGCCGATGGCCACAGGGTGGTGGTCGCCGCAGACGGGGCGGGCTCCGTCGACCAGTTGGTTCGCCGCCTGCGCGAAGCCGGCATCGAGGTCACCCCTGTCGGTGCCGACGAGGACGCCGTCGTGGAGGGGCCCGGCGCCTCGCTGGTGGTGGCGCCGGTGGAGCGCGGCTTCGTCCTGCCCGGTTCGCGCCTTGCGGTGGTCACCGAGACCGAGCTGACGGGTCGGCGTCGTACCCGACGTCGGACACGACCACGGCGCAGTGCCGCCGTACGCATATTCGAGGACCTCTCACCCGGGGACCACGTCGTCCACGAACAGCACGGCGTGGCCCGCTTCGCCGGGCTGGTCACCCGCACCCTGGCGGGCGTCGAGCGCGACTACCTGCTGCTCGAGTACCGGGGCGACGACCGCCTCTACCTGCCGACGGAACAGATCGACAGCATCCGGCCCCACACGGGCGGAACGACTCCGAGCCTCAGCCGGATGGGCGGCGCCGACTGGCAGAGGACCAGGGCCAAGGTGCGCTCCGAGGTGGCTGAGATCGCCCAGGAACTGGTCGTCCTGTATCAGGCCCGGGTCACGACGATCGGCCACGCCTTCGCCGCCGACACTCCCTGGCAGAGGGAGATGGAACAGGCCTTTCCCTACCAGGAGACACCGGACCAGTTGCAGGCCATCGAGGACGTCAAGGCGGACATGGAGCGCCCCGTGCCGATGGACCGCCTGGTGTGCGGCGACGTGGGCTTCGGCAAGACGGAGGTGGCGATCCGAGCCGTGTTCAAGGCCGTGCAGGACGGACGTCAGGCGGCAGTGCTGGTGCCGACCACCCTCCTGGCCCAGCAGCACGGCCAGACCTTCCGCGACCGCTTCGCCCCGTATCCGATCCGGGTGGAGGTGCTCAGCCGATTCCTCACCCCGGCGGACGCGCGGCGTGTCACCGGGGGCCTGGCCGACGGGTCGGTGGACGTGGTGATCGGCACGCACCGCCTGCTCTCCGAGCAGGTCCGGTTCAAGCGGCTGGGCCTGCTGGTCATCGACGAGGAGCAGCGCTTCGGGGTCAGCCACAAGGAGTCGATCAAGAAGATCAGGGCCGACGTGGACGTGCTCACCCTGACGGCCACCCCCATTCCGCGCACCCTGGAGATGTCGCTGACAGGCATACGGGACCTCAGCCTCCTGAACACGCCGCCCGCCGACCGGCAGCCGATCCTGACCTACGTGGGGGACTACGACGAGCGGCCGGTGGCCGAGGCCATCCGTCGCGAGCTGCTCCGGGAGGGCCAGGTCTTCTTCGTGCACAACAGGGTCCAGGACATCGACCGGGTGGCTGCCGGCGTCAGGGAGCTGGTTCCGGAGGCAAAGGTGGTGGTGGCACACGGCCAGATGGACGAGGCGTCGCTGGAGTCGACCGTCATAGACTTCTGGGAAGGCATGTACGACGTGCTGGTGTGCACCACGATCATCGAGTCGGGGATCGACATGCCGACGGTGAACACCCTGGTCGTGGACAGGGCCGACCTGCTGGGTCTCGGACAGCTGCACCAGTTGCGTGGCCGGGTCGGTCGTGCCGGCCAGCGGGCCTATGCCTACCTCTTCACCCCGCCCGACAAGGCCCTCAGCGAGCAGGCCCACGAGAGGCTCCGCACCATCGGGGAGACGACCGAGCTGGGGTCCGGCTTCCGCATCGCAATGCGCGACCTGGAGATCCGCGGGGCCGGCAACCTCCTGGGTACGGGTCAGAGTGGCCACATGGCCGCCGTGGGCTACGACCTGTACTGCCAGATGGTCACCGAGGCCGTAGCCGAGCTGGCTGGCACGGTGATCGACGACCTGCCGGAGATACGCGTGGAGCTACCCGTCGACGCTCACCTGCCCGAGGACTATGTGTCGCGCAACGACCTGCGACTGGAGGCATACCGGAAGCTGGCCGCCGCGGGGGTCACGGCCGACGCCGACGGCGTCGAGGCGCTGCGTTCCGAGTGGGAGGACCGCTACGGTCCGTTGCCCGCGCCGGCGGAGGCACTGCTGTCGGTGGCCGGTTTGCGAACCGTCTGCGTGGCCCGCGGCATAACTGAGGTCGTGGTCACGAAGGGTCCCGGTCTGGGCGGCCCGGAGTTCATGGCCCGATGCTCGCCGGTTGTCCTACCGTTGAGCCGCCAGACCCGACTGGGGCGCCTGCACCGTGACGCCCGCTACAAGGAGGGTCCGCGCCAACTGCTCCTGCCGCTCCGTAAGGGTGACATGACAGCGGCCCTGACCGGGATGCTCGAGGACCTGGTGCCGACCTCGAATGACGTGGGCACGTCCGCCGGTGGCGGCGCCGAAGACTGAGTGGTGGCGTAGCATCAATCCTTCGTGAGACGCCCTCCCCGCTTCATCTTCGCCAGGCACAGCCACAGGTTGGTGCTGCTGTTTGTGGCCGCCGTGGTGGCATCTGCCTGTGGCTCGTCGATCGTGGCCGTGAGGGTGGGCGACAGCACCCTGGACCGGGAGGACGTGGCAGCCCTCGTGGCCGAGGTGACCGGCCGGTCCTCAGACACCACCATCGACGCGATGACCACTGCCGGGGTGGTGGATCGCTTCGTCCAGTACGAGGCACTGGTGGACCTCCTCGCCGACTACGACGTGGTGGCCACGTCGGAGGAGAGGTCGACAGCGCGGGACCGCCTCCTGGCGGCCGGCATGGACCCGGGCGATCCTTCCCTGCCGCGCCTGATCGGATGGCAGGCCGCCCTGGACCTGGTGGAGGTCGGCGGTCCCGGGGTGGGGGCCGCCTACGAGGCACACGTCGGGCTCCTCTCGTACGAACTCTGCACCAGCCACATCCTGGTGTCCGCGGAGGATGACGCCCATGCCGTCATCCACCTGCTCGATACCGGTGGCGACTTCGCTGCGCTCGCCGTTTCGGTCTCCCAGGACCCGGGTTCTGGCCAGTCCGGTGGTTCGCTCGGCTGTGTTCCGCTCGGTTCCTTCGTGCCCACCTTCGAGCGTGCGGTCCTGGGCGCTCTGGCCGAGGGCCTGAGCCTCGTCGGGCCGGTGCCCAGCCAGTTCGGGTTCCACGTGATCCGCATCGACGAGGTGAGAACCGTTGACCCGGTGCAGTTCGAGGCGCTGGGTCCGAGGGCGTCTGCCGCCCTGCTGCAGGTGGCCGGGCTGAGTCGGGAGGTCCAGGTGGATGCCCGGTACGGCATCTGGGACAGGGCCGTCGGTCGGGTGGCGCCGCCGGCAGGACCGTTGGCACCCGCCCTCGCCCGGCTGAGGTCGTGACCCTCCGCCGACCCAACATCACCGTGGTCGGCCTCGGGCCCGCCGGACCCGAGCTCTGCAACACGGCCACCCTGGAAGCGATTGCCGCCCATCGGCACAGGTATGTCCGCACCGCCCGCCACCCGTCGGTCGGCGTCCTGGGTGCCGACGTGGTGGCCCTGGACCACCACTACGAGACAGCGGAGAGCTTCGGGGAGGTCTACGCCGGCGTGGTCGCCGAGGTCGTGGCGGCCGCCGATACCCACGGAAGGGTCCTCTACGCCGTGCCCGGCTCCCCGATGGTGGCCGAGCACACCGTCGAGCTGCTGCTGGCCGACGACCGCTTGGACGTGCAGCTCGTCCCGGCGCTCTCGTTCGTGGACCTGGCCTGGGTCCGCCTGGGCATCGATCCGTTGGCCGACGGTGTGCGGATAGTCGACGGGAGGCGGTTCCCGGTGGAGGCAGCCGGAGAGCGGGGGCCGTTGCTGGTGGCCCAGGTGGACACCGCAGAGGTGCTGGCCGACCTGGTGGCATCCGTTCCGGATCCACCGGAGGAGCCGGTGTTCGTGCTGCAGGGGCTGGGTGGCCCCGACGAGAGGATCCTCACGGTGGCATGGGACGACCTGTCGACCACCGTCGTGGCCGACCACCTCACCTCGCTGTTCATTCCCCGGCTGGCCGCACCCATCGCCGTCGAATTGCAGCGGTTCGCCGAGCTGGTAGCGATCCTGCGTAGGGAATGTCCGTGGGATGCCGACCAGACGCACACCTCGCTGCGGCCCCACCTCCTGGAGGAGGCCCACGAGGTCCTCGAGGCCCTGGACGACTTCGACGAGGCCACCGGTGACGGGTCCGAGGCCCTGGAGGAGGAGTTGGGCGACCTGCTCTTCCAGGTGGTGTTCCATTCCCGCATCGCCTCCGACGATGGTCGCTTCGACCTGGCAGACGTGGCCAGGGGGATCCACGACAAGCTCCGCCACCGCCACCCCCACGTGTTCGGCGACGTGGAGGCGGCCGATTCCGAAACGGTGCTGGCCAACTGGGACAGGATCAAGCAGGCGGAGAAGGGTCGGGCCTCGAGCCTCGACGGGGTACCTCCCACCCTCCCGGCGCTGGCCACAGCCCAGAAGGTGGTTCGTCGGGCTGCCGGGGTGGGTATGGCCCCCGGGGTGCCAACCGTCGCTCTACCCGCAGGCGGCGACGCCCTCGGCGACCTCCTCCTCGGCATGGCGGTCGCTGCCCAGGATGCCGGCGTGGATGCCGAGGAGGCGCTGCGAGGCGCCGTGGCCAGGTTCACAGCCGAGGTGAGGGCCGTGGAGGCCATGGCCACAGCTGACGGCGTGGACCTGCGCGATGCCGATCCCGAGGTGGTCGCCGACTATCGGGGGCGGGGTACCGCAACCACGGGACACAGCTAGCGTCGTATCGTGGATGCTGGCCACCCGGGGTTCCGGATGGCCCGACCGGAACGGAATCCGGTATCTGGCGCCTAGGAGGCAGTCGTGAGCACCATCGAGGTCGTCAGCGGACGACAGGTCCTGGACAGTCGGGGTAATCCAACCGTCGAAGTGGATGTCATCCTGGACTCGGGAGCCTCGGGACGAGCCATCGTGCCGAGCGGTGCCTCCACGGGGATGTTCGAGGCCGTGGAGTTGCGCGATGGTGGAGACGCCTGGGGTGGGAAGGGCGTGACGACTGCCGTGGCCAACGTGAACGGCGAGTTGGCGGCGGCCGTGCGGGGCATGGACGCCTACGACCAGCGAGCCGTCGACCGGGCCCTCTGCGATGCCGACGGCACCGATGACAAGGGTCGCCTAGGCGCAAACGCGATCCTTGGCCTGTCGCTGGCCACAGCCCGTGCCGCCGCCTCCGATGCGGATGCACCCCTCTTCCGGTACGTGGGCGGGGCCAACGCCCACGTCCTCCCGGTACCGATGCTCAACGTCCTGAACGGCGGCGAGCACGCCGACAACAACGTCGACCTGCAGGAGTTCATGCTCATGCCGGTGGGTGCGACCTCCTTCTCGGAGGGCCTCCGCTGGGGCGTCGAGTGCTACCACGTCCTGAAGGGGGTGCTCTCGAACCGGGGCCTGTCCACCTCGGTCGGCGACGAGGGCGGGTTCGCCCCGAACCTCGGATCCAACGAGGAGGCGGTGCAGCTCCTGGTGGAGGCCGTCGAGAGGGCCGGCCTGACGCCGGGTGAGGACATGGCCCTGGCCCTGGACGCCGCATCTACCGAGTTCTTCAGCGACGGCGCCTACCACCTCGCGGGCGAAGGCCGGACGCTGGCACCCGACGAGATGGCCACCTACCTGGCCGACCTGGCCGACCGGTATCCGATCGTGTCGATCGAGGACGGTATGGCCGAGGAGGACTGGGAGGGCTGGGCGACACTCCACGGCATGGTGGGAGACCGGGTGCAGCTGGTCGGCGACGACCTGTTCGTCACGAACGTGGAGCGCCTCCAGCGCGGCATTCAGCTCGGGGTGGCCAACTCGATCCTGGTGAAGGTGAACCAGATCGGGACCCTCACCGAGACCCTCGAGGCCGTCGAGATGGCTAACGACAACGGTTGGACGGCGGTCATGTCGCACCGTTCCGGCGAGACCGAGGACACGACGATCGCGGACCTGGCGGTGGCCACCAACTGTGGCCAGATCAAGACTGGTGCCCCTGCCCGTAGCGACCGGGTGGCCAAGTACAACCAGCTCCTCCGGATCGAGGAGATGCTGGGCGAGGCGGCCGTCTTCAGGGGTGGGGCCGCCCTCGCCGGCCACTGAGATGGCGCGTTCCGGCACCACGCGTCGGCTCTCGCTGCTGGCCGTCACCCTGACGTCGGTTGCGGCCGCCCTGGCGCTCGGCGTCGTGCCGGTCAGGGACTGGTTGGGGCAGCGTGTGCGCACGGCCGACCTGCAGGCGCAGGTGGAAGAGGTGGAGGCCCTCAACTCTGGGTACGAGGACCGCATCGACGCCTTGAACACCGACGAGGAGATCGAGCGTCGGGCCCGGTCCGACTACAACCTCGTCATGCCGGACGAGGAGGCCTACGCGGTCGTTCCGCCGCCACGTGTCGATCATCCGGTGCCGAGGATCTGGCCGTTCGGGGACTGGACCGGGTAACCCTCGCAGTCCTCTCCGGCACGGCCACGCTGCAGGCTCCGGGCTACGGTCACGACCTTCGCCATCGCTGTGGCACCCCGAGGAGGTCAGACCGTGAGCAGCATCATCGGCAACCGCGTCCTGAGACGCGAGGACCGCAGTTTCCTGACCACAGGGGCCACCTACACCGCCGACGTGGATGACCCCCGCCTGGCCGGGGCCGTCCATGCCACCTACGTGCGTTCCACTATGGCCCACGCCCACATCACTGTGGATGCCTCGGAGGCGCTCGGCCTTCCCGGGGTGGTGGGTGTCTTCACGGCAGCCGACCTCGACGGTCCGACTGTCCTTCCCGGCGTGGTGCCGGTCTTTCCCGAGCCGATGCTGAATCGCCCAATCCTGGCCACCGACACCGTGCGCTTCGTCGGGGAGTGCGTCGCCGTGGTGCTGACCGAGGTCCTCGCCCAGGGAGAGGACGCTGCGGAGGCCGTCTTCGTCGACTACGACCCGCTACCGGTTGTGGTGGATCCCGAGGACGCCCTCACCGACGAGATCGTCGTGCACTCAGCGGTGGGCACCAACGTGGCCGTCGACTTCTCGAACTTGGGCATGGCCACGGGAATCACCGACGACGCCTTCTTCGCTGACTGTGAAGCCGTCGTCGCGGGACGCGTCTCGCACCAGAGGACAGCTTCGGCTCCGATCGAGGTCCGTTCCACGGCGGCGGCATGGGAGGGGGACAAGCTCGTCGTCTGGATGTCCAACCAGGGCCCGCATGGCGTGAAGGAGACCTTGGAGGCCCTGTACGGCGAGCAGGCTACGGGTGGCATCCAGGTGATCGTGCCCGACGTGGGCGGCGGTTTCGGCGCCAAGATAGCGCCGTACCCGGAGGACGCCCTCCTGCCGTGGCTGTCGGCGACGGTGGGTCGTCCGGTCAGGTGGTTCGAGACCCGGACCGAGAACATGAACGCCATGGGTCCCGGTCGGGGACACGTGCACCGCTTCGTCATCGGCGGCACCCGCAACGGCGACCTGACCCACTACAGGTTGGACGTGCTCGTCGACAGCGGCGCCTACGCGCGGATTGGGGCCTTCCTGCCGATGTTCACCCTTCCGATGACGGTCGGCGTCTACGACATCCCCAACGTCGAGACGGGGGCCCGTTCGGTCATAACCAATACCACGCCCACCGAGGCATACAGGGGAGCCGGTCGCCCCGAGGCCACGCTGACGGTGGAGCGTGCCGTGGAGCTCTTTGCCGCCGAGATCGGCATGGACCCGATCCAGCTGCGGCGTCTCAACTTCTTCCGGGCGGAGGACTTCCCGGTCACCACCGGTGTCGGCACCGAGTACGACAGCGGTGACTACGAGGCCAGCCTGGACCTGGCCCTCGAGGCGACCGGCTACGACGAACTGCGGGCCGAGCAGGCCAGGCGGCGGGCCGGCAGCGGGCCGTTGCAGATGGGCATAGGCGTCGCCACCTACGTGGAGGTGACGGCGGGGCCGGCACCCGGTGGCGACGAGTTCGGGCGGGTGGAGATCACCCCCGAGGGCAGGGCCCGCATCTATTCCGGTTCGCTCAGCCACGGCCAGAGCCACATGACCACCTTCTCCATGATCGCCGCCGACAGGCTGGGCATGGAAGTGGACGACATCGACTTCGTCCAGGGCGACACCGACCTGGTGCCCCACGGTCACGGAACCTTTGGTTCAAGATCCACCCAACTGGGTGGATCGGCCATCCACGACGCTGCCGGGGTGGTGGTGGACGAGGCCCGGAGGGTCGCCGCCGACCTCCTGGAGGCCGACGTCTCCGACGTCGTGCTGGATTCGGAGGCAGGTGGCTTCCACGTCGTGGGTTCACCGTCCGTGACCAGGAGTTGGGCCGAGGTGGCTGCGGCCGCTGGCAAGGGCGTGCTGGACGCCGAATCCCAGGAGACCCGGCTCTGCTCGTATCCGTTCGGCACCCACGTGGCGGTCGTCGAGGTGGATGTGGAGACAGGCCACGTGCGACTCGACCGGATGGTCACCTGCGACGATGCAGGTCGCATCATCAACCCGGTGATCGTGGAGGGGCAGCGCCACGGCGGGATAGCTCAGGGCGTCGCACAGGCCCTCATGGAGGAGGTCTCCTACGACGCCGACGGCAACCCGCAGACGACCAACTTCGCCGACTACGGCATCATCTCGATGGCCGAGCTGCCGTCGTTCGAACTGGTCCCCCTGGAGACGCCGACGCCCAACAACCCCCTGGGGGTGAAGGGGATCGGCGAGTCCGGCGCCATCGGTTCAACGCCCGCCGTGCAGAGCGCGGTCCTGGATGCGATAGCGCACCTCGGGGTGACGCACCTGGACGTTCCCCTCACCCCGAGGAAGGTCTGGGCGGCCATCCACGGCGCATGAGTCCGTGGCAGTGAGGCCGGCGGTCGAGGCCGAGGGACTGGTCCGCACCTTCGGAGACGTGAGGGCGGTCGACGGGATCGACCTCTCGGTGGCTCCCGGCGAGGTGTTCGGCTTCCTCGGCCCGAACGGGGCCGGCAAGTCGACGGTCGTGAGGATGTTCACGACGCTGCTTCGACCGACCGCCGGAACGGCCACGGTCGGTGGACACGACGTGGTATCCGGGTCGGCGGCCGTTCGTAGGACCATCGGCGTGGCTCTCCAGGATGCCGCCATCGATCCGCTAATGACCGGACAGGAGCTGATCCGCCTGCAGTCGGTGCTGCATGGGATCCCGAGGGCGGTGGCGCGAACCAGGGGCGAGGAGCTGCTCGAGCGCGTCGGTCTGACCGCTGCTGCCGGACGTCGGGTCGGTACCTACTCCGGGGGAATGCGACGGCGTCTGGACCTGGCCATGGCGCTGGTGCACCAGCCGGAGATCCTGTTCCTGGACGAACCCACCACTGGCCTGGACCCGACCAGCCGACAGGCACTCTGGGAGGAGGTGCGGCGGCTCAACACGGAGCACGGGACCACGGTGTTCCTCACGACGCAGTACCTGGAGGAGGCCGACCAGCTGGCCGATCGGATCGCCATCATCGATGCCGGAAGGCTGGTGCGGGAGGGAACCCCCGAGGTGCTCAAGGCGTCGATCGGTTCTCCCACGTTGCGGATCGACGTACAGCCGGGGTCCGTCGAAGCCGCCCGTGTCGTCCTCGAGGCCTTCGGCTCAGACAGGCCGGCGAGGGAGGGTCGGGTCGCCATCGGGTTGGATGGGGGCGCCGCCAGGGTCGCCGACGCTGTGAGGGCCCTCGACGGGGCGGGGGTCGTGGTGGAGCACCTGGAGCTGGATGCCCCGAGTCTCGACGACGTCTTCGCCGAGGCGACCGGCCGCCGCCTGGAGGGTGCCGGGGACGAGTCGTGAGGAGGACCCTCGTGATGGCTGGACCGGACCTGGTCGCGGCAGTGCGTCAGACCGCCGAGCTGGCGCGTCGCTCGGTGCTGGCCGAGCGTCGGCAGTTGCTGAATATCCTTCCGGGCCTCGTCTTCCCGCTCCTGTTGGCCGCCGTCTACTCGAGGCAGTTCTCGCGGGCCCTGGCCATGCCCGGCTTTCCCGAGGTGGATTCCTTCCTTGACTTCATCCTCCCCGCATGCGTGGTCCAGGCCGTCTCGTTCGGCGCCACGGCCGCTGGAACCGAGCTGGCGCTGGACATCGAGAACGGCTTCTTCGATCGCCTGGTGGCATCGCCGGTGGCCAGGTTCCCGATCCTGGTGGGTCGCCTGGCCGGTGCTTCGCTGGTCGCTGCCATCAAGGCGGCGGTCCTCGTGGCGGTCTTCCTGGCCTTCGGAGCTGGGGTGAAGGGTGGACCGGCCGCCGTGCTGGTCATCATGGCCGTGGCGGCCCTTCTGGTCCTGGCCATCGGTGGGGTGGGCCAGGTCCTGGCGATTCGGACGGGATCCCAGGAGGCGGTGGCAGCCACGTTCCCGCTGGTCTTCGTTGGGATCTTCATGAGCTCGGCGTTCTTCCCGACGGCTCTCATGTCGGGATGGTTCCGGGTGGTGGCGGAGAACAACCCGATCACCTGGGTCATCGACCCGACGCGCCGCCTGGTGATCGCCGGGTGGTCAACCGGTGATGCCATCCAGGCCATGGTGGTGCCCGCAGCCATCGCCCTGGTGACCGTGTCGCTGGCGGTCCGGGCGTTGCACCGGAAGCTGGGCCGCTCGTGACCGCCGTGGTGGCCTCCCGTCGGGTCGCCGGGGGTACTGGCGGCACGGGCCATGGCGCTGCCGTGGTGGTGGCGCTGGTCCGGAGGGGGATGGCGAGGATGGTGGCCCGGCCCTCCCTGATGATTCCGACGCTGCTCATGCCCCTCTTCTTCATCGTCAGCTTCACTGGCGCCTTCAGCTCTCTGTCCCGTCTGGAGGGCTACGGAACGTCGAACGTGCATGATTGGATGGCGCCCTACGCTGCCCTCCAGGGTTCGGTCTTCGCTGGGATCGGTGGCGCCGCCTCGGCGGCCGACGACATCGAGAACGGGTTCTTCGACCGGTTGCTCCTCACACCGGGAAGCCGGCTTCCCATCCTCCTGGGTACGGCCGCCTATTCCGGCCTCCGTTCGCTCATCCCGACCACGGCGGTCCTGCTGGCCTCCACGCTGGGCGGCCTCTCGCTCCGGGGTGGCCCGATGGGCCTTGTCTGCCTCTACGTGGCGACCGTTGGGATGGCCGTCGTCTTCTGCCTGCTGGGTCTTACCGTCGCATACCGGATGCGGACCATGCGCTCGATGATGCTGGTCCAGGTCGTGGGGTTCAGCTCGATGTTCATGTCCACCGGCCAGGTGCCGCTCCACTTCATGGAGGGCTGGTTGAGGGTCGTTGCGGGACTGAATCCGCTGACGGACGTGCTGCAGTTCGCCCGCCAGGGCTTTCTCGGGCCCCTCACATGGTCGACGACGTGGCCGGGGGTGGTGGCGCTGGCCGCCATGGTCGTGGTGACCGGCCTGGCTGCCGGTCGGTCCCTTGGAAAGATGGCTCCGTGAGTAGCAGCCCCATCCGGGGGCGGCGCTAGTGTCCACGGCCTCGACACCGACGTGGTGAACGTCGGGTGCCACCGGGCCCGGGAAGGGACAATGATGCAGGTTTCGATGACCATCAACGGGTCTGACGTTTCGCATGAGGTGGAGCCGCGCACGCTGCTCGTTCACTTCATCCGCGAAGATGCGGGCCTGACAGGCACGAACATCGGTTGTGACTCGTCGTCATGCGGTGCCTGCACCATCCATGTGAACGGCGAGGCCGTGAAGTCGTGCACGATGCTCGCCGTCCAGGCCGACGGCCAGGACCTCACCACGATCGAGGGGCTGGCCGACGGCGAGACCCTCCACCCGATGCAGCAGGCCTTCCACGAGTGCCACGCCCTCCAGTGCGGCTACTGCACGCCCGGGATGGTCATGGCAGCCGTCTCGCTCCTCGACGAGGTTCCCGACCCGACCGAGGCCGAGGTGCGCGAAGGGCTGGAGGGAAACCTCTGCCGCTGCACCGGCTACCACAACATCGTGGCGGCCGTCCTGCAGGCGGCGGGGGGTGCCCGATGATTCCGGTCGCCTTCGAGTACGAGTTGGCTACCTCGGCCGGGCACGCCGTCGCCCTCCTCGCCGAGCACGGCGACGAGGCCAAGCTTCTGGCGGGCGGGCACTCCCTGCTGCCCCTCATGAAGTACCGGCTGGCGGCCCCGGCGGTCGTGGTCGACATCGGCCGCCTGACGGACCTCTCCTACGTGCGCGACGACGGTGACGTGCTGGCGATCGGCGCCCTCACCAGGCACCGCGACGTGGAGACCAGCGACCTGGTCCGCAGCCAGGCCGGTCTGCTGGCCGCAGCCACCTCGAAGGTCGGCGACCCCCAGGTCCGCCACCGTGGAACCCTCGGGGGAGCGTTGGCCCACGGGGATCCGGCGTCGGACCTGCCTGCCGCCATCATCGCCCTCGGCGGGTCGATGGTCGTCCAGGGGCCGTCCGGCTCCCGGGAGGTGGCCGTGGACGACTTCTTCACCGGTTTCCTGGAGACGGCCATAGGCGGGGACGAGCTCCTCACCGAGGTGCGGATTCCGAAGGCACCGAATGCCACCTGGTCGTTTCAGAAGTTCAACCGACGGGCACAGGACTGGGCCATCGTGGGTGCCGCCGTGATGGTCGACGGCGACCGCTGCGGCGTTGGCCTGGTGAACATGGACTCGCGCCCCGTGAGGGCCGGCGCCGTGGAGGGGGCGATCGCCTCGGGTGCCTCGGCCACCGATGCGGCGGCTTCGGCTGCCGATGGCCTGGAGCCACCCAGTGACCTGAACGCCGGCGTGGACTACCGCTGCCACCTCGCCCGGGTCCTGACCCGTCGGGGCCTGGAGGAAGCGGGTCGCTGATCCGAACCCCGCGGGTCGGGTCATCGACCCGGGAGAGACACGCCGTAGCCTGATGGCATGACCGGCCCCATTGACATCCGCGGCGTGGATTCGGTGGAGGGCGTGGTCTCGGCGCTCGCAGCCCAGGACTACCTGGCTGATGAGGGACTCGCCACGGCCATCTTCCTGGCCTTGCGCCTCCGACGACCGCTGCTCCTCGAGGGCGAGGCCGGCGTGGGCAAGACGGAGGTCGCCAGGGCCCTGGCAGCCTGGTCGGGCGGCGAGCTCATCCGCCTGCAGTGCTACGAGGGCCTGGACGCATCCCAGGCTGTCTACGAGTGGGACTACTCCCGCCAACTGCTGCACCTGCGGGCCGTCGAGGCAGCGGGCGCGGCCGCCGGTTCGGAGGTGTCCGAAATCACCGATGAGCTCTACGCCGAGCGGTTCCTCGTCCGTCGTCCGTTGCTCCGCTCGCTTTCCAGCGTGGATGGCATACCGCCGGTGCTGCTCATCGACGAGGTGGACCGGGCCGACGACGAGTTCGAGGCCTTCCTGCTGGAGATCCTCTCCGACTACGCCATCACGGTGCCCGAACTGGGCACGTTCCGGGCCGAGATTCCACCGATCGTGGTCATCACCTCGAACCGAACCCGCGACGTGCACGATGCCCTGAAGCGCCGCTGCCTCTACCACTGGGTCCAGCACCCTGGCGTGGAACGCGAGGTGGAGATACTGAGGGTCCGGGCACCACACGTGCCTGCTGCGCTGGCCCGCGACGTCGCCGTTGTAGCGGCTGAACTGAGGGACATGGGCCTCTACAAGCCCCCGGGGGTCGCCGAGACCCTCGACTGGGCCGAGGCGCTGGTGCTGGTCGGCGTGGACGACCTCGACGAGGCGGCCTTCGAGACGACGATCGGCGCCCTGCTGAAGTACCGCGAGGACCAGGACCGCCTTCGGTCGCGGGGCTTCGGAGACATGGTCGGCCTGCTCCGCGGAGCCTGATCCGTGTCGGCCGCCGGTGGGCACACCCTGGACCGCCACCTCGTCGGTTTCGTGGACGTCCTGCGGCGGGCTGGAATTGCCGTTCCGCTGGGTAGCACGCTGGACTTCGGGCGAGCCCTGGTGGAGGTCGGAACCGGCACCCGCTCGGGCGTCTACTGGGCGGGTCGTGCGACCCTGGTGAGGCGCCCGGAGGACTTGGCCACCTACGACGAGGCTTTCGAGCGCCACTGGATGGGCGCAGCCGCCGGCTCTGTTACAGCCACCGAACAGCCCACCATCACGCTCCTCCTGGACGTCCCCGAGGATGCCGACCTGCCACCCGACGAGGACGGCGCTTCGGACGGGGATGGTGACCACATCAGCGTCAGGTGGTCGCGGACCGAGGTGCTGGCATCCCGGGACTTCGCCGATTGCACGGAGGAGGAGCTCGCCGAACTCCATGACCTGATGCGCGGGCTACGGCTCTTCGGTGCCACTCGCAGGTGCAGGCGCCTACGCCCGGCGCTCCATCGTGGCCGACCCGACCTGCGCCGGACCGTCCGGGCCGCACTCAGGACCGGTGGTGAGCCGCTCCACCGGGCCTTCTCCGAACCTGGGGTGCGCCCCCGTCGGCTGGTCCTGCTGCTGGACGTGAGCGGTTCCATGGAGCCCTACGCCCGGGCCCTCATCCGCTTCCTACACGCCGCAACGGTCGGACGTCGCGACGTGGAGGCCTTCGCGCTGGGAACCCGCCTGACCCGCCTGACCCGCGAGCTCTCCACCCGTGACCCGGATGCCGCCCTCTCCCGGGCCGCCGTGGCCGTCACCGACTGGTCGGGGGGAACCCGACTGGGTGACGGGTTGCGGGCGTTCAACGACAAGTGGGGAGTGCCGGGGATGGCCCGTGGGGCCACGGTGGTGATCCTCTCGGATGGCTGGGACAGGGGCGAGCCGTCCATCATGGAGGAGCAGATGGGCCGCCTGCACCGGGTTGCCCATCAGGTGGTCTGGGTGAATCCGCTGAAGGCGTCGCCCGGCTATGCGCCGATTGCCCGCGGCATGGCAGCCGCGTTGCCGCACGTTGACCGGTTCGTGGAGGGGCACTCGCTGGACTCCCTCCGGAGCCTGGCCAGGGTCCTGGCCGACTGACCCGTTGGTGGCCGGATCAGCCGGTGTTGCGCATCCCGGCGGCGATCCCGTTGATGGTGAGCAGGAGTCCCCGCTGTAGTTCCTCGTCTGGGAGTCCGCTGCGCGACCGGTGGAGCATTTCGATCTGGAGCACGTTGAGCGGGTCCAGGTAGGCATCCCGCACGGCCAGCGTCCGACGCAGCGTGGGCTTCTCGGCCAGGAGGTCGACACCGGTGATGGCCCGGATCTCGGCCTCGGTCCGGTTGTACTCGTCCTCGACGGCGTCGAAGAGGTGGTGCAGCGACGGGTCCACGAGGCGTTCCACGTAGTGGCGGGCAATGGACAGGTCGGTCTTGGTGAGGGTCATCTCCACATTCGACACGAACGTCCGGAAGAACTGCCAGTCCCGGTACATGAGCCTCAGCTCGTCCCCGTGGCCTGCGGCCCTGCAGGCGGCGATGCCGCTGCCAGCCCCGTACCAGCCGGGGATGATCTGGCGGGACTGCGTCCATCCGAACACCCACGGGATGGCCCGTAGGTCGGAGATGCCGGTCGTCGCACCACGCCGTCGCGCCGGTCGTGAGCCGATGTTCATCTCGCCCAGCTCCTCCACCGGCGTCGACGTGGTGAAGTAGTCCACCAGGCCGGGCGTCTCGACGAAGCCCCGGTAGGCCGCGTAGGCGTCGTCGGCCATGCCGTCCATTATCGAGTACCACCGTGTGATGGTCTCCTCGTCGTGCCTGGGTGCCCGGTGGGCCAGGGATGCCTCGAGGAGGGCCGTGAACGCCAGGTCCAGGTTCCGACGGGCGATGTCGGGGTGGCCGTACTTGTCGGCGATCACCTCGCCCTGTTCCGTGAACTTCACCTCGCCGTCCAGCACGCCGTTGGGCTGGCTGAGGATGGAGGCGTGGGTGGGACCGCCACCCCTGCCGATGGTGCCGCCCCGCCCGTGGAACACCCGTATGGGGATGCCGGTCTCGTCGGAGATCTCCCGGATCGCCCTCAGGGCCTTGTGGATCTCCCACTGCGACGTGGTGATCCCGCCGTCCTTGTTGGAGTCCGAGTAGCCGACCATCACCTCCTGGGTACCGCCCCGGAGGTCCACGATCCGCCGGTAGGGCTCTATGGCGAAGAGCGCCCTGAGGGTCGGGCCGATGGAGCGCAGGTCGTCGATCGTCTCGAACAGCGGAACGAATCCGATCCGGGCCGTGTCATGGGCCAGGTCGATGAGCCCCACCTCGCGGGCCAGGACGACCGGGGCCAGGATGTCCTGGACGCCCTGCGTCATCGAGATGACGTAGCTCTCGATGACCTCGTCGCCATCGCGGTCCATGATCGCCCGGAGCATGCGGAAGAGTGCGAGGGCACCGGCGTCGTCGGAGGTGCCGGGGGGTGCGAGGGGCCGCCTGCTCTCCAGTTCGGCGGCCAGCAGGGCGGCCCGTTGCTCGGCCGATGCGCCGGCGTAGTCGAAGTCGTTGGCAGAGAACAGCGTGGTCAGGGCGTCGTGGTGGCGGTCGGAGTGCTCCCGGATGTCCATGGTCGCAATGTGGAAGCCGATCATCCACAGAATCCGGCGGACCCGCGAGAGGATGCCGTCCGCCAGGAGGCCCCCGCCGTTGTCGCGCAGCGACTTCTCGATCACCGCCAGGTCGGCGTCCAGGTCGGCGGGCGAGCGGTAGCCGCTACGGCTGGTGTCGCCATCGGAGGTGGCGATGAGACGCCTCCGGATGGCCTCGCACCGGATCCGGTAGGGCTCCGACCAGTCGACGCGGTGCGCGATGTCCTTGAGGGCCCTGCGGTCCGCTTCGACCGCCTCCCGCAGTTCGTCGGACACGTCGTGCACCCGGGTGCTGACGCTCAACTCATGGCCCATGGCGATGACCTCGGCGACGAGGATCTCCAGGGCGTGCCTGCGTTGCAGCCCGAGCACCCGGTTGGTGGTCTCGGGGGAGACGTTGGGGTTGCCGTCGCGGTCGCCACCCACCCAGGTTCCGAAGCGGATCGGGACGCGGTCGTCGGGGAGCTGCTGTCCGATGGAGCGCAGGGCCGCCTGCATATCATCCAGGAGTTCGGGGACGGCGTCGCGGACCGTCTGGCCGAGGTAGTAGAGGACCGATCGGGCCTCGTCGAGTGGTTCAGGTCGAACGTGGCGGAGTTCGTCGGTCTGCCAGATGGCTTCGATGACCTCTTCGACATGCCGGTCGATGCGGTGCAGTTCGGCCTCGGTGCGACGACTGTCGAGGCGTTGCTCGATGAGGCTGCTGACCTGGGCAAGCTTGTCCAGGATGGCCCTTCTAGAGGCCTCGGTGGGGTGCGCCGTGAACACCGGCCGGAGTTCGGCCCGACCGACCAGCTCGGCGATGTCGGTCGGAGAGATGCCCGAGTCCACTAGGGACTGGACCGTCTCGCCGAACTGGTTGGCGGAGTTCGACGAACCGCTGTTGAGGTCCTCGATGCGGTGGACCTGCTCGGCGACGTTGGCGAGGTGGAAGTACACGGTGAACGCCCGGACCAGGAGGATGGCGTGGGAGACGTCCGTGTCATCGAAGAGGTCGTGGAGCTCTGCGGTGACGTCCCGGTTGGAGCCCGGTTCCCGGAGGTGCCTCGTCAGGGTCCTGGTTCGTTCCACGGCTTCGAGGAGTTCCTCGCCGTGCTGGCGCACGAGCGTGTTGCCCAACTGGTGCCCGAGGCGTCTGATGTCGGCGCGAAGGGCCGCGTCGGTGGGTTCGGCTCCGCGAGCGGGAGTGACGGAGGTCACTGCTGACATGTTGAAAACCTACCTGAAATCATCCTTCTCGTTCCATCTACTTGAATCATAGGAAAGATTGGTGCAGAATGGCCGCAACTGAGGGGGGGTGCCCGGCCGTGGGGTGGCGTTCGGACCGTATCGGTGGACCGGTGCATCTCTCCGCCTGATTGCTGCCACCTCCCCATCGGAGCGACAATGAGCCACACCCGATATGCCCCCGCCCGCCAGCGCCTGCAACGCAGCGAGCTCGCCGTACCCGGCTCCAACCCGGCCCTCTTCGCGAAGGCCGCGGCCTCAGACGTGGACTATGTGTTCCTGGACCTGGAGGATGCCGTGGCTCCGGGCGACAAGGAGCAGGCCCGTCGCAACGTGATCGGAGGTCTCCGCGACATCGACTGGCGGGGCCTGGGCAAGACCATCTCGGTGCGGATCAACGGCATCGACACCCACTACATGTACCGGGACGTCGTGGACGTGGTCGAGCAGGCCGGCGAGCACCTTGACACCATCCTGATCCCGAAGGTGGGCGTGCCCGCCGACGTCTACATGGTCGACGCCATGGTCACCCAGATCGAGGAGGCCAAGGGCCTCACGAACGCGATCGGCATCGAGGTGCTGATCGAGACCACGCTGGGGATGGCCAACGTGGAGGCCATCGCAACCTCCAGCCCCCGGCTGGAGGCCATGCACTTCGGTGTCGCCGACTACGCGGCCAGCTGCCGGGCACGAACCACCAACATCGGTGGCCTGAACCCGGACTACCCGGGCGACCAGTGGCACGAGGGCCTGTCCCGGATGCTGGTGGCCTGCCGGGCCTACGGCATCCGCCCCATCGACGGGCCCTTCGGCGACTTCAACGATCCCAACGGGTTTCTGGACGGTGCCCGCAGGGCCGCTGCCCTGGGCTACGAGGGCAAGTGGGCCATCCACCCGTCCCAGATCGGATTGGCCAACGAGGTCTTCTCGCCGCCGGCCGAGGAGGTCGACCGGGCACATCGCATCCTCGCCGCCCTCGCAGAGGCCGCCGCCGAGGGCAGGGGCGCCGCCCAGATGGAGGGCCGCATGATCGACGCAGCGTCGGCGCGCATGGCCGAGAACGTCGTGGCCCAGGCAGCGGCTATTCAGGACAAGTAGTAGAGAAGGGGACGGAGACCAGGGCCATGGACATTCACGAGTACCAGGCGAAGGCACTGCTCGAGCGGTATGGCGTGCCGATCGCCACCGGTGGCCTCGCCTACAGCCCTGAGCAGGCCGCATACCGGGCCAAGGAGATCGGTGGCGACAAGTGGGTAGTGAAGGCCCAGATCCATTCGGGGGCCCGCGGCAAGGCCGGCGGAATACGGGTCTGCGATAACGAGAACGAGGTGTGGGAGGCCGCCGATGACCTCCTGGGTTGCCGTCTGGTGACCGCCCAGACCGGTCCGGAGGGCAAGGGCGTCTACCGCCTCTACATCGAACCCGTGGTCGTCTTTGAGCGCGAGCTCTACATGTCCATGGTGCTGGACCGGCAGTCCGAGCGCATCCTGCTGGTCATGTCGGGTACGGGCGGGGTGGAAATCGAGGAACTGGCCGAGACGGATCCGGGAGCCATCGTCCGGATCATGATCGAGCCGGCTGTCGGACTCCAGGGATTCCAGGCCCGCGGGGCCGCCTTCGCCTGTGGCCTGGACTCCTCGCTCATCTCCCAGGTCGAGAACCTCCTGCTGGGGGCCTACCGGGCCTTCCGGGACATGGACGCCACGCTGTTGGAGATCAACCCGCTGGTCGTCACGGAGGAGGGCCGCCTGCTGGCCCTGGACGCCAAGATGAGCTTCGACGACAACGCCCTGTTCCGCCACCAGGACCTCTCCGAACTGCGGGACAAGTCCCAGGAGAACCCCCGCGAGATGAACGCAGCGGACCGCGGGCTGAGCTACGTCGGCCTGGGGGGCAACATCGGCTGCATCATCAACGGTGCGGGCCTGGCCATGGCGACCATGGACATGATCCAGTTGGCAGGCGGCGAGCCGGCCAACTTCCTGGACATCGGCGGTGGCGCATCGCCCGACCGGGTGTCGAAGGCCTTCAAGTTGGTGCTCTCCGACGACAGGGTCGAGGCCATCCTGGTCAACATCTTCGCCGGCATCAACCGGTGCGACTGGGTCGCCGAGGGGGTCGTCAAGGCGATGACCGAATTGGACGTGAGGGTACCGGTGGTGGTCCGACTGGCCGGCACCAACGTGGAGGAGGGGCGTCGCATCCTCGCCGAGAGCGGCGTGGACCTGATCACGGCGGAGACGCTGGCCGAGGCCGGTGAGCAGGCCGTGTCCGCCGTTTCATGGGAGGCCAACTAGTCATGAGCATCATCGTCGACGAGAAGACCCCGGTGATCGTCCAGGGGTTCACAGGGCGCATGGGTACGTTCCACGCCGAGGAGATGATCGGGTACGGCACGAACCTGGTCGGTGGTACCGCTCCGGGCAAGGGCAGCAGCGACCATCTCGGGCTCCCGGTGTTCGACACCGTGAAGGACGCCGTGAACGAGACCGGGGCCGAGGCCAGCATCATCTTCGTTCCGCCGCCGTTCGCCGCTGACGCCATCATGGAGGCGGCCGACGCCGGCATTCGGCACTGCGTGTGCATCACGGACGGCATCCCCGCCCAGGACATGATGAAGGTCAAACGCTACATGCGGACCAAGCGGGTCGAGAAGCGCATGACGCTCCTGGGCCCGAACTGTGCCGGCGTCATCAGCCCCGGAAAGGCCCTCCTGGGCATCATGCCCGGTCACATCTACGCCCAGGGTCCGGTCGGCATCATCGGTCGATCCGGGACGCTCGGCTACGAGGCCGCCTCCCAGCTCAAGGCGGTGGGCATCGGCGTCAGCACCAGCGTCGGAATCGGCGGCGATCCGATCAACGGCAGTTCCTTCACCGACCACCTGAAGGCCTTCGAACAGGATCCGGACACCAGCATCGTCATCGTCATCGGCGAGATCGGCGGCCCGCAGGAGGCCGAGGCAGCGGCGTACGCACGCGACCACATGCACAAGAAGGTCGTCGCCTACATAGCCGGCCTCTCGGCCCCAAAGGGTCGGACCATGGGTCACGCCGGCGCCATCGTGACGGGAGCCGGCGAGTCTGCTGCTGAGAAGATCCAGATCATGAGGGACTGCGGGGTGACCGTGGTCGAGCGGCCCTCCGACTTCGGCACCGTCATCTCCAAGATCCTCTAGCACACCGGGCAGCCCCTAGCCTGAGGCCGATGCGGGAGATCCTGAAGGACCTGGAGCGCTGGCGCCGTCAGGGGCGGCCGGTGGCGGTCGCCCGTGTCGTGGACCTGGAGGGCTCTGGGCCGCGCCTTCCGGGCGCATCGATGGCCGTCACCGAGGACGGGCAGGTGGCGGGTTCGGTTTCCGGAGGCTGTGTCGAGGGCGCCGTGGTCATGGAGGCCCTCGACGTGCTGGCCACCGGCGACCGGCGCATGGTCACCTTCGGCTACAGCGATGACGAGGCGTTCGCCGTGGGCCTGACCTGCGGTGGGACCATCCACCTCTTCATCGAACCGCTGGACTGGTAGTCGAGGACCGACCCTTGTCCGGGACTCCGATATTCGACCGTCTGGCGGCACTGCTACGCGACGAGGTCCCGGTGGCGCTGGCGACCGTTCTGGATGGCCAGCGTGCCGGTGCCAAGCTCATGGTCCATCGACCAGCGGCCGACGAGGTGGAGGTCGACGGAACCCTCGGCGACGAGGACCTGGACCGGGTCGTGGCACGGGACGCCCTGGGCGAGCTGGCCGCCGGCCGTAGCGGCGTCCGGCACTACGGGGAGCACGGTGAGGCCCGCGAGGAGTCCCTGCGGGTGTTCATAGAAGCCTTCGCCTCTCCTCCCAGGATGCTCCTCTTCGGAGCCGTCGACTTCACCCTCGCTCTGGTGCGGGTGGCGAAGGTGCTGGGCTACAGGGTCACGGTGTGTGATGCCCGCGAGGTCTTCGCCACCACCCAGCGCTTCCCCCTCGCCGACGAGGTCGTCGTGGACTGGCCGGACCGCCTGCTGGCCGAGGTCGGGCCGGAGCTACGGCGCCGGGATGCCATCTGCGTGCTGACCCACGACGTCAAGTTCGATGTGCCGGCAATCGTGGCGGCCCTTCGGACGTCGGTCGGCTACATCGGCGTCATGGGATCCCGGCGTACCCACGAGGACCGCGTCGGGCGCCTCGTGGAGGCCGGGGTGAGCGACGAGGAGATGGCCCGACTGCGTTCGCCCATCGGGCTGGACATCGGCGCACGCACTCCGGAGGAGACGGCCATCTCCGTCATGTCGGAGATCATCGCCCTGCGAACCGGTCGCTCGGCCCGGGCACTTTCGGACACCGACGGTCCGATCCACGACTGAGGGCCCGTCGTGACCATCCCCTGGAATGGGACCATCGCCGCCGTCGTCCTGGCCGCCGGTGGCGGAAGTCGGTGGAGCGGTCCCGGCCACAAGTTGCTGGCCGACCTGGACGGTAGGCCCCTCGCAGCCCATGCCATCGCGGCGGCTGCTGCTGCCGGGTTAGACGAGCTGGTGGTGGTGACCGGGTCGGTGGACATCTCGGCGATCATTCCCGGAGGGGCGACCGTCCTGCACAACGGGTCATGGTCGGAAGGGCAGGCCGGTTCCATCCGGTTGGCCGTGGAGCATGCGGAGCGTGCCGGGCATAGGGCGATCGTTCTGGGCCTGGCAGATACCCCAGGTATACCTGCCGAGGCCTGGCGGGCGGTGGCCGATACCGAGGGTTCGCTGGTCGTGGCGGTGTTCGACGGGTTGCGACGGCCGCCGACCAAGGTCGGGCGCAGGTTCTGGAATGAACTGCCGGTGTATGGCGATTCCGGAGCGAGGTCGCTACTGGCAGAGAGGGCGTCCGAGGTGGTGGAAGTAGCGTGTCGTGGGAACCCGGCAGACATTGACACAGTGGAGGACCTGCAGCTGTGGAACTGAACAACGACTTTGAGGTGGCTGCGCCCATCGACCTGGTGTGGTCTGTCCTGACCGACGTGGAGCGCATCGCTCCGTGCCTCCCGGGAGCCCAGTTGCTTGAGGTCGAGGGCGATGAGTTCCGTGGGGTGGTCAAGATCAAGGTCGGGCCGATCACCGCCCAGTACAAGGGCGCTGCTTCCTTCGTGGAGCGCGACGATGCCGGGTATAGGGCGATCCTGAGCGCCGAGGGGCGTGACACCAGGGGAGCGGGCAATGCCGCAGCGAACATCACGGCCGAGTTGGAGGCGACCGACGTCGGCACGAAGGTCACCGTCACGACCGACCTGACGGTGACAGGCAAGGTGGCCCAGTTCGGACGCGGTGTGATGGCTGACGTCTCGAAGAAGTTGATGGGCCAGTTCGCCGACAACCTGAGCGACCTCATGGCCCCATCCAGTGACGAGGTGGCCGCCGATGCCCCAGTCGTCGACGCTGCAGCGGAGGACCCTGCTGATCGGGCCACCGACAACGCCGCGGACGGGGACGCACCAACGATCCGGGTTGTGAACGCACCCGAGGTGGAGGCGATCGACCTGCTGGACGCCGCCGGAGCCCCGATCCTGAAGCGCCTGGTTCCCACCCTGCTGGCCGGTGCGGTGGTCGTGGTCATCATTCTGGTCCTGCTCTAGGACCCCCCTCAGGCCCTTACCGTGGACCAGGCCATGGACGCGCCGATCACGCCCCCGATTCGAACCGCTGCCGACGACCGCGAGGTGGTCGCAGGCCTCCTGGGCAGAAGTCCGAAGGGGCTGTTCGACGTGGTGGTTCGTGACGACGCCGGCGTGCCCGTCGTGATCCGCAACCACCCGCTGCTGGAGGACGGTCGTCCCATGCCCACCCGTTTCTGGCTGGTCGGCGACGACCTGCGGTCCTGGATCGGGACCCTGGAGTCGACCGGCGGTGTGAGGGCCGCCGAGGCGGACTGCGATCCGGTCGAGCTGGCCGACGCACACGCCCGCTACGCGACGGAGCGCGACGCTGCCATCCCTGAGGGGCATGTGGGTCACCGGCCCTCCGGCGGCGTGGGGGGAACGAGACAGGGCGTCAAGTGTCTGCACGCCCACTACGCATGGTTCCTGGCCGGCGGGGACGACCCCGTGGGTCGGTGGGTCCACGCCCGACTGAAGGATCTGCCCACCCCGAAGGATCCCTCCGGTGGCTGAGTTTGTGGCCGCCGTTGACTGCGGCACGAACTCCACCCGACTCCTGATCGGTGATGGCCGGCGGACCGTCGAACGTCTCATGCGCATCACCCGGATGGGGGAGGGGGTGGATGCGACGGGGCAGCTCTCCCAGCAGGCCATGGACCGGGTGCTGGTGGTGCTCCGCGATTACCGGGCAGCGATGGACCGGCATGGGGTGACGATGTGCCGCGTGACGGCCACCTCGGCGGCCCGCGACGCCGCCAACCGGGAGGACTTCTTCGACCTTGCCGAGGAGGCGCTCGGCCACCGTCCGGAACTCCTGTCGGGCATCGAGGAGGGCAGGCTCTCGTTCGCCGGCGCCACGGCGGAGCTGGATCCGACAGACGGGCCCTTCCTGGTGCTGGACATCGGAGGTGGCTCGACCGAGTTCGTCACGGGCACCAGGGAGGCTGAGGGGACCTGGTCCTGTGACATCGGTTGTGTGCGCCTGACCGAGCAGTGGATCGAACACGACCCCCCGTTGCCCGAGGAGCTGGTGGCCTGCCTCTCGATCACCGAGGGGTACATCGACGACGTCCTGCGGGAGGTCCCTGAGACCGCTGCAGCACGCACCCTGGTGGGCCTGGCCGGCACCGTGTCGTGCGCCGCGGCCATCGAGATAGGCCTGGCCGACTACGACAGGGATCGGATACACCACTTCCGCCTCTCCAGGGCGGCCGTGGAGGACGTCTTTCGGACCCTTGCCACCGAGACGCGTGCTGAGCGCCTCGAGAATCCGGGAATGGAGCCGGCACGTGCCGACGTGATCGTCGGGGGCATGGCGATCCTCGTGAAGGTCATGCGCCAGTTGGGATTCGCCGAGTGCCTGGTCTCGGAGTCCGACATTCTGGACGGCCTCGTGGCCTCGCAGCAGGTCTGACCGGGCCGCCTGGGGAGTTTCCCCACAGGGAAAGAGTTTCCCACCAGTAGTGGTCTTGGTTTAGGATGACCGCCATGTCGCACGCAGATCGCATCCTCATGGGCCCCGGTCCCGGGAACCCGTATCCGCAGGTCATCAAAGCCTTCGGCCGACCCGTCCTGGGCCATCTGGACCCGGACTTCATAGCCCTCCTGGATGAGACCAACGATCGGTTGCGGGAGGTGTTCCGCACTGCCAACCCGCTCACCTTCCCCGTGTCGGCCACCGGTTCCGCCGGCATGGAGGCCACCTTCGTGAACGTGCTGGGATCTGGCGACACGGTTGTCATCGGCGTCAACGGCGTGTTCGGCGAGCGCATGTGCGACGTGGCCTCACGCTGCGGCGCCACCGTCGTCAGGGTGGATGCCGAATGGGGGCAGGCGCTGGATCCGCAGGACCTGCTCGATGCCCACCCTGATCCCAAGGTCATCGCCGTGGTGCACGCCGAGACCTCGACCGGCGTCCGAAACGACATCGCCCCCATCGGCGCCGGCAAGGGCGACGCCCTGCTGCTGGTGGACTGCGTCACGTCGCTGGGGGGCATTCCCCTGGAGATCGATGCCTGGGGAGTGGACCTCGCCTACAGCGGCACTCAGAAGTGCCTCGGGGTGCCGCCCGGGCTCTCGCCGGTGACGGTGTCGGCGGCGGCCATCGACCGGTTCGTGGAGAAGCCGCAGTCCTGGTACCTGGACCTCCAGATGATCGCCAGGTACGTCACCAGCGGCGGCGCACGGGCCTACCACCACACGGCGCCCATCTCGATGATCTACGCGCTCCACGCCGGCCTCGGCGTGGTCCTGGAAGAGGGCCTGGAGAACGTGCAGGCCCGCCACCAGGCATGTGGCGACAAGCTCCAGACCGGCCTCGTGGATCGGGGCTTCGAGCTGTTCGCACAGGAGGGGCACCGCCTCCCGGAGCTCACCTCCGTGCTGGTCCCCCCCGGGCGGCTGCCCGAGGGGCTGGACGAGGCTGGGGTGCGCGGACGCCTGCTGTCCGAGTACGGCATCGAGATCGGCGGCGGCCTCGGCCCGGTCGCCGGCAAGGTATGGCGGATCGGCTGCATGGGGCACACCGCCCGCATCCGCAACGTCACCCTGCTCCTGGCCGCCCTGGACGAGATCCTCGACTGACCGCCGGGTGCTGGCCGGTTTGCAATCCGGCTGCAATGACTGCCCATGATTGGGTCGTGGCAATCGACCAGGTGACCGACAGTCCGGTCCTGCGTGGTGGCAGGGTTACCCTGCGACCCCTGGAGGTCGAGGACTTCGCCGACTGGCAGGTCGTACGGCGCCGCAACGCTGACTGGCTGACGGTCTGGGAGCCACGTCGCGGGTTCGGCCAACCGGATCCCACGGAGGACCGCCAGGCCTTCAACATGCGCTGCGCCGCCCGCAGGAGGGAACGCCAGCTGGGTACCGGATGGGGCTTCGGCGTGTTCGTGGGAGACGATGGCACCGACCGGTTCTCGGGAGAGTTGAACCTGTCCAACGTCGTACAGGGGGCGTTCAGGAGCGCCCACGTCGGCTACTGGATGGACGAGGACATGGCCGGCAACGGCTACATACCAGAGGCCCTCGTGGTGGCGTGCAGGTTCGCCTTCGAGGAGATCGACCTGCACCGCCTCCAGGTTTCGATCGTGCCGCGCAACGCCCGGTCCCGACGCGTGGTCGAGAAGCTGGACTTCCGCTGCGAGGGCCTGGCCGAGCGCTACCTGGAGATCGCCGGCGTCTGGGAGGACCATCTCAGGTTCGCCATCACCGCCGAGGAATGGTGTCTCAGGGGGGCGGCCCTGGCCGCCACCTGGCTCGGCCCGTCCGTGGACTGACGCCGGAACCCGGGGTGGATCCGGGGATCCGGGTCCGTGCCGGTCAGTCCCTGGTGGCTATCCGGGCCTTCAGCCGGTTGACCATCTCCACGAACGCCGGCTGCTTCATGGACCAGGCCTGGGGTGGAATCTCCAGCTGGACGGAAGGGACCGACTCGGTCACGCCGGCCGTGTCGTGCAGAGTCTGCTTCGTGACGGCGACCAACTCCACCGGATGACCAGCGGCCTTCGCCGCGTAGTCGACTGCGGTGTCGATCAGGTTCTCGTCGTCCACGCAGTCCCACGCAAGGCCGTGTCGCACGGCCTGTTCGCCGTCCAGGATCTGCTCGAAGAGCACCATGGCCTTGGCCGTTTGCAGGTTCGTGATGTTGCGGAGGCGCCAGGTGTGGCCACCGCCGGGGTGGATGCCGATTGTCAGGAACCGACTGTCGAAACGGGCGGAGCGGCCGGCGACGACCAGGTCGCAGGCCAGCACCATGTTCATGCCGGCACCGACCGCTGCGCCGTTGACGGCCGCCACGGTGGGCAGGGTGGTGTGGGCGACGCGCAGGAAGCCCCGGTAGATGTCGGGCAGCGAACCCTCGGAGTCTCCTTCGCCGGCCTCCAGCAGGTCGTCCAGGACTGCTCCGGCGCAGAAGGCCCTTCCGGCACCGGTCAGCACCACCGCTCCGATGCCGTCGTCGGACTCAAGGTCGTCGAAGGCGGCCAGGAGCTCCTCGTTCATCTCGTCGGAGACCACGTTGCGGCGGTCGGGATCCTCGAAGGTCAGGACTGCGACGCGGTCGCGTCGTTCGATTCGGAGCACGCTCATAGGGAGAGTCTCCCATGTGGCGGCCAGCGTCGCCGGGCCGGAGCAGGCCAGCGCACATGGCTGCCAGCCGCTGGGAGGCGGCCATCTGGTGGGGGTTAGGGTCGCCCGATGACAACAGGGGAACCGGGCGGGTCGGTCGCCTCGGGGCTGCCGCCACGAGACGGGCGCCGCTTCCCGGCCCTGGGCTTTCCGAACTACCGCCGATTCTGGATCGGTGGTGTGCTGACCAACAACGGCCGCTGGGTGCAGTACGTGACCACCTATTTCATCGTGTACCGGATCACCGGTTCGGCGGCATGGGTGGGCATGGCGGGCTTCTCCACGTTCATACCGATACTGCTCACCAATCCGTTGGCCGGCTACGTGTCGGACCACTTCGACCGGCGCAGGGTGCTGTTGACAACCAACAGCCTCTGCAGCCTGCTGGCGGCGACGATGGCCCTGACATGGGCTGCGGGGATCCGCAACGTGGGGATCTGGATGCTCCTCCTGCTGGTCGGCGGGTTCATCTACGGCGTCCAGTTGCCCACATGGCAGTCCTTCGTGGCGGAGTGCGTTCCGAGGGAGCATCTCCGCAACGCCATCACGATGAACTCCACACAGTTCAACGCAGCCCGCACCTTCGGCCCGGCCCTGGGCGGCCTGCTGATCGGCACGCTCGGTCCCGGCTGGGCGCTCACCCTCACGGCGGTGCTCTACGGGCCGGTCCTGGTGGCCCTGGTACGGATCGATCCGGCGACCCTGTACCGCCCCCGTCGGTCCACCGAGGTCGATGGGCAGCGGAAGTCGTCGGTGGTCTCCGACTACCGGGAGTCGATTCGCTACGTGCTTGACGCTCCGGGGATCCGGGCGGCGATCATCACCGTCACGCTCGTCTCGACGGTCGGCCAGCCCATCGTGCAGCAGATCGTCGTTTTCGCCGAGGAGGTCTTCGAGGTCTCGCCGTTCTGGTTCGGGATCCTCGGCTCGGCGCAGGGGTTGGGCGCCCTGGTGGCCGCACCGGTCGTGGCCGGGGAGTTGAGTCACCTCAGGCGTTCCAGGATCCAACTCGTGGCGACGTCCGGCTACGGGGTGGCCATCGTGGTGTTCGCCCTGGCCCCGTCCTTCTGGGTGGGCTTCGGCGCCCTGGCCCTGATCGGTGCGATGCACCTCGCTTCGGCCACGAACCTCAACTCCACCGTGCAGCTGCAGGTCGCCGACGAACTACGCGGTCGGGTCATGGCCATCTACCTGATGGGCGTCCTGGGGTTGTCGCCGTTCGCCAACCTGCTCATGGGCTGGCTGATATCGATCCTGGGGCCCCGACCGGTGGTTGCGGCCAGCGGCCTGATCGTCATCGGTGGTGGGCTGGTGCTCCAGTTGACCGGGCAGTACGCCCGGCTGGACCGGGACTGACCCAGGTCGGCCGGGCTCAGGCCGGGTCGTCGAACGCGGACCGGTGGGCCTGTCCCTCGTCACAGGTGTCGTACACGGGGCACCAGCGGCAGGGTGGGCCGGGGATCCGGTTCGGGGTGCCGCCACCGTGGAGCAGCTCGACGAGTCGGCCCACGCCGTCGGAGAGGCGGGCCACGCTGGCCATGAGGGTCTCCTCGGTGACCTCCTCGGGCACGAAGTGCGCCTGGTCCAGGTAGTAGGAGGCCAGGAGACGGGGTGGGACGCCGATGCGGAGCGTCTCGATGAGGGCGTAGAAGCGGAGGTCCTCGCGGTGCACCGGTAGCGAGCTGCCGGTCTTGAGGTCGACGATCACCTTTCCTGCCCGCTGGCCGGTGGCCCGACCCAGGGTCAGGTCCACCTTGCCCGCCAGGATCAGGCGGCCGCCGCACAACTCGGCACGAAGGCGGCTCTCGGTGACCGGGCGCCATGCCGGCTTGAGTGGCGGCCAGCACTCCATGTACTTGGTGAACGCATCCAAGGACTCGGACCTCAGCTCGGCGCGTTCCACCTCGCTGCAGCCCCGCAGCCAGTGTCCGAGGCCGCCCTGGTCGGATTCATATCGGGCGAGTGCCTCGTCCACCAGGACCGGTGGTTCGACCTCGAGCCGCCAGTTGACGGCCAGCTCGACGGCCTTGTGGACGATTGAACCCCGGGCCGTCGGGACCCGCCACTCGAACTCCTCAACCTCGTCGGCGAGGAACTTCGCTTCGCAGCCGTGGACCTGGGCGAGGCGGTGCTTGTGGACGAAGAGGTCCTCGCCGGCCGGGAGGCCGTCCAGGTGGGGTTCGACGGCCGTCTCGAGGGCGGCCCGGAGGTGGTGGCGGAGGTCGTCGGCGAACTCGGGTCGTTCGTCGGCCGTGGCGCCGAGCTGGTCGAGCACGGCCTGCTGGGCCGGGTTCAGGTCAGGCGCTGTCGTCGTGCCGTCGATCGGATCCACGTCCGGGAGTATGGCCCAGCCCCTGTCGGTGACCCCGCCATCGTGACTGTCACACCCTCCGTGGATACTGGAATCCATGGAGAGCAGAGCCACCGAGACATTTGCCGCCCACTTCGGCGAGACCGCCCGTTCGCTGGGTCGGGCCGCCCGCCTCCGGGGGTTGGACGTGCCGACCTTCAGGTACCCGCCGGGCCTGGCAGGCGTGCAGCGTTCGATCCGGCGGCGGAGCGGCTCGGCCACGATCGCCGTGGTCGTGAGGGGGCGGCCGTGGGGAGCGGTGGTGGCCGACATGGTGGAGGGGATCGTCGTGGCCAACGACCTGGACCCCGCCAGGGCCGACACCGTCAGGGCTGCGCTCTGGATGGCGCTGGAGGAGCCGGCCCTGGCGGCCTGATGGCTGGCCCGCTTCCGGCTCCGCGTCGCCTTTCGCCCCCAGCCCGGCGTCGTTGCTTGGCGGCTGGCTAGCGTGGCCCCACGCCCGGGTGGCGGAACTGGTAGACGCAGCGGGCTTAAACCCCGCGGCCCCCCAGGGGGCGTACAGGTTCAATTCCTGTCCCGGGCACCGGAGGTGGATCGGATGCCACCCGTGCGGCGAGGATGGAGGGATGGTCGATCCGGAGCATTCCTACGAGCACCCATATCCTGCCGCTGACCTGGCTACCCGATATCCGTTCGTCCCCCTGGAGACCCGGCGCCTCCCCGACGACGAGATGCTGGACCGTGCCCGGGCCTTCCACGAGGCGATGGATGCCCGACGGAGCGTTCGGATGTTCAGCTCCAGGCCCGTACCCGGCGAACTCATTGAGCAGGCGGTCCTTGCAGCCTCGACCGCTCCGTCCGGCGCGCACAAGCAGCCGTGGACCTTTGTGGCCGTCCAGGACCCCGAGCTCAAGTCGCGCATACGCCAGGAGGCCGAGGCCGAGGAGCGGTCCAACTACCTCGAGAACCGCATGAACGACGAGTGGCTCGAGGCGCTCGCGCCGCTGGGCACCGACCACCACAAGGAGTTCCTGGAGGTCGCCCCGTGGATAGTGGTGCTGTTCGAGCAGCGTTACGAGTTGCGTCCCGACGGATCCAGGAGGAAGAACTACTACGTGAAGGAGAGCGTGGGTATCGCCGCCGGCCTGTTCGTCGCCGCGATCCACGACATGGGGCTGGCCACCCTCACCCACACCCCATCGCCGATGGCCTTCCTGCGGAGGCTCCTGGGTCGCCCGGAGAACGAGAGGCCCTTCGTGATGTTCCCGATAGGCCACCCGCTTCCCGGCCTGCAGGTGCCGGACCTGCGGAGGAAGTCGTTGTCGGACGTGTTCGTGGAGGTCGACAGTCGGGGCGACGGGAGCACGGTCAGATGAGGAGGGCGGTTCCGACCACGGTGAGCGCGGCACCGAACCATGCGCCCGGCGCTGGAGCCTGACGGATCGTGATCCAGAGCAGAGGCAGCAGGATCACCGGTGTGGTGGCTGACAGGATCGTCGCCACACCCGTGTCGCCGTGGCCGATCGCCCAGAGCAGCAGGGTCATTCCGAGCACCATGGCCACCAGGGCACTTCCGGCCAGACGGAGGTGGTCGCTGCGCCGTATCTCCCCACGCTGACGCGGCCTGGCCAACCGGTCGGTGGGTCGGGCCACCAGCCACATGGCGGCCGTGGCGATCACGGCGCGAGTCGCTGCCACCGCCAGGGTGTCGGCGCCGCCATCCAGTACCGGTTTGGCGGTCAGCGCTCCGACGGCCTGGCCCAGGGCGCCGAGCGCCGCCCAGGATGCTCCAGCCCGGAGTGAGCCCTCGATCCGTTCGAACACATGGGCGTGGGTTCCACCCCTGGAGCCGAAGTTGACCGCCATGGCGATGCCCACAACCGTCAGGGTGGCTCCGCCGAGTGCCGTGACGCTGAAGGACTCCTCGTACAGCAGGACCCCGCCCACGGCCGCCAGCGGAGCGTTGGCGGTGAACAGCACGGACGTGCGACGCGGTCCGATCCGCGCCATGGCGGTGAAGAGGGCGACGTCGCCCAGCAGGAGGCCGATCAGCCCCGAGACCGCCAGCATCCCGACGTCGCCTCGACTGAGAGATGACCAACCACCGGTCACGGTGGCCAGGGCGAGCAGCATTCCGCTTACGTAGAGCATTCGGATACGACAGAAGCGGGGTCCTCCGAGGCGGCGGACCGGTTCGGCGGCGATGAGGCTGCTGCAGGCCCAGGAGGCAGCGGCGAGGAGTGCGGCGAGCTGGTACGGCAAGCAGGCATTCCACCACCGGGTGCCCATCCATGCGTGGTCGGGTGGGCACCCGTCGAGCGACCCGCCGCCCCGGAGACTGCGCGAAGATGCGGCGATGGGCGAGGACGGTTCCACGGCAGGGGTGCGGGCAACCGGCGGGTGCGAATGTGGTGGGGTGCGCTACCGGGTCGAAGGGGCGTTACGGGACGTCGTCCACTGCCACTGCGAGCCGTGCCGTCGGATCACCGGCCACCACATGGCGTCCACGGCGGCCAGCGTCGACGACGTCCACTTCGAGAGCGACGTCACCCTGGGCTGGTACCAGCGGACGCCCGGTACCCGGTACGGGTTCTGCACGACGTGTGGTTCCACGCTCTTCTGGTCGGCGGCCGACAAGGCGGACATGCTCTCCATCGCTGCTGGAACCATCGACCAGCCTTCCGGACTGCTCGCAGTTTTGGCCATCTATGCCGACGAGGCATCCGACTTCCACCGTCTGGACTCGACCATCCAGACCTTCGGCCGGGATTGGCCGGTCGACAACATGTCGTGGTCCTCACCGGGTGGTGAGGCCTGAGCGGATCGGGGATCCGGCGGCGTTGGGATTCGGTCAGGGGTACCCGGCCAGGCTCATGCTCGCACCTATAGTCCGACCATGCGCCTGATCCTGCTTCCGTTGCTGGTCCTGGCCGTCGTGGCGACCGCATGTGGGGGCTCCGACGACGGGCCGATCGTGGTGCAGACGACCACCACCGGAATGTTCGTCACCACCACTGCGGCTTCGTCGGACTACTCGCCGGCGACAACCACGACTCCTACCGTCGCCACGACGTTGGTGGCGGTGGCCACCACGACTGGTCCGCCGGCGACCACCACGGTGGCCGTGGCGGACGTTCCGGAGTCCGTGACCGTCGAGAAGGGCGACTCGCTCTCCAAGATCGCCAAGCGCTATGGCACGACGGTCGATGCCCTGGTCAGGATCAACGGCCTCTGCGATGCCAACCAGATCTTCGTCGGCCAGGTGGTCGTGCTGGAGGATCCTGAGGCCGGGGCCGATGCCGACGCCGCAGGGGACCGGGTCGAGACGGCCATCGTCACGGTCCAGCCTGGCGATTCGCTCTCCAAGATCGCCAAGCGCCATGACACGACCGTCGAGGAGTTGATGGCCCTCAACGACATCGACGATCCAAACCTCCTCTTCGTCGGTCAGGAGCTCCTGGTGGATGAGATGGTGTCGGCTGTTGAGGAGCCTGAGGAGAATCCGAACTGCTGACGGTCCGTCCGTCCGCAGTTCGCTACGACGCCTGACCGCCACGATCCCCGCTCTCGGGCGGGTCTACGATCCGTGGCGTGACACTCCGACTCGAGGAACGCGACGAGGCGCGACTTGCAGGCCTCGAGGGCCCGGCCCAGCAGATGGCCAGCCGCGTGGTGACCCGTCTGGCCGCCGCCATGGGGGCCGACGTGCTCATCGACATCACCGGCGCACACATCGATTCCTGCCTCTACCACGGCCAGGCGGTCCTCGACTTCGCTAACCGGCTGGCTGACGACGGGGCCAGGGTCGTCGTGCCGACCACGCTGAACGTGTCCTCACTGGACCTGCTGCACCCGGAGCACGCCCGAGGTGACCCTGAGGAGGCGAGGTTGTCCCGGCGGCTCATGGAGCGCTTTGAGGAGATGGGCTGTCGCCCGACTTGGACATGTGCGCCCTACCAGCTGGAGGTCCGGCCGGGCTTCGGCGAGCAGATCGCCTGGGCGGAGTCCAACGCCATCGTGTTCGCCAACTCGGTGCTGGGTGCCCGTACCAACCGCTACGGGGACTTCGCCGACATCTGCTGTGCCGTCACCGGGCGGGCACCGGCCGCCGGGCTCCACCTCGACGAGCACCGCCGGGCCACCCTGGTCATCCGCCTTGTCGGTGTGTCCGCCGACCTGGTGGAGCGTGACGTCTTCTATCCGGTGCTGGGTGGCCTCATCGGCCGACTGGTCGGAAAGGCGGTTCCGGTGATCGATGGTCTGGAGCCCGGCGTGTCCGAGGATCGGCTCAAGGCGCTGGGAGCGGCGTCGGCATCGACCGGCTCGGTCGGGATGTTCCACATGGTCGGGAGTACGCCCGAGGCCCCGACGCTGGAGGCGGCCCTGGCCGGAAATGAACCGGTCGAGGAGGTCACGGTCACGGCGGCAGACCTTCGTGACGCACGGGACCGACTCTCCACGACCACCGATGGCGACCTCCGGACCGTCAGCCTCGGCACGCCGCACTACTCGGTCGCCGAGATCGGGCGGCTGGTCGACCTGCTGGGCGACCGGAGGATCGACGACGGTGTGGCGTTCTTCGTGTCCACCGGGCGTGACGTGCTCCACGAAGTGGAGTTGAGGGGTTGGGCGGACAGGTTGGCCGACGCCGGGGTGACCGTGGTGACCGACACCTGTACCTATTTCACGCCGATAATCCAGGATGTCACCGGCACGGCTATGACCGATTCCGCAAAGTGGGCCTACTACGCCCCCGGGAACCTCGGCCTCGAGGTCGTCTTCGGGAGCACCGAGGACTGCGTGGAGTCGGCGATGGTCGGGCGTGTGGTTCGCGACGAGGGCATCTGGGCCGATGCCTGAGCAGGGTTCGACGCCGCTGGTGCTGGTCGCAGGCACAGCGACCGGCGAGGTGCTGCGCCTCGATGAGCCACTCAGCTTCTGGGGAGGGATGGAGACGGTGGGGGGTCGGATCATCGACCAGCGCCACCCCCAGGTCGGCGAGATCGTGACTGGTCGCGTGCTAGTCATGCCGTTCGGTCGGGGATCCAGCTCCGGTAGCAGCGTCATCTGCGAGGCGGTCCGGGCGGGGACGGCGCCGGCGGCCGTCCTGATGGCCGAACGTGATGACATCATCGCCCTCGGTGCCATTGCCGCCGACGAGGTCTACGGGCTGCTGATGCCGGTGGTGGTGCTTCCGCAGGAGGAGTTGGACGGCCTCCAGGACGGGGCGGTTGTGACAGTCGAGGTGGACGGAACGGTGGGGGCGCCAGGCGGCGCCCACAATCCGGCCTGAGGGGTCAGCCCTCCGGGATCCACTCCTCGATTGTGATGCCCAGGCCGTCGGCGATGCGGTTCGCATAGGCGTAGTAGGCGGTCACCTCGGTGATGTCCAGCACGTCGCGGTCGCTGAAGCCGGCAGCCCGCAGGGCCGCCACGTCGGCCTGTTCCATTTCGCCGGGGCTGCAGGTCAACTTCACTGCGTAGCCGATCATCGCCCGCCGCCGTGCGGTCAGCGGAGCGCTGGTCCAGTCGGCTTCGATTGCGGCCAGCAGGTCGTCGTCCTTCAGGAGTCGGCGCAGACCGCGCCGGTGGTGGGTGGTTCAGTAGTGGCACTGGTTCTCGAGGCTGACCACGAGTGCTACCAGTTCCCGCTCGACCTTGCGGAGCGTTCCGGTGCCCGACATCGCCGAGCGGTAGAGCCCGTCGTGGGCGGCCAACCCAACGGGGTTCAGCGAGTGAACGGCCATTATCCGGTCGACCCGACCGAAGGTCGAGTCGACCACCCGGCCGTAGAGGTCGGCGAGGCCGTCGTCCTCGGCCCAGTCGTCATCGGGAATGGTCCGGATCCATGTCATGTCGGCGAGTCTGGCACGGGCCGGGTGGCTGCCGTGCCGCTGGTGGGCCTCAGGCGTCGAGGGTGAACTCGCTGAGGCGGTCGTAGAGCGGCCTCGCCTCGGAGACCACCGAAGCAAGGTGTGCCGGTACCGGATCGGTGCTGGGTCGGCTGGCAGCGAAGTCTGTGGAGCGGTGGGTACTGGCGTACCAGTGCCCCGCCCACACGCCGTCCTCGGGCTTGGGTCCGGCAGGCCACGACAGCATCCCGGTGTCGAACTCGAGGTCCAGGCGGTCGCACAGCATTCGCAGGGTGGCCTCGGGGGCGGCCAGCAGGGTGGCGGCGTCGATAACGATGGGCTCACCGCCGTCGGCCAGGATCGACTCCAGCAGCTCCACCTGGATGGGTAGGCCGGTGTCGGCCACCTTCACGTCCGCCACGTTCTTGGCGAACGACGTGATGACCCTCTCCGGGTCCCGGATCAGCAGAAGGTTCCTGCACCTACCCAGGAACGCCCGGTCCAACTGCACGAAGTGCTGGGCCATCTGCTTGAAGAACACGACCGGTGTCGGATGCTCACCCATGATCAGGTCCCGGACCACGGCCTCGCCGTCCGGGTCCTGGCTGGCCAGCACCTCATCGCGGCCCGGGTGCTCCCGTCCGGTGACCCGTAGGTAGTGGGCGTAGATCGGCTCGTCGAAGACCGTCGTGTCGCTCCGCTGCCGAAAGGAGTACATGAACGACGTGGAGATGTTCCGGGGGCCGGACCAGCAGTTGATGCGAATCGTCATGTGGTGTGGGCTTCAGTCGCCGGCGACGTCGGCTTCGACGGCCGCCCGGTAGAGCTCCTGGAGCCTCGCGGTGATCGGGCCGGGCCTGCCGTTGCCGATGGTGCGACCGTCGATCTCGACGACCGGGGTGAGGCCACCGAAGGTGCCGGTCACGAAGGCCTCCTCGGCCGAGTAGACGTCGGTCAGGGAGAAGGGCTTCTGATGGGCGGTGAGGCCGGCGAGCGGGGCGACCTCCAGCACCAGTTGGCGGGTGATGCCGTTCAGGTTGTAGTGGCCCGTCGAGGTCCATACCCCGCCTTCGCGCACCACGAAGAAGTTGGTGGCGTTGCAGGTGGCGACGGCACCGGTGGGGTCCAGCATGAGCGCCTCGTCGGCACCGGCCTTCACCGCCTGTATGAGGGCGATGACCTCGTGCAGCTTGGAGTGGCAGTTGAGGCGCTGGTCGAGGGTGTCCGGCGGCGGTCGGCGGACCGTCGTCGTGAACAGGGTGATGCCGGCTTCTGTTACGGCCGGGTCGGCGGCCTTGTGCTCGGCGATGATCACCATGTTGGGGCCGCCCACGACGTTGGAGGGATGCTGGGAGGGGGTCTTCTTGTCTCCCCGGGTGATCATGAGCCTGGCGTGCACGTCGTCGTGCATGTCGTTGTGTCGGACGGTGGCGTACAACGCCTCGGCAACCTCGTCCCGGTTCAGGCCGATGTCCAGGTCTATGGTCGCCGCACCGGCAAACAGGCGGTCCAGGTGCCTGTCCAGGAAGGCGAACCGTCCGTGGTGCAGGCGCAGCCCTTCCCAGATGCCATCGCCCACCAGGAAGCCGCTGTCGAATACCGACACCCGGGCCTCGTGGCGTGCGAAGAACTCGCCGTTGATGAAGATCTCGACCGACTCGTTGCGTTCGTCGGCGAGCGCCTGGTGCGTGCTGTGGGGCATGGTGGCGAGCGTACCGACGGAGCCGCTGCCTGTTGTGGCCGCCGGTCGGGTCGAGGGCGGGTGGAGGTCGTGGTCGGTGACCGAGGGCACACGTCGAGGAGGTCGGGCCGGTACCCTTCCGTCTGGCCATTGCCGATGACGCCAACGGAGCGCACGTGTCAACCCATGCCGTATCGACGAAGTCCGCGAAGCGACTCGTGACCGTCGATCGCTTCCTCACCTTCATCCGGGTCTTCCTTGTCACGATGATCGTGATCGGGCTGCTGGCCTTCGTCTGGCAGCAGATCGATGCCGACAACCCGTTCGCCCGGTGGCGCAACCCGGGCGCCCGGGGCCTCACCGGAGACCAGTTCAAGGGCCTCCTGATCTCGGGCCTCTCGCAGGGGTCCATGTACGGCCTCATCGCCCTCGGCTACTCGATGGTCTACGGCGTGCTCGGCTTCATCAACTTCGCCCACGGCGAGGTGTTCATGGTCGGGGCGATGACCGGGTTCATCGCCTCTGAGAAGTTCAATGACAACGGGATGTGGGAGTCCAACTTCCTCCTCTGCCTGGCACTGATCGTGCTGATGGCGATCTTCTTCTCGACGTCTTTGGCCGTGCTGATGGAGCGGGTGGCCTACCGGCCGCTGCGCAACTCTCCCAGGCTGATTCCGCTCATCACCTCGATCGGCGTGTCGTTCTTCATCCAGAACTTGGTGCTCGGGCTGTTCGGGCCGTCCACCAAGAGCTACCCCCGCCTCCCCGAGTGGTTGTCCAAGCAGCGCTCGATCCTCACCTTCGAGATCGCCGGCACCCGCCTCATGGTGCTGGTCGTGGCCGCTGCCTCGATGGGCGTCCTCTGGTACATCGTGGAGCGCACCAAGACCGGCAAGGCCATGCGGGCCGTTGCCGAGGACAAGGAGATCGCCTCGCTGATGGGGATCGACGTCAACCGGACCATCGTCACCACGTTCGCCGTGGGTGGCGCGATGGCGGGCGTGGGCGGGATCCTCTGGGGCCTCATGTTCCGGTCGGTCACCCACATGACAGGGTTCCTGCCCGGCGTCAAGGCCTTCACCGCCGCTGTGGTGGGTGGCATCGGGAACCTGGGCGGTGCCATGGCCGGCGGCATCTCCCTGGGCTCGGCAGAGTCGATCGCCCCGCTGCTCATCCTGGAACCCCTAGGCGTGCCCGGCGTGTCACAGCTCAAGGACGCCGTGGCCTTCACCGTGCTGGTCCTCGTGCTCCTGTTCAAGCCGTCCGGCCTCTTCGGAGAGCGGCTCTCGTCGGAGGAGCGGGCATGAGCGCCCTTGTCGCACCCATGCCGTCGTCGGCCATCGACCAGGACTGGGGCAAGGTGCTGCGGTGGGGGCTGATCTGCGGCGGCACCCTGATCGCCATCTGCCTGGTCGGCATGCCCGTCGAGCTGGACCGGCGGGAGCTCATCGAGCGCTACCTCAGCCTCGGCTACGTGTCCGTCCTGTTGATTCCGATCCTGATAGGTCGCATAGCCGCCACCCAGGTGGTCCTGGAGGGCTTCGAGTCCCGGAAGCAGGGCCTCTACGACCTGGTCACCGGCCTGATGGTCGGCCTCCTCGGCGGAGGCTGCCTGTCTCTGCTGATGCTGGCGCTGGATTCCTGGAACCTGCGGGACCCGCTGGTCAACTGGAGTCCGAAGCTCTTCCGCTTCCTCACCTACGAAAACGGCATGGGCTTCGGGGCCGGGGCCTGGATCGTGACCTGCGGGGCGCTCAGCCTGGCCGGTGCAGCGCTGCACGTCGTGCCGGCGATCGTGCGACGATCAACCGGGACCGTGGTGCTCAGCCTGCTGGCCCTGTCGATCCTGGAGGGAGCGGTCGATGACCTCTCAGAGGGCTTCGGCCTCGACTGGCTGACCGACCTCATGTACGCCAAGAAGGGCGGCCTGACCCTCACCTCTACCATCGTGGTCGGCGCTGTCATCGCCGTCGTTTCGGTGCTCACCAGCGGCCGTGTAAAGGCGGCAACCAACCGCTACCGGGACATGCAGGGCGCCGAGCGCCAGAAGGCATCCATGATCCTGTTCGCCGTGGTGGCGGTGCTCTGCATCGTGCTGCCGATGTTCCTGGGCAAGATCATGAACGAGCTGCTGGCCAACGTCGGCCTGTTCCTGCTGCTGGCCCTGGGCCTGAACATCGTGGTCGGCCTGGCAGGCCTCCTGGACCTCGGCTACGTGGCCTTCTTCGCCGTGGGCGGTTACACGACCGCCGTCCTGACCTCGCCGAACAGCCCGTTCTTCGCCCCGGAACTGCACTTCGGGTTCGCCCTCATCTTCGTTGTCATCTTCGCCACCATCGTCGGCCTGCTGATCGGAGCGCCCGTCATCAGGATGCGCGGCGACTACCTGGCCATCGTGACCCTCGGATTCGGTGAGATAATCCGCCTGCTGTTCATGTCGGACTGGCTGGGCCCCTATTTCGGTGGCGCCCAGGGAATCACCAACGTCCCGGGTGTCGACCTGGGCTTCGCCACGGTGAAGGGCACCGACCCAAGGTCGGTGTTCTACCTGGTGCTGTTCTTCTGCGTCATCGCCATCTATGTCTCCTGGCGCCTGCAGGCCTCCCGCCTGGGCCGGGCCTGGATGGCCATCCGGGAGGACGAACAGGTGGCCGAGGCCATGGGTATCAACACGGTGAGCGCCAAGCTGATGGCCTTCGTGGTGGGCGCAGTGCTGGCTGCCTTCAGCGGGGCGGTGCTGGCTGCCAAGGTCGGCTCCGTCTTCCCGACAAGCTTCATGATCCTGATCTCGATCATCATCCTCGTGGTGGTGATCGTCGGTGGCATGGGCAACATCGCCGGAGTGATGGTCGGCTCGTTCGTCCTGATCGGCGTGTTGGGCGGGCCAAAGCAGCCGGGCCTGCTCCAGGAGTTCCAGAACTTCAAGCTGCTCATCTACGGAATGCTGCTCGTCTTCATGATGCTGAAGCGCCCGGAGGGCCTCGTGCCCAGCGCCCGTCGCAGCCGGGAGCTCCACCAGGAGGAGTTCCTTCAGGACGCCTGGTTGAAGGGCGACAAGTCGGACGACGACGCCGACGACGAGGACGCGGTCAACGTGGGCGACGGGGGAGGGGAGGAGGAATGAGCCTTCTCGAGATCAAGGACCTGAAGATCACCTTCGGCGGCCTGGATGCCCTGTCCGGCCTCAACTTCGACATCAACGAGGGTGAGATCGTCAGCGTCATCGGCCCCAACGGTGCCGGCAAGACGACGTTCTTCAATGCCATCTCCGGGCTGGTGGCCCCCAGCGAGGGAGACATCGAGTTCGAGGGCGACTCCATCGTGGGTCTGGATCCCAGCACCGTCACCTCGCTGGGCATCGCCAGGACCTTCCAGAACGTGCGACTGTTCCCAAACATGACGGTCCTCGAGAACGTCATGGTGGCCCAGCACTGCCGGACCAGAGAGCTCATCTACGGGGCGCTGCTCCAGACGAAGGCCTTTAAGAAGGAGGAGCGGGAGATCCGGGAGCGGGCCGAGGAGGTCCTCGGCTTCTTCGGGCACCGGCTCATCGGGTACCGCCTGGACCAGCCGGCCTTCGCCCTGTCGTACGCCAACCGGCGCCGCCTGGAGATCGCCCGGGCCATGGCCACCCAGCCCAGGCTGCTGCTGCTGGACGAGCCCGTGGCTGGTATGAACCCCATCGAGACGGCCGAGTTGACAGCGTTGATAGGTCGTCTGCGCACCGAGTGGGGCTTCACCATCGTGGTGATCGAACACGACATGAAGGTGGTCAAGGACGTCTCGGACCGGGTCGTCGTGCTGGACCACGGCGTGCCGATTGCCCAGGGCTCCTATGACGAGGTGTCGTCGGATCCGAATGTCATCGAGGCCTATCTGGGCCGCCCGGTGGAGGCAAAGGCATGAGCGGACATGACGGCGCCACGGCCCTGCTGGAACTCCGACAGGTCAACACCCACTACGGGGCGGTGCACATCCTCAAGGACGTTGACCTGGCCATCTACCCGGGCGAGCTGGTCTGCCTGTTGGGCGGCAATGCCAGCGGAAAGTCCACGACGCTCAAGACCCTGCTGGGCATGGTCACGCCGACGTCCGGCGAGGTGGTTCTGGACGGGGAGGTGGTCAACGACAAGCCCACCAGATACCGCGTGATCAACGGCGTCACGATGGTCCCGGAGAACCGTCGGCTCTTCAAGCGCCTCAGCGTCAGGGAGAACCTCGAGTTGGGCGCGTACCTGCGCAACGATAAGGACGGCATCACCGAGGACCTGGAGAAGATCTACGACCTGTTCCCCCGTGTCAAGGAGCGCCTCACCCAGAAGGCCGGCACCCTTTCGGGTGGAGAGCAGCAGATGGTGGCCATCGGCCGGGCGCTCATGTCGCGACCCAGGGTCTTACTCATGGACGAGCCGTCCATGGGCCTCGCCCCGGCCCTGGTGCAGCAGAACTTCGAGCTGATCCGACAGATCCACGCCGACGGCATGTCTGTCTTCATGGTGGAGCAGAACGCCAACATGGCGCTGTCCATCGCCGACCGGGGATGGGTGCTGCAGACCGGCCGGGTGGTGCTTGACGACACGGCCGAGGCCCTCCTGGCCAACCCGGAGTTGCGGGCCTCCTACCTCGGCGAAGGCTGACGCGCTCCAGACGAATCGCTCGGCCCGGCACTGCCCAGAGAAGTACCACCGCTCGTGTCGTTGATCATGATTGCGGGTGTGTGACAGGGTGTTTGGACGCCACAGGATGGTCCGGGTCGGCTCCCAACCGGAGGCCTACAGCGTCAGATGCGCTCGTCGGTACGTCGTCGGCTGGTCCCCGGCCCGCTGTAGTAGATGCCGAAGCCGGGCTCGACCGGGTAGTCGAGTTTCGGAGGGTCGCAGGTCGCCGACCACCACCAGTCCAGCAGTCGGTCCTCCCGTTCGTAGTCGAACGGGTCTTCCAGCACCTGCTCGGCCGAACCGCCAGGCTCCAGCGGATTATCGGCCAGCCATCGGGCGGCCAGCCCCGTCGCCCGACGTGCCGGCACAAGGTCGCGGTATCCGAGTACCTCCCGGGTGGCCGACAGGTCGAGGATGCGGTGGCCCGGTTCGGCCTGCATCATGAGTGGCCTGGCCGGGAGGGCCAGGCCACTGGGCATCCCCACGATCTCCATTTCATGGCCCAACTCGGCGCAGATCAGGTTCACCCTCTGGGCCACAGTGAGAGCCTCTTCGTCACCCACGTTGAACACCCGACCACAGGCTGTCGGCTGGTCCACGGCCAGCAGGACCGTGTGGGCTGCGTTCTCGCTGAACGACCGGGTCTCCGCGGCCAGGCCGGCGTCGGGCAGGATGATGGCCGGCCGACGGTCGAGGACACGTCGCACGATGCACCAGTCCAGCGGTGCAATCTGGCGGGGGCCGTACACGAACGGGTACCGCAGGTGAATGGCCGCGGGCTGGTGTTCGAACAGGAGGTCCTCGGTGCGGGCCACTCTGTAACTCTTGCCGTCGTCGTCCTGGGTGGAACGTGGAGCGTCCTCGGCGGTCGGGATGGGTAGGCCCGGAGGATCGAATCGGGTCGGGTCGAAGTAGCCCCGGTAGGCGGGCGTACCTCCCACGCTCACGAACCGGTCACAGCGGCCGGAGAGGACCTCGGCAATGGCCCGGAGGCGTCCGTAGCAGGCCACCACCACGTCGAACGTTCGGTCCGAGAGGGCCTCGGTCACCCCTTCGGCCGAGAACGGGTCACCGTGCAGGTGCTCGACATGGGCAACCTCGTCGACCTCGTGGCGTCCGGTGTGGAAGAGCGTGACGGTGAGGCCTCGGTGCTCCAACCCGCTCACGATGGCCGGCCCCGTGGGGCCGGTACCTCCAATGACGAGAGCGCGTGCGGAGGCTGGGAGGGACATGCCCGACGAAGGGTAGGGGATCTCAGGTCCCTCCATGGCAGGTCACACAGACGACCCCATCGGCGACGGCCAGGGTCGCCAGCGCAACTGCTGATATCCAGGTTCCTGGCAACTTCATGGCGGCAATGGTGCCGGAGATTCTCGCCCCTGGCGGGCAGGCCAACCCAGGCACCACTCGACGTCGGGTCGGCTCAGATGATGGCCTTCTCCAGGAAGGGTTCGCCTCGCACGATGCGGTCGTGGCCCAACTCGGCCAGGTCCAGGGTCCGGTACCCGCCATAGGTGATGAGCTCGCTGAGGCCCCGGCCCACGCCTGCGCTCTGCTGGAACCCGTGGCCGCTGAACCCGTTGCAGAAGTAGAAGTTGGGTACAGCGGCGGCCGGCCCGACCACGGCGTTGTGGTCCAGCGTGTTGTAGGCGTAGTGGCCTGCCCACGAGTGGGTCACACCGATCCGCTCGAACGCCGGTATCCGGTGGGCCAGCGCAGGCCAGATGACCTCTTCCCACTGCTCGTGGCGGACCGCGAAGTCGTGGGGGTCCACCTCCACGTCGTTCAACGGCGGGGCACCGGCCAGGTAGTGGGGTGGTTCGGTCCGGACGTGGACTCCGGTGGTGTCAATTGTCAGCGGCAGGGTCGGTCCGTTGAGGGCCTCGCGGCAGGCGAACACGAAGGCGGCGCGGATCCGGGGTTCCACCGGCAGTTCCAGGCCGGCCATTTCGGCGATCCACCGGCCCCTCGGCCCGGCACAGTTCACGACCCGACCACAGGACACCACGTCGCCCGACGCCAACTCCACGTGGGTGACCCGCCGCCCACCATCGTCGGCTCCGGCGAGCCTCAGGTCGACCACCCGGTCGGTGAGGTACTCCACGCCGTTGTGGCGGGCCCGCTGCTGGAAGCCTCGCATCAGGCAGTAGGCATCGAGTGTGCCCTCGTGCCTGAGGCCCAGGCTGGCTCCGACCAGGTCCTCCACGAACAGGTACGGGAACCGGTCGGCCAGATCGCCGGGGGTCAGCAGGGCGACCTCGGCACCGCAGGAGCGTTGCACCTCGTGGTTCTCCCGCAGGACGTCCATGCCGTCGTCGGTGGCCAGGAACAGGTAGCCGGTCTCCCGGAAGCACAGGTCCGGGGCCTCGTCTTCCACCTGGACGTTCTGGTGGAAGTCGGCGAAGAACTCGGTGGCGAACATCGACAGCCGGATGTTCACCGGTTCGGAGAACTGGTGGCGGATGCTGGCCTCGGACAGCGTCGTGGAGGACTTCTCGTAGGTGGGGTCGGGTTCGACGACCAGCACCGTGCCGTCGTGGTCGGGGTTCTCGGACAACCAGTAGGCCAGCGAGCTGCCCATGACGGCCCCACCGATGATGACTGTGTCGTAGGAGGCGCGGTCGGGGCCGTTCAACTGACGTAGCCCTGCTTGTGGTCGCGTATCACGTCCTCGGGGTCCCGTTCTTCAGGGTCGCCGAAGCCACCGCCTCCCGGGAGCTCCAGTATGAGGGTTCGGCCCTCGGGGACCATCTGCTTCCCCTTGGCATTGAAGGGGGTGCCGTCATCCAGGTACACCCGCCCCCGCTCTCCGTTGCCGCCTCCGTGGCGGCCCCGGGCAGGGTTCTGGACCCGGTCGAACATGCACGAGAAAGCGAACTCGTATCCCTCAGTCGGACCCAGCTCGATCACCTGGCCCAGCCCGCCCCGCATTCGGCCCGGCCCGCCGGAGTCGGGGCGTAGCTCCTTGCGCCACACGACGATGGGGCCGGCCTGCTCGGTGGCCTCGGCCGGCATGGTTCGCACGCCGCTCGGGAATGCAGTGGCGTTCAGGCCGTCCAGCGTGGGTCGTGCCCCGGTGCCACCGCTGTTGAACATGAGGATTTCCCGGGGCGGCAGTCCCGAGGTCGGATCGGTTGCCCGGGCACTCACCTGGAAGTTCCAGAGTGCGCCTGCCCCTTCGGCCGGCACGACGTCGGGCAGTGTGTCGGCGATGGCTCCGAGGCACAGGTCGGTCACGAAGTGCCCGATGACGTGGCGTACCGCCACCGGTTCCGGGTGCTTGGCGTTGAGGATGCAGCCCTCGGGTGCGCTGACGGTGAAGACGGCCAGTGAGGCGTGGTTCGACGGCATCTCAGGCGCCAGGGCCACCAGCATGGCGTAGGAGAAGTAGGCGTGGGCGTAGGTGAGCGGCACGTTGACGCCGTGGGCACAGGTCGCCGATGTGCCGGTGAAGTCGGCGTGGGCGCCGTCGGTGTCGACGGTGAGCGTCACCATCAGGTCCACTGAGTCGTTGTACCCGTCTACGCGCATCTTGTTGGTGTAGGTGCCGGCTGGCAGTGACCTGAGGCGTTCCCGGGTGGCGGTCGCTGTCCGGTCGAAGATGAAGGCGGCCAGCTCAGCCACGCCCTCCAGGTCGAACTCGTCGAGCATGGCGTGCAGCCGTCGGATGCCGGTGTCGTTGCAGCCCGACAGTGAGTAGAGGTCGCCGACCACCTGGCCTGCTTCCCGCACGTTGTGGCGAACGATGTTGAGGAGGTCCTCGTTGACCACGCCCCGCTCGGCGAACTTCATGATCGGGACGAACAGGCCCTCCTCGTATACCTCGGTGGCGTCGGGACCGTAGCCCCGGCCTCCCACGTCGACCACGTGGGCCGTGCATGCGAAGAAGGCGACCAGGGTGCCGTTGCGGAAGACCGGGTTGACCACCGTGAAGTCGTGGAGGTGTCCGGTGCCCTTCCACGGGTCGTTGGTGATGTAGGAGTCGCCCTCATAGATGCGGTGGGGTCCGATGTCCTCGATGAAGTTGGCCACGGCCGCCGCCATGGTGTTGACGTGGCCAGGCGTGCCGGTCACCGCCTGGGCGATCATCCGGCCCTCGGGGTCGTAGACCCCGGCCGAGAGGTCGCCGGCTTCCCGCACGCTGGTGGAGAATGCCGTGCGCACGAGGGCCAGCGCCTGTTCCTCCACTATGGAGATGAGGCGGTTCCACATGACCTGGTTCCGCAGTTCGCTCATCGGCCGGGTCCTTCGGCGTCGCTGCGGATGATGAGGAGGCAACCGTCGGCCTGGACGACCATCTGGCGGTTGGACGACACCCAGGTGGTGGTCTGGGGCTCGACTATGACAGCCGGTCCGGCAACCCGGTCGCCGGGTGAGAGTGCGTCGCGTTCCACCACCGCGGCCTCCACGACGGTGTCGGTTCCGGCGTCGTGGATGGCCCGGGTGCGCTGGATTGCCACCTCGCGGATCGCCTCGAGCCGCGCCACCCGTTCGACGGTCGGGCGCCGGGTGGCGACCCGCACCGACCAGCCGATGGCCTCGATGGCCAGCCCGGCGATGGCCCGCCCGAAGAATTCCTCGTAGGCCTTCTCGAACCTGTTGGCCAGCAACTCACCACCCAGGTGGTCGAACGGCCCGCCATCGAGGCGGACCGGTATCTCCCAGCCCTGGCCGGCGTAGCGCATGAAGGCCCACCGCTCCGTTTCCAACACCGGCGGGTCTCCAGCGTCATCGCTGGTGGCCAGTGCCCCTGTGACGAAGCTGGTGGCCTCGTCGGCCATGTCCGACAGCAGCCGGTTGACCGCCTCGGCGTTGAAGGCATCGGCCGACTCGTGCTGGCTGCGGAGCGCCTCGTAGGCGAACGGGGCCCGGAGAAAGCCGATGGCCGAGCCCACGCTGGCACCCGGCGGCACCAGCAGCTCTTCCACGTCCAGCTTGTCGCAGAGTCGGCCGGCGTGGAGCGGGGCGCCTCCACCGAAGGCGATCATCGTGTACTTCGCCACGTCCTTGCCGTTCTCGACGGCGTGGACCCTGGCAGCGTTGGCCATGTTCTCGTCTACCACCTCGGCCACGCCGGCCGCCGCCTCGTTGGTGTCGAGGTCTAGGACCTCGGCGACGTCTGATGACAGGGCAGCACGGGCCGCCTCGTCTGACAGGTCGATTCCGGGAGCGCCGAAGGTGTCGGCCGAGAGTCGGCCCAGGACCAGGTCGGCGTCGGTCACGGTCGGTCGGATTCCGCCCAGCCCGTATGAGGCGGGCCCCGGTTCGGATCCGGCGCTGAGTGGGCCGACCCGGATCTGGCCGAGCACGTCGACCCCGGCGACGGAACCGCCACCGGCCCCGATCTCAATCATCTCGATGACCGGGATGGAGATGGGCATGCCGCTGCCTTTGGTGAAGCGATGCGTGCGGGCCACCTCGAAGGTCTTGGCGGTGCTCGGGGTGTGGTCCTCGATCAGGCAGATCTTGGCTGTGGTGCCACCCATGTCGTAGCTCAGCACTGCATCCAGGCCGTGTCGGGCTGCGATGTCGGCGGCGAAGATGGCGCCCCCGGCCGGACCGGACTCGATGAGGCGCACCGGGAACCGCGCGGCGCTGTCAACGCTCATCAGGCCGCCACCGGAGTGGATCAGGTAGACGGGGCAGCGGGCACCGGAGGCCTGCAGCTGCTCGTCCAGTTCACGGAGGTAGGAGGCCATGAGCGGCTGTACGTAGGCGTTGGCGCACACCGTGTTGAAGCGTTCGAATTCCCGCATCTGGGGCGAGACCTCCGAGCTGATGGACACCGCCACACCGGGTAGGCGCTCCAGCAGGAGGTCGCGGAACCGCCGTTCGTGGGTGCCGTCCACGTAGGCGTGGATGAACCCGATGGCCACCGCCTCGTAGGCCTCGTCGTCGGGGCGGTCCGCCAGGTGGTCGACGAGGGCGCGGGCCTCTGCCTCGTCGAACGGTCTCAGTACCTGCCCGTCGACGCTGATGCGTTCGGCCAGGACGTGGCGGTCCTTCCGCTCTATGAGTGGGGTGGGGAGCACAAGGTTCAGGTCGTACTGCTCGAAGCGACTCTCGGTTCGCATCTCGATGGTGTCCCGGAAGCCCGCCGTGGTGACCAGCGCCGTGCGGGCCCCGGTGCGCGCTATCAGGGCGTTGGTGGCCAGGGTCGTACCGTGGATGAACGTGCTCAGGTCCGCCAGGTCGGCTCCAGCCTCGGCCACGACCGTGGCCACTCCATCCAGGATCCCCCGTTCGGGAGCGTTGTACGTGGTGAGGACCTTCGTGGAAAACATCCCGGCGTCGGTCTCGAGCACCACGTCGGTGAAGGTGCCGCCGACGTCGGCTCCGATGCGCATGGTTCCGCCGGCCATCTCGTCGGTCCTCAGTCCCCGTTGGCCAGGACGTCAGCGAGTGACGGGAAGTCGCTGGGCGGCATGATGTCCACGGTGGCCGAACGCTGCTGGGAGAGCATCCCACCGTCCACCTTGATGACGTCGCCGGTGATGTAGGAGGCGTCGGGAGAGGCCAAGAAGAGTGCGGGTCCCGCCATGTCGTCCGGATCGCCGGGCCGGCCCAGCGGAATGTTCCCGCCACGTAGGCTGCGGGCCTCGTCATCCATGCCCCCGGTGTCGATGGAGCCCGGCATGAGCGCACACACCCGGATGCCGTAGGGGCCCAGGTCCAGGGCCATGGCCCTGGTGAGGGCTTCGATGCCGCCCTTGGAGGCGTCGTAGGCGGTGAAGGCCCGGTGTGCCCGGGTTGCTCCGCCGGATGACATGTTGATGATTACTCCGGAGCCGGCCGCCGCCATGATCCGTGCGGCCCGGTGCGAGCAGAGGAAGTGGCCGGTCAGGTTCACGTCGATGATGCGACGCCACCAGGCTTCGTCGGCCTCGAAGAAGTGGAGCATGGGGCTGACGATGCCGGCGTTGTTGACCAGCACATCCACGGTGCCGAAGGCCTCCAGCGTGGCGTCGAACATGGCGGCGACCTGACCGCTGTCGGACACGTCGGCGACGGCGCCGATGGCCGTGCCTCCGGCATCGGTGATGGCCGCCACGGCGGCGTCGACCCGCTCGGGATCGATGTCGTTGACCGTCACGTGGGCGCCTGCACTGGCGAACCGTTCGGCGATGGCCTGCCCTATGCCGTTTCCGGCGCCGGTCACGACGATGACCTGACCCTCGTGGCTTCCTGACATGTTCTGCACCCTCCAACGGCCGATCGGGGAGGACCGCCCGTGCGCGGGAGGCTACTGGTGACCGGTCGAAGACCCCGGGCCGGGGCGGTTCAGGCGCCGTCGAAGAAGCGGGTGAAGGAGTCGACGACCAAGTCGGCCTGGGTGTCGTCGATGTCCAGGTGTGTGACGAAGCGCATGGTCGGCGCCCAGAAGGAGGCGAGGATCCCGTCTGCCAAGAGATGGTCGACCAGGGCGCTGTGGGCTTCGGCCGGTGGCGTGACCCAGAGCATGTTGGTGGCGTGCACGACGCTTAGCCCGTCGATGCCGGACATGCCGGCGGCGATGTGTCCGGCCCGGGCGTGGTCCTCGGCCAGTCGGTCCACGTGGTGGTCCAGGGCGTAGAGGCCGGCGGCTGCCAGGTGCCCGACCTGGCGCATCCCGCCACCCAGCATCTTGCGGAGTCGGTGGGCCCTGCCGATCGACGCCCGGTCGCCGACCAGCACACTGCCGATCGGGGCACCCAGGCCCTTGGAGAGGCACAGCGACACGGTGTCCACGTGGGCGGCCCAGGCTTCGATGCCCACGCCGGCTGCGACGGCGGCATTGAACAGGCGGGCCCCGTCGAGGTGCACGGCCAGCCCGTGTTCACGGGCGGCTCCGGCCAGCGAACCCACGTGGTCGACGGACTGGACGTGGCCGTTGGCGGTGTTCTCGAGGCTTAGCAACGTGGTCACCGGATGGTGCTGGTCGGGTTCCTTCACGGCGGCCCGGACGTCGTCGGCTGAGAAGTGGTTGGTCTCGTCGACCTCTATCGGCCATGGGATGGCGCTGCCTAGTGCAGCGGCGCCTCCAGCCTCGTTGAGCAGCACGTGGGAGGTTCGGCCGATCAGGAACTCATCGCCCCGCCCACAATGGCTGAGCACGCCCACAAGGTTGGACTGGGTGCCCGAGGATAAGAAGAGCCCTGCTTCCTTGCCTGCCATGGCTGCCAACCGCTCCTGCAGGGCTCGGACCGTGGGGTCCTCGTCGTAGACGTCGTCGCCCACTTCGGCGCTCGCCATGGCGTCGCGCATGGCGGTCGTGGCCCGGGTGATCGTGTCGCTACGGAAATCGGCACGGATCGGCCGGTCGGTACCCATCGGCGTGCTCTGGTGCATCGGCGCAGGCTACGCGCCGGGTGTGCCACGATGCGCCTTCACAGCATCCGTTTCTGCAGTCGGAGGCCAAATGCCCACAACAGATGGACAGTTGCTGCCGAACGGGGTGGTTGCGCCGATCCTGACGCCGTTCGAGGTCGACCTGTCCGTGTGCCACGACCGGTTCGTGGCCCATGCACAGCGCCTGCTCGACGAGGGATGCGTGGGCCTGGCCGTGTTCGGCACGACGGGGGAGGCCCTGTCCGTCGCCACCCGGGAACGCGAGGCGGCACTCGAGGCCCTCGTGGACGGGGGTGTCGATCCCGGTGTGATGGTGGTGGGTACCGGTGTGACGAACCTGCCGGGCACCGTGCACCTGACCCGCCATGCCATGGAACTGGGCTGCCGGGCGTGCATGGTGCTGCCGCCCTTCTACTTCAAGGACCCGCCCGATGAGGGCCTGTTCCGCTACTTCGCCGGGCTGATCGAGCGCATCGGCGACGACCGGTTGCGGATCATGCTGTACCACATTCCCCAGGTGGCCGGCGTGGGCCTCCCGACGGCCGTGGCGGCCCGACTCCGAACCGAGTTTCCCGAACAGGTGGTCGGCCTGAAGGACTCGTCGGGTGACTGGGCGACCACCGAGGCCTTCCTCGACATCGACGGCCTGATCGTCTGGCCGGGCGCTGAGCTGCCCCTACTGGATGCGCTGGACCGGGGGAGCCCGGGTTGCATCACGGCCACGGCCAATGTGAACCCCGGGCCGGTGGTAGAGGTCATCCGGCAGTACGGGGAAGGGGGCCGGGAGGCGGCCGCCGATGCCATGGAGCGGGCCCGCGCCTATCGCCTGGCCCTCCAGGGTCAGCCGGCCATCCCGACCATGAAGCGCCTGTTGGCGCTGCGCCACGACGATCCGACGTGGGCTACCGTCCGACCACCGTTCGTCGAGATGGACGAGGCTGAAGGTCGGACGCTCATGGACCGCCTCGCCGCGATCTGACCGGCTGGCGAGGATTGGGCGCCTCGACCTGTGATGCTGTCGGCATGAGAGCAGACGAGAACGAGGAACGCATAGCGGTCTTCGTCGACTACGAGAACCTCGCCATCGGTGCCCGTCAGGACCTCGGCATCGCCCGTTTCGACTTCGGACCGATCGCTAGGGCCATGGCCGAACGCGGCCGGGTCGTCTATCGGCGGGCCTATGCCGACTGGTCGGGCTTCGACGATGACCGCCGGCACCTGACCCGCCACCAGGTCGAGCTGATCGAGATCCCCCAACGCATGGGGACCAGCCGCAAGAACTCGGCCGACATCAAGATGGTGGTCGATGCACTCGAGCTGGCCTTCGAGCGCGACTTCGTGACGACCATCGTGATCTGCACCGGAGACAGCGACTTCACGCCGCTCGTCCAGAAGCTGCGCGAGTTGGACCGCAGGGTCATCGGCATCGGCGTGAGGAATTCGACCTCCAAGCTGCTGCCGCCGGCGTGTGACGAGTTCCTCTATTACGACAGCCTCGAGGGCGTGGAGGCTGTCATCGCGGCCAGCAAGGCCCCGAAGAAGAAGGCGCCCGCTGGTGGCCGTTCCTCGGTCGAGTCCGACGATGAGCCGATGGCCGAGGCTCCGCCGCTCGAGGAACTGGTCGTTTCGACGCTGGCCGGCATGCAGGGCTCTAACGAGGACGTACGGGCCTCGACCCTGAAGCGGGCCATCACCCGCATCGACCCGACGTTCAACGAGGCCGACCACGGGTTCCGGGGCTTCACCGAACTGCTGCGCCACCTGGCCGGGCGGAAGCGGGTGGAACTGTCCGGTGAGAAGCGCGATCCCGAGGTCGACCTGGTGACCGGTGACGGGCCGGCTCAGGCCGGGTTCGACCTGCTGGTCGACGTCGTGACCGCTAAGTCGAAGAAGGGCGAAGCGGTGCTGTCCGGCCTCAAGACCGAGATGAACCGGCGGGACGAGACCTTCAACGAACGGGCGCTCGGCTACGGCGGTTTCCTGCAGTTTTGCAAGGCCGCAGCGGCCCGCGATCTGGTGGTCATGGTCTGGGACGACGACCGGGGCGACTACCTGCTCACCCCTGCTGGTTGAGGGTCGGGTTCGGCGACCCCGAGGCTGGGGTCAGGCTGGGCGAAAGCTGAGGTTGAGCGGACGCCGCACGTAGTTACCGGTGGCGTATGCCATGTCGTCGAGGTCGACCACGTAGTCCGGGAAGCGGGCCAACAGCTCCTCGAGGGCCACACGTCCCTGTAGGCGGGCGGCGGCAGCCCCCAGGCAGTGGTGGGCCCCGTAACTGAACGTCAGGATCCTCGCCGGGTTGCGACCCACGTTGAGCGACCCGGCGTCGTCGCCGAACTCGCGCTCGTCCCGGTTGGCCGCCCCGTAGCTGAGTAACACCTTGGATCCCTCGGGGATGGTCCGTCCATGGAGGTCGACGTCCCGGGTGGTGGTGCGGGCCAGGTTCTGGACGGGGCTGGTCAGGCGCAGCAACTCCTCGACAGCGGCCGGGATCATTGATGGATCGTCCACGAGCTGCCGCCGCTGGTCTGGGTGCTGGTGGAGCAGTGCCGCCGATCCGCCCAGCAGCCCGGTCGTGGTGTCGTTGCCGCCGGTGACCATGGTGAAGGCGAAACCGAGGATCCACAGGATCGACACGGCGTCCTCACCCAAGGCGATCAGCTGGCTGACCATGTCGTCGCCTGGTTCGAGCCGGCGACGCTCGATGAGGTCGGTGAAGTAGGCGAGCAGGTCGCCGATGCCTGAATCCGGCTCGTCGGTCCGGCCGTGGGCGGCGGCGGCCACGATCTGGTCGGTCCATTCGTCGAAGTGGAAGCGGTCCTCGACCGGCACGCCGAGGTAGTGGGCCACCACGAAACTGGGTAGCGGCTTGAACAGCTCGGCCACGATGTCGCCGCCACCGCCCTCGGTTATCCGATCCAGACGCTCGACGACGAATGCCCGCACGTCGTCCTCGATGGCTGAGACCTGGCGGGGGGTGAAGCCCGACCCGACTAGTCGCCGGAAGGCCGTGTGGTCGGGCGGGTCGAGGAACACGATCGGTGTGGCCTCGCCCATGTCGACACCGGCACCTCGTTCGACGGTCAGGCCGCTTGCTGAAGAGAAGGTGGCGGTGTCCCGGGCGGCGTCGAACACATCGCCGAACCTGGAGAGGACCCAGAACTGGTCCCGATGCTCGGAGCACTCGACGCGGTGGACCGGGTCGTTGTCTCGCAGCGCCCGGTACATGCCGAACGGATCGCGCCACGACTCGCCGGATCGCAGGTCGAATCGGGTTGTCTGCAGGGCGATGGGGTCAGCCCGCCTTGGGGAGCACGATGAAGGCCATGGCCACGTAGTGCAGCGCGGCGGCGGTGACCGTGCAGGCGTGGAACACCTCGTGGAACCCGAAGGTCCTCGGCCACGGGTCCGGCGACTGGAAGGCGTAGACCATGGCACCAGCGGTATAGAGCAACCCGCCGATCAGCAGGAGTACGAAGCCGGCCACGCCGAGTTGCTGCCAGGCGTCGGCCGCCACCGGGAGGAGGCACCACCCGACGACCAGATAGGGGATGGCCACCACGGGAGTGGGCGCCTCCGTGTACCGCAGTCGCAGCCAGATGCCGATTGCTGCGCCGCCCCAGACCAGTGGCAGCACCAGTTTGGCGGCCCACGGGGACAGGGCAAAGGCGGCGATCGGCGTGTAGCTCGCGGCGATGGCGATGAAGATCGTGGAGTGATCGAACCGTTGCATGATCCGGTCGCCCCGTTCGCTCCACGAAATGCGGTGGTAGAGGGCCGAGACGCCGAACAGGGCCACGACGGACAGGGAATAGAGGGCGATGACGAACCGGGGCCATATGTCGGGGGCCCGCACGACCATGATCGGGGCCAGGGTCAGGGCGGCCACGAACGCCATTCGGTGCGACACCCCCCGGTACCGGGGCTTGGGCGGCCTCGGATCCGTCATCTCGGTGACCGCTGACATGGCAACACACTACGGGTGAGCACTGACCGACCCGGTTCGGGCAGAATCGGGGAATCGTCGGGCCTGACCAGAGGGTCACCCGGCCGGAAGGGGCCAGGTGACAGATCGCTACGACTTCGTGATCATCGGGGGTGGCTCGGCGGGCTGTGCGCTGGCCAACCGCCTGAGTGCCGATCCGGCCAACCGGGTACTCCTGATCGAGGCCGGTCGGCGCGACTGGCGGGCCGACGTGGTCATCCACATGCCGGCCGCCCTGTCGATGGGCATCGGCAACCGGTTCTACGACTGGATGTACGAATCCGAACCCGAGCCCGAGATGGGCGGCCGCCGGGTGTACCACGCCCGCGGCAAGGTCCTCGGTGGCTCATCGTCCATCAACGGGATGATCTTCCAGCGGGGCAACCCGATGGACTTCGACCGCTGGGCGGCAACGCCAGGCTGCGAGCAGTGGGACTGGGCGCACTGCCTCCCGTACTTCAAGCGCATGGAGACCTGTATCGCCGGGACCGACGACTGGCGCGGTGGCGACGGCCCGCTAAAACTGGAGCGGGGCCCAGCCACCAGCCCGCTGTTCCAGGCGTTCTTCGAGGCCGTCCAGCAGGCCGGGCATCCGATGACGCCTGACGTCAACGGCTACCGCCAGGAGGGCTTCAACGCCTTCGACCGCAACGTCTACCGGGGTCGACGCCTCTCGGCCGCCCGGGCCTACCTGCATCCGGTCCTCCACCGGAAAAACCTGGACCTCTGGACCAAGGCGCACGCCACCAAACTGGTGATGGATGGCACCCGGGTGACCGGCGTGGAGGTCAGCCATCGGGGCCGGGCTCGAACCGTCGAGGCCGCCGAGGTCATCTCGTGCAGCGGCGCCATCAACACGCCACAACTCCTGCAGTTGTCGGGCATCGGACCGGCCGGCGTGCTGCGCGACGCCGGGGTCACGCCGGTGGTAGACCTGCCCGGCGTTGGTGCCAATCTCCAGGACCACCTCGAGGTGTATGTGCAGTACGCCTGCAACGAGCCCGTCTCGATGGCGCCGCAGTTGGCCCAGTGGCGCAAGCCGTGGATCGGCCTCCAGTGGTTGTTCCGGAGGGGCCCCGGGGCGTCGAACCACTTCGAGGCCGGCGGGTTCCTGCGCAGCAATGACGATGTGTCGTGGCCGAACCTGATGTTCCACTTCCTGCCTATCGCCATCCGCTACGACGGGTCGGTCTCCACCGAAGGGCACGGCTACCAGTTCCACATCGGGCCGATGTTCTCCAACAGCAGGGGTTGGGTGCGGATCTGGTCCGACGACCCGTTCCAGAAGCCGAAGATGCTGTTCAACTACCTGTCGACGCCGGAGGATCGCCGGGAGTGGGCTGAGGCCATCGAGGTTGCCCGCAACATCATGGGACAGCCCGCGTTCGAGCGTTACAACGGTGGTGAGATCTCACCCGGGCCGGATGTGACCGGCGACGAGGCGGTCCTCGAATGGGTTCGTGCCGACGCCGAGACGGCGCTCCACCCGTCGTGCACAGCGCGGATGGGAACCGACGCGATGGCTGTGGTGGACCCGACCAGCATGCGGGTGCATGGCGTGCAGGGACTGAGGGTCGTGGACGCCTCGGTCATGCCTACGCTCACCAACGGCAACATCTACGCCCCGGTGATGATGATCGCCGAGAAGGCCGCCGACCGGATCCTGGGGAACACGCCGCTGCCGGCCAGCGACGCCCCGCAGTACCGTCATGGCGTGTCCGACCCAGACTGGTAGAACCTGTCGGGGCGATAGGAGGAGCTTGTGGGACTGCAGATCGGGCTCGGGTCGAGGATCCGAAAGTCACCGTTCTTCGACGCCCTGGTGCGCCACGGTCTGACCCATGTCACCGTCTACAACCACATGTACATGCCGGGGTCGTTCGGCGACCCGGATGAGGAGTACCGGGCGCTCGTAGAACGGGTCTCGCTGTGGGACGTGGCCTGTGAACGCCAGGTCGAGGTAGTCGGCCCGGATGCCTTCGCCCTGTGCCAGTACGTGTCGGCCCGGGACCTGCGGGGCATGGCCGTCGGCCGGGTGCGCTATGCGCCGATGTGCGACCACGACGGGGTACTCCTCAACGACCCGATGGTGCTGAGGCTGGCCGAGGACCGATTCTGGATCTCGATTGCAGACAGCGACGTATTGCTGTGGTGTCAGGCCGTGGCGGCCGAGCGGGGCCTGGACTGCCGGGTGTTTGAGCCTGATGTCTCGCCGTTGGCCGTGCAGGGGCCGAGGGCCGACGACACCATGGCCGACCTGCTCGGCGAATGGGTGCGGGACGTGCGGTTCTTCGGGTTCGTGGAGACCAGCTACGACGGCATCCCGTTCGTGCTCTGCCGGTCCGGCTGGAGCGGCCAGGGAGGCTTCGAGCTGTTCCTGCAGGACGGGTCCCGTGGGCTGGACCTTTGGGATGCCGTGTGGGCGGCGGGGGAGGAGTACGGCATCCACCCGGGTGGTCCGACATTGAACGAGCGGATCGAGTCGGACCTGTTCTCCTACCGAGCCGACTGCGGGGCGGCGGCCACGCCACTGGAGGTGGGTCTGGACCGCTACCTGTCGTTGGACCGCGATGACGACTTCATCGGCAAGGAGGCCTTGCTGGCCGAACGCTCGCGTGGGCCAGCGAGGCGCCTGGTCAAGGCCCTGCTGTCTGGCGACCGCCTGACGGCGACCAGCGAGCATCCCTGGTTGGCGCAGTCGCCGGACGGATCAACGTGTGGTGAGGTCCGGGTCGCCGTCTGGTCACCGAAACACGAATCCAACCTCTGCCTGGCCCTGGTGTCATCCGACGTGGCCGGCGGCCCGTTCACGACGGCGACCCCGACCGGCGAGGTTCTGGCGGCCACCCACCTTGCCTACTTCGCGGAGTAACCGGACTCGAAGTTCAGCCTCCTCGGCAGACGCCATGGAAGGCGTCTGAGCTCAGCGTCCGTCGGGCCTGTCTGTTCCGTCCGGTCAGTGGGAATGCTTCAGCACCGCCCGTACGGAGTCCTCGTCGCCCTCGCGGTGCAGCAGCGCCATCGCCCGGTCGACGTCCTCTAGGCCGACGACGGTGCCCAGTAGGGGACCGGTCGGAAAATCACCCTCGTTCAGGATCCGGGCCGCCTCGTCCACCGAAGCCACGTCTCCACCGGCACCTCCCAGCACCGTCAGGCCCTTCATCACGACCTTGTCCGATACCACCGGCACGGCCTGGCGGTCCTTCAGGCCGGCCCACACCACCGTGCCGCGTTGGTGCACCAGGTCGAAGCACAACCCGGGCGTGATCGGGGCGCTGGCCAGGTCCACGGCCAGGCTGGCCCCGAATCCGCCCGTCAGGTCCATCACCGCCTCCACCGGGTCGTCGGCCGTCACGTCGATGGCGTGGTCGGCACCCACCTCGAGGGCCACGGCCAACCGTGTCATATCCTCGCCGGTGCCTGTCACGATGACCTGTCCGGCACCCAGGCGCTTCGCATAAGCGGCGCACGTCAGGCCCATGTGGCCGGGCCCCTGGATGACGATGGTCTGTCCGGCCTGGAACTGGGCCCGGCCCAGCCACGCCACCATGTTTGAGAGCGGCTCGAAGAGGGTCAGTTCGGCGGCCGGGACCTCGTCGGTCAGACGGGCCAGATGGGTGCCGGGCAGCACCGCCATGTACTCGCCGTAGCCACCCCACAGGCCGGCCCCCTCGTCCAGGCCGAAGGAGTACCCGTAGCAGCGCACCCCGAACGGGTTGCCCTCGTACGGCTGCCCGAACCAGACGATGTCCACTGCCACCCGGTCGTCGACCTCGACACCCAGGTCGGCGTCGTCCGCGAGGGCGTGGACCCGTCCCACGATCTCATGGCCCGGCACCACCGGGCAGACCTCGCCCGGTACGTGCTTTTGTCCGGCCAGTTGTGCCACGTCGCTGTGGCACAGCCCGACGGCCTCCACGGCCAGCACCGCACCGCCCGGAGGCGGCGTCGGCACCGTGAAGTCGTCCCTCAGCGCCCAGGTGCCATCCCCGTGGAACACCACTGCCCTGCAGGTATCGGACATGTTCCCTACGCCCTCATCGTCCGCACGCGATCACTCCGGAAGCGCTTCCTACAGCCGCTGAATCAGCGTGCCGGTCCCCAACCCGCCGCCGCAGCACATGGTCACCACGGCGTACTCGCCGCCGGCGCGCTGCAGCTCGTGCACGGCCTTGGTCGTCAGGATGGCCCCCGTGCCTCCCAGGGGGTGGCCCAGTGCGATGGCGCCACCGTTCGGGTTGACGGTCTCCATGTCGGGGGAGAGTTCCTTCTCCCACGCCAGCACCACCGAGGCGAAAGCCTCGTTGATCTCGACCACGTCGATGTCGTCCATCGTCAGGTCGTTGTCGGCCAGCAGCTTCTGCGTGGCACCGATCGGGCCGGTCAGCATGAGCTCCGGGTCCGAGCCCACCAGGCACGAGTCCACGATCCGGGCCAGTGGCTTGACGCCAAGCTCGGCGGCCTTCTCAGCGGTCATGAGCAGCACGGCGCCGGCGCCGTCTGAGATCTGCGATGACGTACCCGCCGTGTGAACGCCGTTCTCCCGACCCGACGGCTTCAGATTCCCCAGCGACTCCAGCGTTGTGTCCCGCAGGCCCTCGTCACGGGTGACGGTGGTCGTCCCACCGGTCGGCTTGCCGTCCTCGTCCAGTACGGGAGCCTCCACTGGCACGATCTGGGTGGCGTAGCGGTCCTCCTCCCACGCCCGGGCCGCCCGCTCCTGTGACTGCACGCCGAATGCGTCCGTGTCGGCCCGCGTTATGCCCCACTGCTCGGCGATCCGCTCCGATCCCTCGAACTGCGAAGTGAACTCGAAATGCTCGTAGTAGTTCCGGTTGACGGGCCGACCCGAGTTCGGTTCCTTGGGCGACGTCGCCCCGAAGCCAACTTGGCTCATGAGTTCCACGCCGCAACCCACGGCCGCGTCCACCACGCCGCTGGCCACGAGGGCGTACGCCAGGTTGGTGGCCTGCTGCGACGACCCGCACTGGGCGTCAACCGTCGTCGCCGGCACCTCCAACGGCAGGCCCGCGGTCAGCCACGCCGTACGGGTCACGTTCATCGACTGCATACCGACCTGGCCGACGCAGCCGCCCACGACCTGGCCCACCTCCAGGGGGTCGATCCCGGTCCGGTCGAACAGCGCCTTCTGGACGGTGCCCAGCACGTCCACGCTGTGGCAGGTCGACATGCCCCCGTTGCGGCGCCCCACAGGCGTCCTCACGGCATCGACGATCACGACATCTCTCATGGTGTGCTCCTGGTTCTCGAATTCCTGGTTGGTTCGGCGGCCCCGCTGGTCGCCGGTGTTGGTTCGGACGGGTCGGCTCAGATCGGCAGGTCGCCGGTGGCCCGGGAGGTCGACCCGGTGTCGGTCCAAGCGGCGATCGATCGCTGGGCTATGCGCATCTGGTGCACCTCGTCGGCCCCGTCGGCGAATCGTGCCCAGCGGGCCTGCTGGAACATGTGTGCCAGAGGAGTGTCGGTCGAGTATCCGAGCGCCCCATGCACCTGGATGGCCCGGTCGATGATCCGGTTCAGGCTGTTGGCCACGAAGTGCTTCGCCATCGACACCTCGGACTTGAAGTCATCGCCGTTGTCGATCTTGTAGGCGGCGTGCAGCACCATCAGCTTCGACTGGTAGAGCTCCATCGTGGAGTCGGCGATCATCCACTGGATGCCCTGCTTCTCGGCCAGCAGCGAACCGTGGCTGAACCGGTTCAGGGAACGCTCCACCATCATGTCCAGCGCCGTCTCGGCCTGGGCGATCCAGCGCATGCAGTGGGCCAGGCGGGCCGGCCCCAGCCGGTACTGGCCCAGCAGGTGCCCCTGGCCCCGGCCGCCCAGCATCTGGTCGTCGTGCAGCCGCAGGTCCTCTATGAGGATTTCCGAGTGTCCGGTCGAGCCGTGCATCGTCTCGATCTGGCGCACCTCGGTCCACCCGTCCGACGGGATGTCGACCAGGAACGCCGAGTTGGCGGCCTGGGGGATCTCCGGGTTCTCCTCGGTACGGCACACCAGGATGGCGAACTTCGCCCGGTGGGCATTGCTGATGAACCACTTGTGGCCGTTGATGACCCACTCGTCGCCGTCCACGTACGCGCTGGTGCGGATGAGCGTCGGGTCCGACCCGGCCACCTCCGGTTCGGTCATGGCGAAGCACGACCACGTGGTGCCCTCGCAGAGCGGCCGCAGGTACTTCTCCTTCTGGGCGTCGGTGGCCCAGTGGAGCAGCGTGTGCATGTTGCCCTCGTCGGGCGCCTGGCAGTTCAGGACCCACGGGCCGTAGTAGGAGCGGGCCGCCTCGGCCTGCACCATCGCCAACTCGACGTGCCCGAGGCCCATGCCGCCCCACTCCTCGGGCATGTGGGGTAGCCACAGCCCCTCGGCGTGGGCCTGCTTGCGCATTCCGATGAGCGCCTTGAGGCGGTCCGTGCCGTCCAGAGGCTCGGCACCGCCCTCGCCGTCGATGATCGCCCCGCCTGGACGGATCACGTCGTCGACGAACGTCCGGACCCGGGCCCGGATCGCTTCCAGTTCCGGTGTGAGGCTGAAGTCGATCGCCATGGCGCTGCTCCTGTTCTTCGGCCAGGTCCTAGATCGTGTGGCTCGGCCGTCCCGGACCCTCGGTCGGGTTGCCGCCCATGTCGGAGTTGAGTTGTGCCTCGGCCATCAGGCCGGCGATGACGTCGGTCATGTCGGCCGGATCGTCCGTCTGCATGGCGGTCGGTCCGAGGCGCCACTGCTCGGCGATGCCGACGCGCTGGCCCACGATGTCGAAGATCCGACCCGTCACGTTCTGGGCTGCTGCGCTGCACAGCCAGGTGGTGGTCACGGCGATCCAACGGGGACCCATCTTCTCCTGGGTCTCCTCGTCCATTCCGGCGAAGCCCGGCAGGTCCTTCGTCATGCGGGTGTAGGCGCCCGGAGCCAGGCAGTTGACGGTCACCCCGTACTTCACGAGTTCCATGGCGGTGATGATCGTGAACGCCGCGATGCCGGCCTTAGCCGCCCCGTAGTTGGACTGCCCGACGTTGCCGTAGATGCCTGACGGTGACGCCGTGTTGATGATCCGACCGAAGGCCTCGCCGCCCGCCTTGACCTTCTCGCGCCAGTAGCTGGCGGCATGGTGGCTGGGGGCGAACGTGCCCTTCAGGTGGACGTTGATCACAGCGTCCCAGTCGCCCTCGGTCATCGAGAACATCATGCGGTCCCGCAGGATTCCGGCGTTGTTGACGAGGATGTCGCAGCTGCCGAACGTGTCGATGGCCTGCTGGACCATCTCGCCGGCTGCGTCGAAGTCGGCGACGTTTGCGCCGTTCACGACCGCCTCGCCACCCATGGCGACGATCTCGTCGACGACCGACTGGGCCGGGGTGGTGTCGGCGCCCTCGCCGGCGGCATCGCCACCCAGGTCGTTGACGACCACCTTGGCACCGTTCTCGGCCAGCAGCAGGGCGTGTTCCCTGCCGATGCCACGACCGGCACCGGTCACGATGGCCACGCGGCCTGCACAGATGTTGCCCATTTGACGTTCTCCTGGATGTGGATGAGAGGGGTCGGGGCCCGCTTCGTGGCCGACCCCGAGGACACCTACAAGCCTGCCATCATGACGCCCCCGTTGCCCATGCGGGACCGGGGACGAGTGTCACACCCCTCGTGCAGGATTGGCCCGTGGATGAGGTAGCGACCGCCCGACAAGACACTCATCCTTCACCGACCCCACCGGCCTCGATTCCGGAACCGGCCGTAGCCAGCCTCTTCGCCTGACACACGTAGTGTCACCCGGGTGCACCCAGCCGACGAGATTCCCTACACGACCGGCCTCCACGAGGTGGCCGACGGTGTGTTCGCCTGGCTGCAGCCCGACGGTGGTTGGGGCTGGTCCAATGCCGGCCTGCTCGCCACTGACGGCGGTTCCCTGCTCGTGGACACGCTCTTCGACCTGGAGTTGACCCGGACCATGCTCGACGCCATGGCGCCGATCACCGATACCCGGCCCATCGGCACGCTCGTCAACACGCACGCCAACGGTGACCACTGCTACGGCAACAGCCTGGTCACCAACGCCGAGGTCGTGACCACCGAGGCCGCAGCCCGCGAGATGGGTGCCGTGCCACCGTCGGCCCTCGTGGCCCTTCTGCAGGCGGACATGGGTGAGGTCACCAACGACTACGTGCAGCAGGCCTTCGGCAGTTTCACCTTCGAGGGGATCACCGTCCCGGAACCCACACGGACATTCACCGGCCGACTTCAGATCGAGATCGGGGGCAGCCAGGTCCATCTGGAGCAGGTGGGTCCGGCGCACACCGCCGGTGACCTGCTGGTGTACCTGCCCGACGCCTCCACCGTCTTCACGGGCGACATCCTTTTCGTAATGGGCACCCCGATCATCTGGGACGGTCCGGTCGCCAACTGGGTCGCCGCCTGCGACCGGATCATCGACTTGGGCTGCGACGTGATCATCCCTGGCCACGGCCCGCTCACCGACGCCGACGGCGTCCGGGCGGTCCGCGGCTACCTGACCTGGCTGGAGGCCGCGTGCCGGGCCCGCCACGCGACCGGTATGAGCGCCGCCGACACCGTCGCCGATCTGGTCGCCTCGGACGATTTCGCGCAGTACCGGCAGTGGGGTGAGTGGGAACGCCTCGCCGTCAACGTGCGGGCCGTCTACCGTGAGATCGACGGTGGCGACGGGACCATCCCGGACCTGTTCGCCGCCATGGCGGCCCTCGCCTACGGAACCTGACCAGCCGGCAGAGGTCATCGTGGGCGTTTTGTAGCTGGCGCGAGTCGGAGACTCCGCCAGAGAGAACCCAACCAGGGAGAATCCCGTCAGGGAGCACCCCTCCAGAGAGAAGAGAACCTGACCATGGCGACATGTGCGTTCATCGGCCTCGGAGTGATGGGATTTCCGATGGCCGGACATCTCCAGGCCGCCGGGCACCAGACAACCGTCTACAACCGCACGACCTCCAGGGCCGAGGCATGGGTGGAGGCCCACGGAGGCTCCTCGGTGCCGACGCCTCGTGAGGCCGCTACCGGTGCCGACGCCGTGATGGTCTGCGTCGGTAACGACGACGACCTGAGATTCGTTGTCTTTGGCGAAGATGGTGCCCTGGCCGGCATGGCCGAGGGCTCGACACTGGTCGACCACACCACCGCCTCAGCCGAGGTCGCGAGGGAGATCGCCGCCGTCGCGTCGGAGATCGGCGTCGGCTTCGTGGATGCACCGGTCTCCGGTGGCCAGGCCGGGGCTCAGAACGGGCAACTCTCGATCATGTGTGGCGGTGACCCGGACGTGTTCGCAACCGTCGAGCCCCTGATCGACTCCTATGCGAAGGCCATTGTGCTGGTCGGCGACGTGGGCAGCGGCCAGCTCACCAAGATGGTCAACCAGGTCTGCATCGGCGGCCTCATACAGGGCCTTGCCGAGGCCCTGGACTTCTCCCGCAGGGCCGGCCTGGACACCGACAAGGTGCTCGCCGCCATCAGCCAGGGTGCCTCGGGTTCATGGCAGATGGAGAACCGGGCCCGCACCATGCTGGACCGCCACTTCGACCACGGCTTCGCCCTGGACTGGATGCGCAAGGACTTCGGCATCGTGTTCGACGAGGCGGAGCGCATCGGCGCCACCCTGCCGGTCACCGCCATGGTCGACCAGTTCTACGCACGTCTCCAGCGTGAGGGCCACGGCCGGTGGGACACAAGCTCGCTCATCGAACTCCTCCGCGACGACTGAGCAGGGTCTCTTCCTGCCCCGGAAGGCGGAGCTTGTTATCGAAAGGCTCCAGGAAGGCAGGCCAGCTGAGGCCGGACATTCTCTGGCAGCCGATTCCGTTCATCCGGTCTGTCAGGCCTCGGTCGGTCAGCCGCCCCGATCAGCGAGTGGATTCGGTCACCACAGCGGCAGGACCGGAGGCTGGTCGGCCAACCAGCCTCTTCGTTCAGCGTGCTGGCTCGGTGCCGGCGACAGTGGTGCGGTGGAGCTCTCGGCGCTGGCCGGGGTAGTCGTTCAACGCCAGGTGCTGGGTCGAACGGTTGTCCCACAGCACGACGTCACCATTCGACCAACGATGTCGGCACGTGAACCGGATGTGGGTGGTGAAGTCGTGCAGCCATCGCAGTAGGCCCGTCTCCTCTGCGGCTCCCGATTCCGTGCCATCCCCAACTCCCGGTCCCCTCAGGCCACGCACGTACGTCCCGTTGAAGTACAGGCTGCGCCTGCCGGTCTCAGGGTGGGTGCACAGCAGCGGGTGCTCCCGGGTCGCATCGGCGGATTCCGACGTCCGGATGTCCATGCCCGACAGGCCAGCATGCAGTTCCTGCTGGGCGGGCGAGTAGGAGGCACTGGCCGAGTGCACGCACGTGATCTCCTCCAGGCGCTCCCGGTCAGCCGGCTCCAACTCCTCATGGGCAGCGGTCATCGACGCCCACACCGTGTCGCCGCCCACCGCGGGCACGTCCAGGGCGTGCAGGATCGTGAATGCCGGGGGAGCGTCTAGGAACGAGAAGTCGCTGTGCCACACCCCGCCGAAGTTGAATGCCTCGGTCTCGGAGGCCTCCTTGACGACCTTGATCACCTCGGGATGCTCCGGCACCGGCTGCACGAACGGCACCGGCGAGAACCCACCCAACAGGTGGCTAAACCCGGCCTGCTCACCCGGAGAGAGGGTCTGGCCGGGCACGATGACCACCTCGTGGGCCACCAGGGCACTCCGCAGGTCGGCAACCTCCGCCGGGTTCATGTCCGGCCCCAGGTCCAGCCCGTCGATCCGGGCGCCCAGTACCCCCGTCAGCTGTGAAACCGTGATTCCCATGGTCCGGACCCTACGACGACGCCCCACCGGGGGTTGTGTTGGCCCGGTGGCAGGCCCGGGCTGTTCGACTGTCACCTCCACATTTATGGTTGACGGTGATTTCTCCGCCAAGACGCACCTGGAGTCACCGTTCTCACCCGCCTTCTTCCAGGCGGCGAAGCGTGGTCGCGGCCCCCGAAATGAGCGCCCGGCCTGTTCATGGGGCGTACTACTCAAGCAGAACCCCCGGATGGGGCCACCACCTGTCCCCGACAGCGGATCTCAGGGCGGGACTGGTCGGACCCAGCCGCCTGCCCGTATCTGCACCTTGGGGCTCCGCTGTCGCCCTGCCCCTAGTAGCCGAGGGCTCTAAAAACGCTAGCTGGGGCGCCTGAATTCAATAGTCCGATCTACCCGCGCCACCTCGACCGTGTACTGGGCGTACCA
>CAJWFS010000003.1 GCA_913030665.1 uncultured Acidimicrobiaceae bacterium
GGTCGGGACATCTGACGGCGGTCGGGGCCGGGAGGTACCGCCGGTAGAATCGACGAGTCCACACATGCGGGAGGCACCCTGGTGGCAACCACCTCGAAGTCCAGCACACCGGCAGCGACCGGAATCGTGAAGTCGGTCGAGTCCAACGACCTCGGCTCGGTCCTGAGCTTCGGCGACTCGGCCACCACGACGACCCTCGTCGTCGAGGCCAGACCCAACATCATTGGTGCCGAGCGACGGCTGAAGGCCTTCCACGACGTCTACTCGGTGGTTGTCAGGGCCGACGCGGACGACATCTCCGCCGAGCTCTACGGTGTGAACCACAACGGAGAGGTGCATCGACCGGTGCCGATCGCCGATGCCCTCGGGCTGTGGGAACTTGGCGTGCCGATCCGTGTGGAGCGGTCCGCCGCCTGATCGTCCGCAGCCTGAGTTGGCTCAGGCGCTCTTGGCCGCCCGGAACCGGGCAGGCGTCTCGCCGATCAGGCGTCCGAACAGGCGGGTCAGGTTTGCCTGGTCCGAGAACCCGCATTCGGCGGCGATGCCGGCGATCGAGCGGTCGGTGTCGACCAGGAGGTCGGCTGCACGGTCCACCCGGACGCGCAGCACGTACTGCGTCGCGGTGAGGCCGAACACCTTCTTCATCCGTCGTTCCAGCTGGCCCTCCGAGCAGCCGGCGGCCGCTGCCAGGTCGGCCACCTTGAGGGCCCCGCCGGCCTGAGCCTGGACCAACTCCACCACACGGGTCAGCGACTCCAGAGCGATGCCCTCGTCGCTGGGCGTCTCCAGGTCGCGGCTGACGCTGACCAGGCCGACCACCTCGCCGTCGCGCACGACCGGGAGTTTCGTGGTCAGGTACCAGCCGGTGGAACCATCGGGACGTCTAATCAGCTCCAACTCGTCGCGGAGTGCCTCGCCGTCGGCGAACACCTGGCGGTCCTGTTCCTCGTAGCGCCCGGCAAGGGGAGCGGGGAACAGGTCGACGGCACGGGCCCCCAGGACGTCGCGCCGGTCCATCCGGCCTGAGCGCCGCACGAAGGCATGGTTGACGGCCACGTACCGGTCGTCAGGGCCCTTCCAGCAGAACATCACGTTTGGGAGGGCGTCGAACAACTCGAGCAGTTCCGGGGGGCAGCCGTGGTCTGATGGGCCGCCTGGCGGGGTGTCCGCCGTCGATTTGTCCGAAATCGGGTTCATGTGTGCGCGGATCGTACAAGACTCCGAACGGTCCGATCCCGACTATGTAGGCATGGTCACGACCCGAGAGCGACGTCGTTCCTCCGAAGGAGGCGAACCCGTTCCAGGTGCCACCGCCCCGGCCTCGGACGGGGCGGGCAGGCATGTCGATCCGGACGCCCTGGCCGAGGACGCCGTGGCGGTCGTGGCCCGCTGGTTGACCGAGGCCCACTCGACCGAGACGCCCACCGAGCGCCGTTCGACCGACCGGATGCGGGCGATCATCGCCGATCCGGGCGGCATCGGATTCACGATGCGGTTCGTGGACCGGGTCGCCCGACACCGCCAGGACGTGCTCGCCGCCGAGCAGCTGGTCCGCCTTGTCACCGACCGGGGCCTGCCGGGCTTCCTGGGCCCCATGGACCGGCTGATGCTCCAGGCGGGGGCCCGGTTGGCGCCGGCCCTGCCCCGGCTGGTCATGCCACTGGCCCGTCGTCGGCTCCGCCAACTGGTTGGCCACATGGTGGTGGACGCCGCTCCGGATTCGATGCACGACCACCTGTCCCGGCGTCGGGCCGATGGCTACGCCATGAATGTGAACCTCCTGGGCGAGGCCGTTCTCGGCGAGGGCGAGGCCTCCCGTCGCTTCGAGCGCACCCTCGAACTGATCCGGGATCCGGCGGTCGACTACGTCTCGGTGAAGGTCTCGGCCATCGCCAGCCAGCTCAACATGTGGGCGTTCGACCACACCCTGGAACGCATCAAGGACCGACTCCGGGTCCTGTACCGGGCGGCTGCGGCAGCCCCCACGGAGGCCGGTCGGACCACCTTCCTGAACCTCGACATGGAGGAGCACCGGGACCTGGAGGTCACCCTCCGGGCGTTCATGGAGTTGCTGGACGAACCCGACCTCAGGGACCTGGACGCCGGAATCGTGCTGCAGGCCTACCTGCCTGACGCCTTCGGGGCCCTTCAGCGCATCACGGCGTGGGCCTGTGCACGGTCCAGCGCCGGCGGGGGAGAGGTGAAGGTCAGACTGGTCAAGGGAGCCAACCTGTCAATGGAAAGGGTTGACGCGTCGATGCACGGTTGGGTGCAGGCGCCCTACGGGACCAAGGCCGAGGTGGATGCCAACTACAAGCGGTGCGTGGACTGGGCCCTGCGACCCATCCACGCCCGCTCCGTCCGCATCGGCCTCGCCAGCCACAACCTGTTCGACGTGGCCTGGGCCCACCTCCTGGCCGAGGCACGCGGCGTGGCCGACAGGGTGGAGTTCGAGATGCTCCAGGGCATGGCGCCGTCCCAGGCCCGCGTGGTCCGGGCCGAGGTCGGGAGCCTGCTCCTCTATACGCCGACCGTGGGACGCGACGACTTCGACGTCGCTGTCAGCTATCTCTTCCGCCGGTTGGAGGAGAACAGTTCCGAGGAGAACTTCCTCCACCACCTGTTCACCCTGCGGCCGGGCACGCCGGACTTCGAGGAGCAGGCCGGGTGCTTCCGTGCAGCGGTGGCCAGCCGTTGGAAGGTGGGTGACCTGCCCCGCCGCGAGGTCGAGGTGCCGCCCGGGGGTGGTGGACGGTTCCGGAACCAGCCCGACGGCGATCCGACGCTTCCGGCCACCCGCCGCCGCCTGGAGGTGCTGACCGCAAGGGCGTTCGAGCCGGTACGGACCACGCTGACCTCGACGATCGACGGGATCGATGCCGAGGTGGCCACGGCCCGTGTCGCCCAGGCTGAGTGGGGCGCACGTGGAGCCTCCGAGAGGTGCGAGGTGCTGCGGCGCGTGGCCGACGAGCTCGTGGTCCGACACGACGACCTGCTCCTGGCCATGATGCACGAGGCATCTAAGACGGTGGCCGAGGCGGACCCGGAGATCGGAGAGGCGGTCGACTTCGCCCGCTGGTACGCCGAGCGTGCGACGGAGTTGGAGCGCATCGACGGCGCGGAGTTCACGCCGCTGGGGGTGGTGGCCGTGATACCCCCGTGGAACTTCCCGGTGGCCATACCTGCGGGCGGGACGCTGGCTGCGCTGGCTGCCGGCAACGCCGTGGTGTTCAAGCCGGCTCCAGAGACGCCCCGTTGCGCCGAGTTGGTGGCGGAGGCCTGCTGGGCTGCCGGCGTACCGCCCGACGTGCTGAGGTTCGTCCGTACCCCCGATGACGAGGTCGGCCGTCGGCTGGTGACCACGGTCGACGGTGTGATCCTGACGGGCTCGTATGAGACGGCCGACCTGTTCCGCTGCTGGGACCCGAACATGAGGCTCTTCGCCGAGGCCAGTGGCAAGAACGCTCTGGTCGTGACCCCTCAGGCCGACCTGGACCTGGCGGCCGCCGACCTGGTGCTCTCGGCGTTCGGCCACCAGGGCCAGAAGTGCTCGGCTGCCAGCCTGGGGATCCTCGTGGGTCCGGTGGCCACCGACGAGCGGTTCCTGAGACAGCTGGTCGATGCGGCAACCTCCCTGCATATCGGTCCCGCCACCGATCCCGCCACCGTGTTCGGCCCCCTCGTGGCCCCGGCAGCCGGCAAGCTGCTTGATGCCTTGACCGTGCTGGCCCCCGGCGAGGAGTGGTTGCTAGAGCCGCGACGCCTGGATGCCGATGGACGGGTGTGGACGCCGGGGATCAAGGCCGGGGTGCGTGCCGGTTCGCAGTTCCATCGCACCGAGTACTTCGGACCGGTCCTGGGCCTGGTCGCCGTCGACACCCTGGAGGAGGCCATCGAGGTCCAGAACGCCGTGGACTACGGGCTGACCGGGGGCATCCACTCCCTGGACCCGGTCGAGGTGGATGCCTGGCTGGAGGCCGTCGAGGTGGGGAACGCCTACGTCAACAGGGCCATCACCGGTGCCATCGTGCAGCGCCAGCCGTTCGGGGGCTGGAAGAGGTCGTCGGTCGGGGTGGGTGCCAAGACCGGCGGTCCCGACTACCTCCTGCAGCTCGGCACGTGGGCGCCGGCGACGGATCTCTCCGAGGTGGACGCAGCCGAGCTGGCCATCGCCGACGACGGTTGGTGGGAGGACCACTACGGGATTCCGCACGACCCGACGGGCCTGTTCTGCGAGGTGAACGTGCTTCGCTACCGGCCCCTCCCGGACCTGGTAGTGCGGGTCGGGCCCGGTGCGACGGCGGCAGAGGTGGACCGGGTGCTGGCGGCGTCGGCGCGCTGTGGGGTGGTGCCGCTCGTGAGTCGGGCCACCGTCGATGACGACGTCACGTTCGCTGGCACGCTGACCGCCCACAGGTTCGGCCGGGTCCGTGCGGTGGGCTTCGTGTCCGAGTTGATCCGCCGGGCGGCCATTGCAGCCGAGGTGGACCTGGTTGATGAAGCGGTCACGGCCAGTGGTCGCCTCGAGCTGCGCCATCACCTCCGCGAGCAGGCGGTCAGTCGGACCCTGCACCGCTTTGGGAACCTCGTCGGCGCTAGTGACGACTGAATCATCGATCTAGACTTATAGTGACGACTGATATAGTTGTTAATGTACAGAAGAACGAATGATACGCTTGCACACCAGTTGTCGATGGGTCAGACTGACGCGGTGATACGACCCCCGATGCGGATCCTGGACCTGACAGGCAGTCCGGCGGCCATGGGGAACGCCCATGGTGCGGCCCACGCCGAGGAGATCCGGACGTATGCCGCTGAACGCGTCCGGCTGGCCGGCTCCAAGTTCTGGGCAGGTGGCGAGATCGGCCGTGGCGACGTCCTTGACATAGCCCGTTCCTGCCTCCCGGCCCACGAGGCACACTCAGCCAGCCTCTACGCCGAGATGTGCGGCATAGCCGAAGGAGCGGGGATCACGCCCGAGGAGGCTGTCGTGGTCGGCGGCTTCACGGACTTCGTGGACACGGTGCGAGCCGTCGTCGGTGGGTCACATCCTGACGAGGTGGTCGAGGACGACTGCACTGCGTTCATCGTCCCGGACCACCGGTGCAACGGGCGGGGCTTCTACGGCCAGACCTGGGACATGCATGACAGCGCCACCGAACACGTGGTGCTGCTCCGGGTCCAGCCGGAGGACGGTCCGGCCGCCCTGGTGTTCACCACCACGGGGTGCGTCGGACAGATCGGTATGAACGAGGCCGGAGTCTGCGTCGGGATCAACAACCTCGTCGCCACAGACGGATGTCCGGGCGTCATGTGGACCTCGGTCGTGCGCGACGCCCTCATGCAGGACTCGGCGGTAGCGGCCCGCGATGCCATCCTCGCCGCCGGCCTGGCCGGGGCGCACAGCTTCTTGGTGTTCGACGCGGGCGGTGAGGGCCACATGATCGAGGCCTTCCCGACGGCTGGCCCCACCGTCACCCTCGATGCAGATGCCCTCGTGCACACCAACCACGCCCTGTGGGACGAGGCGGTGGCCCTAGAGGCTCCGAAGCACGATGTGTTGAAGGACAGCTCGACCCGGCGTCGGGCCAGGGCCCTCGAGTTGCTTGACCGGGACGGCATCGACGAGCACGTCCTGATGGCCGTGACCCGCGACGAGGGGTCCATCTGCCAGGTATCCCGGGAGCCGTTCCACATCGAATCCAGTGGAGCGGTGATCATGCGCCCGCGCACCCTGGACTTCTGGGCGGTGTGGGGCCTGCCCAGCCACAACGAGTACGTCCACGTCTCGTTCCCCGTCTGAGCCGATGCCTGAGATCACCTACGCACCGATCCAGGAACGCTGGGCCGAGGAGTTGGCTGCCATCGAGCGGGCGGCCTTCCCGACAGCCGGAATGGTCGACCTGCTCAGCGTCGACGACATCCGCATCCTCTGTGGGACCTTTCCCGAGGGTGGCTTCGTGGCCCTTGACGGCGACAGGCCGGTCGGCATGGGCGTGGGGATCCTCATCGACTTCGACTTCGACGAGCCCCACCACTGCCTGGACGACCTGCTCGGGGAGAACTCGTGCGGCAACCACCGGGCCAACGCCGACTGGTACTACGGGGTGACGATCGCGGTTGATCCCGGCTACCGGCGCCTCGGCATCGGACAGCAGCTCTACGTGCGGCGCAAGGAGGTGGTCCGGCGCCTCGGGAAGGCCGGGATCGTGGCCGGAGGCGTGATTCCCGGCTACGCCGACCACATGGACGCCATGTCGGCAGACGAGTACGTCGACGAGGTGAAGGCGGGGCGGCTCTACGACCCGACCCTCAGCTTCCAGCTGGAGAACGGCTTCGAGGCCCTTGGGGCGATCCCCGACTACATGGAGGACCCGGCGGTTGGCGGCAACGCCGTGCTGATCGTCTGGCGTAACCCCGACCGGTAGGCGGGGGGCTGAACGGCGGCCGGTTCAGGCGTCGTCGGCCAGCGAGGCGGGGATGGGCAGGCGGGTCATGCGACCACCGTCGACGGTCACCACCTGCCCGGTCACGAAACCGGCATCGGCCGAGGCGAGCCAGAGGGCGGTGGCGGCGATGTCCGCAGGATCGCCGATGCGTCCCACCGGATGCAGCGACGCCAACTCGGCCATCGTCGTCTCACGGTTCGGGTGCCTGTCCACGTAGCCGCGGTTCAGGTCGGTGTCGATCCACCCGGGGGCGATGGCGTTGACACGTATTCCCATGGGGCCGAGGTCCACGGCCAGCGCACGGGTGAGGCCATGGATTCCCGCCTTGGAGGTGGCGTAGGCGGCGTGCAGGGCGTTGGCGGCCAGCCCCTCGATCGATCCGATGTTGATGATCGAGGGCGAGCCCCGCCCATCCATGAGGGGCAGCAGGTGCTTGACCATCAGGAACGGGCCACGCAGGTTGACAGCCATCGTGAGGTCCCAGTCGGCAACCGTTTCGTCCAGGATCGACCGGGTGTCCATGATCCCGGCGTTGTTCACCAGGACGTCGACGCCGCCGTGCCCGGCCTGCACCGATTCGGCGAACTCCAGAACCGATATCTCGTCGGTCACGTCCAGGGGGACCCATTCTCGGTGTCCGGCGACGTCAAGGCCGGCCCCCACCTCGCCTGGATCGGTGAGGTCGCCGATCACGACGGTGGCCCCCTCGGCGGCCAGGCGGTCCACTATCGCCCGACCGATCCCGCGTGCACCACCGGTCACCACCACTATCCGACCCTGCATCCGTACCGGTGCGTCCTGTCCGGTCATGCTGCCGTGTACCCCCCGTCGATGCTGAGGTTCGCTCCGTTCACGTGACGGGACCGGTCGTCGGCCAGGAAGGCCACCAGCTCGGCCACCTCCTCGCCGGTCGGGATCCGACCTTCGGGGATGGTCGCCAGGTTGGCCGCCCGGACCTCTTCGACGGTGTCGCCGCGCTCCGAGTACAACATGTGGGTGTCCACGGCGCCCGGACAGACGGCATTGATCCGGATGCCCTCGTGGGCGTGATCGAGGGCCATGGCACGGGTGAGGTTGGTGACCGCACCCTTGGAGGCGCAGTAGGCGGCCAGCCCGACGGCGCCGACCAGGCCGTTGGTGGAGCTGACGTTGACGATGGACCCGCCCCCAGCTGCCCGGATGGCCGGCAGGGCCGCCCGGCTGCTCCTGAACAGGCCGTCCACGTTGGTGGCCATGACTCGGTGCCATTCCTCGTCGGAGGTGCCCTCGGCGTCGGCCCGGGTGATCACGCCGGCCGCGTTGACCAGCACGTCGAGGCGACCGAAGGCGTCGATGGCGGCCGCCACGGCTGCATCGCCGTAGCCGGGATCGGTCACGTCCCCCAGAGCGGTGGCGGCCGCACCACCGGCGGCGGTGATCTCCTCCACGACGCTGTCGGCGCGCTCCACGTCGCGCCCCCCGACCAGGATCGCCAGGCCGTCGGCCGCCAACCGCAGTGCGCACGCCCGCCCGATCCCCGAGGTTGCCCCGGTCACCAGGGCGACCCGCCGGATGTCGGGTGTGGTCGACTCCAGGTCCTGTGCGTCCGTCCGTGTCATCTAGGTCCTCCCTCTGGGCTCTGGGCCCTACATCTCCCGGCCGGACCGCATCCGCAGTCGGCGGGCGTACAGGTTCACGCCCCAGCCGAGGAGCGGGTCGGGGAGGTTCCGGTTGGGCCGTCCCGTGGCCAGCATCCCGTCCAGCAGGTCCGAGCCCTCGCCGCAGACCATCTCGGCTATGAGCTTTCCGCAGATCGCCCCACGGCTCAGCCCCGTGCCGTTGTGGACCAGCGCACCGTGGATGCCGTCGGCGAGGCGTCCGAAGACCGGTTCGCCGTTGCGGGCCATGGACAGCGCACCGCCCCACGAGTAGTCGAACGGCACGTGCGCCAGGCCGGGGAACCGACGCTCGAAGGCCACCCGGTGGGCTCCGGCGGCCCGACGCCGGAAGCGGCCACCGGCCATCGAGTGACGGCTGTAGCTGTAGACGTTGCGGATCAGGATCCGGCCGTCGACCAGGCGTCGCACCGTGGTGCCGGACGGTGCCGCCGGGATCACACCCCAGGTCAGGTCGCCACCTATTGAAGCCGACTCCTCGTCGGTGAGCGGTCGCGTCATGGACCCCCAGGTCACGACCGGAATGAGGTGGTGGGCGTAGAAGCCAAAGCCGACGGCGAAGCCGTTGTTAGCCAGCACGAGCTCCGGGGTGCGGATGGTTCCACCGTCGGTGTGCAGCTCGTGGGGTGGGCCCTCGTCCAGCCACGTCACCGGAGTTTCCTCGTGGACGGTCACGTTGGCCGGCAGGGATGCGGCCAGGCCCCTGCAGAGTGCAGCCGGCTGCAGCAGCACCGTCCCGGGGGTGTGGAGAGCCCGGTGGTAGTAGTCGATGCCCAGCCGCGCCACGGTGGCGTCGCTGTCCAGCAGTTCGTAGTCCTCGTCGATGAGGTCGAGCGTGGCAGCGAAGTGGTCCAGGTCCCGTGCCCCGCGGTTGGTGCACGCGGCGTGGATCTTTCCGGCCCAGGTCCAGTCGCAGTCGATGCCGTGGGCCGTCACCGCCTCGGCGAGGTAGGCCTGTCCGGCCCTGTTCAGGGCGATCTGCTGCCTCTCGTATGTGGCCGAGTCGGCGAAGCCCTCGGAGCGGATGTTGTGGGCGTGGTCGATGGCGAAGCCGGACGACCGCCCGGCGGCGCTGTTTCCGATCCGGCCCGCTTCAACGAGGAGGATCCGGGCATCCGGACGTAGTTCGGCCAGCCTGCGAGCGGCCGCCAGCCCTGTGAACCCGGCGCCCACGACGACCACGTCGGCTTCCGTCGGACCGGAGAGCGGTGCGGCCGGCGGCACCTCGGCCAGGGTCTCGAACCAACCGTTGTTCCTGTCGTACCTGGGCAGGAGCGTGACGGCACCCATCGTGGCCTCCCCCGTCCGATCAGCGGTCCGCCATCAGGAAAGGTCCATCCAGATGGTCTTCAACTCGGTGTACTGCTCGTGGGCCGCGATCGACTTGTCCCGGCCACCGAAGCCCGACTGCTTGAACCCACCGAAGGGCGTGGTGATGTCGCCCTCGCCGTAGCAGTTCACGGCGACCGTTCCGGCCCGGATGGCCCGTGACGCCAGGTGGGCGGTGCGAAGGTCGGTGGTGTGGATGGTGGCGGCCAGCCCGTAGTCGGTGTCGTTGGCAAGACGGATGGCCTCCTCGGGCGTGTCGAAGGTGGTCACAGCCAGGACCGGTCCGAAGACCTCCTCGCGGGCCAGGCGGCTGGAGGGATCCACATTCGTGAAGACGGTGGGCTCCACGAACCACCCACCGCTCTCCACGCGCACCCGGTTGCCCCCGATGGCACACGTCGAGCCGGCTGCGTGCGCGTCCGCTATGTGGCCCAGCACCTTGTCCATGTGGGCCTCCTCGATCATGGCCCCCACGGTCGTCTCGGGCACCAGGGGGTCGCCCACCACCCAGTCGCGGCTGCGTTCGGCGATGCGCTCCATGAGCTCGTCGAGGACCGAGTGCTGGACGATGAGCCGTGAGTTGGCGCTGCAGTTCTGGCCTCCGTTCCAGAAGATCCCCTCGCAGATTCCTGTCGCCGCGGCATCCAGGTCGTCGGCGTCGGCCATGACTATGACCGGGCTCTTGCCGCCGCACTCCAGCAGTACCTCCTTGAGGTTGGAGTCGGCCGAGTAGCGGAGGAAGTGGCGGCCTACCTCGGTGGATCCGGTGAAGGCGACGCAGTCCACGTCCGGGTGCAGTCCGATCGCTGCGCCGGCCGTTTCGCCGAACCCCGGGACCACGTTCAAGACGCCGTCCGGGATCCCGGCCTCGACGGCCAGCTCGGCCACCCGGATGGTCGACATGGAGGTCTGCTCTGCCGGCTTCACCACGCACGTGTTGCCGGCCGCCAGGATCGGGCCGATCTTCCAGCCGGCCATCATCAGCGGGTAGTTCCAGGGCAGCACGGCGCCGACCACGCCGACTGGCTCGCGGACCACCATCCCGACCTTGCCGGGGCCCGACGGCGAGAGCTGGTCGTAGAGCTTGTCGCACGCCTCGGCGTGCCAGCGCAGGGTCATCACCAGGTCGGGGACGTCGATCCCCGAGCAGTCGCTGATCGGCTTGCCCGCCTCCAGCGTCTCGATGATGGCGAGCTCGTCGGTGTGGGCCTCCACCAGGCTGGCGAACCGCAGCAGCAGCAGCTTGCGGTCAGCGGGCGCCATGCGACCCCAGGGCCCCTCCTCGAAGGCGGCCCGTGCCGCGGCGACGGCACGGTCCACGTCCGTGGCATCGCACTCGGAGACCTGGGCCAGCTCGCGACCGGTGGCCGGATCCAGGGTGGCAAAGGTCCGTCCGCTGGCCGACTCCACGCTGCGGCCCCCGATGAGGGCCCGCGTCGGAGGCTGCACGGATGCCGCCAGGGCTGTCGGATCTGCAAGGTCGGTGGTCATCGGGTGCTCCTCGTCGGGATCGTCCTGCCCACTCCCGCCCGGTCGGTCATGCGTACCAGCCAGTCGCGTTCGTCGTCCCATTCCCGGAACACCAGGCGGTCACGGTCCACCCGGTTCGTCGGCAGCGTGGAGAGGGCGGCGGTCAGCGATACGCGGCCCCGGCGGGTCATGGGCATCACCGGCCGACGGCACGGGCCTACCGGCCGACCGACCATGTTGGTGGCCGTCTTGACCGCCACGTTGTACTCGGCGTCCACGGCGTTGTCCCAGAAGAACAGGTTGGCTGGCAGCATCCGATTCCAGAGCTCGAGTGCCTCGAGGTTGCGACCGGCGATGATGTGGTCGTAGAGGGCCACGCACTCGTGCGGCATGACGTTGGCGGCGCCCCAGATCCAGCCTGCCGAGCCGGCCATGAGGGCGTACGGGGCCAGTGGGTCGGCTCCGGACAGCACGTGACCGCCGATGCCCAGCAACTGCTGGATGCGTATCAGGTCACCTGTGGAGTCCTTGATGTAGTCGATGTTCTCCATGGCTATGAGCTTCCGGTACAGGTCCGGGGTGATGTCGAAGCCGGACTGTGCAGGGATGTTGTAGAGGACGATGGGGGCGTCGATGGCCCGGGCCAACTTCTCGTAGTGGTACATGACCCCGCGTTCGAACGGTCCCTCGAAGTACGGAGGGAGGACCATCACGGCGCTGGCTCCCAGGCCGATCGCAGCCCGGGAGTTCTCTATGGCGTCCACGGTGGTTATCGCCGACGTCTGACAGATGACCGGGATGCGGCCTGCCACCTGTTCGATGCCGACCTCGAAGGCGCGGCGCTTCTCGTCGGTCGAGAGGAAGGCGAACTCGCCGGTGCCGGCGGCCAGCACCAGGCCGTGGATGCCTGCGTCGACGAGGCTCTCGACGTGGTCGCGCAGTCGCCCCTCGTCGAGCGACTCGCCGGAGTCGTCGAACGGGCTGCACATGGCGGCGCAGACGCCGTGGAGCAGTGGCGGTTCCGGGGCGGTGCCGTTGGTGGTGGTCATGTCGGATTCCTCGGGATTCTGGGTGGGCTGTCGCCGTCTCAGGTGACCAGGTCCGGCAACTCGGCATCACGACGAGCCACGTAGTCGTCGAGTTCTTCGCGGACGTGGTCGTCCAGTGCCGGTTCCTCGTACTCGTCGAGCATCTGGCGGCACCTGGCAGCTGCCCTCTCCTCGGCGCTCTGCGACCCGTCGGCCAACCACTGTTCGTAGTTGTCGCTGTTCATCATCTCGGGCATCGAGAAGGCGGTCTGGAAGTTGGCCAGCGTGTGCTCCGTGCCGAGGTGGTGGCCGCCCGCCGGCACCGAGCGCATCGAGTCCAGCACCTCGTCCAGGTCGTCGAACGAGACCCCGCTGCCCAACTGGTACATGAGCTCCAACTGCTCGCTGTCCAGGACCCACTTGGCGTAGCTCTGGCACATGGCGCTCTCCAGGTAGCCGGTGGTGGAGAGGACGAAGTTCGTGCCCGCCATGAGCACGCCGTACATGTTGCGGGCCGCCTCGTAGCCGGCCTGGGCGTCGACCATCTTGGAGCTCGTGCACGAGCCGCTGCAACGCGACGGAAGGTTGTAGTGGCGGGCCATCTGTGCGGTGAGCAGGTTCATGTGGCAGATCTCAGGCGTGCCGGCCTGGGGAGCGCCGGTACGCATCGAAACGGTGGACAGCCACTGGCCGTAGAGGGCAGGGGCGCCCGTACGGACCAGCTGCGAGAAGGCCACGCCGGTGAGGGCCTCGATGTTGACCTGGATGACCGCCCCGACCGTGGAGGCCGGCGTGGAGGCGCCACCCAGCACGAACGGGCTGAAGAGCGTGGCCTGGTTGGCGGCTGCGAAGACCCGGACGCTGTCCAGCATGGTCTTGTCCCAGACCAGGGGGGTGTTGGCGTTGGCCAGGCAGGTCATGACGGTCGTCTCGCGTACGAAGTCTTGGCCGAACACGATTCCCGCCATGTGCAGGCTGTCCTCGGCTCGGTCCATGGAGGTGACCGCTCCCATGAACGGCTTGGACGAGTACTTCAGGAGGCTCTCCGTCATGTAGAGGTGCCGCTTTGGGACCGGTACGTCCATCGGCTCGCAGACCACCCCGCCCGACATGTGAAGTGCCGGCGACAGGTGGTTCAGCTTCGTGAAGTCACGGAAGTCCTGAAGGGTGGCTGGGCGACGGACGCCGTCAAGGTCCAGCACGTACGGGGCGCCGTAGGAGGGGGTGAAGATGGTCCTGCCATCGCCGACAGTGACCGTGTGGGCCGGGTCGCGGGCCACCATCGTGTACGAGGAGGGAGCGGTGCCGACGAGAGACATCAGGTGCTCGCGGTCGATGCGCACGGTGACACCGTCAATGTCGGCCCCGGCCGCACGCCACATGCCGATGGCGTCGTCGCACCTGAACTCGACGCCCACCTCCTCGATGATGTCCATGGAGGCGTCATGGATCCTCTGGACCTGCTCGTCGTCGAGCAGGTCCACCCAGGGGATCCTGCGCTCCAGCTCGGGAAGCCACCGCTGGACCCTGGTACGGCGCTTCGCTGCCCGGGCATCGCGACCCCGGCGGACTCCTCGCTGTGGCCGGACCGTGCTCGTGTCGGTCATAGGTGTACAGGTCCGGTTCGCACCGTCGGATGCTTGCCGTGATCGGTGCTGAAGGCAAGCGAGGCCCCCGCATTGCCGTGTCGTGCCGCCGCTGAGAGACTCCCGCTCGTGCCGGACAGCCCCGATGACGATCAGCGTGCCGATACCGGTGCGTTGGGCCACCTCCGGATAGCCGACTTCAGCCGGGTGCTGGCGGGGCCGATGGCCACGATGGTGCTGGGTGACCTGGGCGCCGACGTGGTGAAGGTCGAGCAGCCGGGCGTGGGCGACGAGACCAGAACCTGGGGTCCGCCGTGGTGGGGCGAGGGGGGTGCGGCGACCAGCACCTACTACCTGGGCCTGAACCGCAACAAGCGCAGCATCGCGCTGGACCTCCGGGATGCCGACGACCTCACCGTGGCACGGAGGATCGCCCTGGGTGCCGACGTCGTGGTCGACAACTTCAGGGTGGGCACCATGAAACGCTTCGGCCTGGACAGGGAGTCGCTGGCCATCGAGCGTCCCGACCTGGTTACCTGTTCGATCACCGGATTCGGCAGCACCGGAGCCGGTGCCCGCCTGGCCGGCTACGACTTCCTGGTCCAGGCCATGAGCGGGGTGATGTCGATCACGGGCGACGCCGATGGCGAACCGACCAAGGTCGGATCGGCGATGGTGGACAACCTGACCGGTCTCTACGCCGTGATCGCCATCCTGGCGGCCATCGAGGAACGCCACTGGACCGGTCTCGGCCAGCACGTGGAGGTCTCGCTCATGGGGGCGGCCCTGGCCGGCCTGTTGAACGTCGGGTCGGGGCACGTGGTGGCTGACATCGATCCGGGCAGGCAGGGCAACCGGCACCCGTCGATCGTCCCATATCAGCCGTACCGGACGTCGGACGGCGTGCTGGCCGTGGCCGCCGCCAGCCCGAGCCTCTGGGAGAGGTTCTGCGTGGTCCTGGGGCGGGACGACTGGCTGACCGACGTCCGCTTCTGCGACAACGGGTCGCGGATGCGACACGCCGACGATCTGGAGGTCGAGATCGAGTCAGCCCTGGCCACCGATACGACGGAGGCGTGGTTGGAGCGCCTGCGTGCCGGCGGCATCCCGGCGGGGCCGATCAACACGGTGCGCAGCGCGTTCTTGGAGGCGACTGAGCTGGGCCTGGACCCGGTCGACGTGTTCGAGGATGGCGACGGGGAGTTCAGGTCCGTGCGGTCGCCCATTCGGATGTCGGCGACGCCTCCAACGGTGAGGCGGCGACCGCCGACCAACGACCAGCACGGCGCCGAACTCCGCTCCGGGCTGGATTCCTGAAAGGACCGGTACCGCTACGGCGGCGGGTGGCCCGGGGGACCGGGCCTACGGCTCGATGACGTTCCAGAAGAGCGGGAAGTCGGTGAGGTTTCCGAACAGCCCCACGACCCGCTCGACGTCTCCGGCGATGGTCACCGCTCCGGATTCCACTACCTCGGCGAACGGGGTGCCCGTGGCAATCATGTTCTCCAGTGCCGCCCGGTCGCCGGTGACCGTGGCATCTGGCGATGCGTGCGTACGTCCGGGGAGCGAGTGCAGGGTTCCGTTGGAGAGCTCCACCCTGACCGTGTCGACGACGTCGGGCAGGACCCAGTCCACCGAGAGGTGGCCCAGCGACACGACGGCGGGACCGTCCAGGCGGACAGCCATGAAGTCGAAGATCTGCTGGAGGCTCATGCCCCGGAGCACCTCGTCCCTGGGGCGCTGGATGGCTGGGAGGTCGATGGGCCCGTTCCGGAGTTCCTGGGCGCCGGTCAGGTAGATGTCGCGCCACGGGCCGGACTCGGCCCGGTAGCCGAGTTGCTCGAAGGCGTCGGCCTGCAGCATGCGGGCCTCGACGCAGGTTGGGTCTGCGAACACGGCGTGGCGCAGCACCTCGGCAACCCAGCGGTGGTCGCCGGCCTCGTACGAGGACCGGGCCTGTTCCAGTAGGCGGTCCATTCCACCCATGAAGTCGACGTAGCGCCTTCCGGCCTCGACGGGCTCGTAGGGGTCCAGGCTGGACGGGTGGCCGTCGTAGAAGCCGAGGTACCGCTGGTAGACGGCCCGGACGTTGTGGCTGACCGTGCCGTAGTAGCCGTGGCAGAGGTAGTCGGCCCACAGGCCCGGCGGCAGGTCGATGGCCGCTGATATCTCGTTCGGCGTGAGGCCCTTGTTGGCCAGCCGCATGGCCTCGTCATGGAGCCAGCGGTAGAGGTCCCGCTGGCGGGTGAGGTAGCCGTGGACCGCCCCGGCCCCCCAGTGGGGCCAGCCGTGGCTGGCGAACACCACGTCGGTGACGTCGCCCCAACGGTCCATGGCCTCGTCGATGTAGCGGCTCCACATGAGGGCGTCGCGCACCAGGGCGCCGCGCAGGGTGAGCACGTTGTGCATGGTGCCGGTGCAGTTCTCGGCCATGCAGAGGGCACGGTGGTCCGGGAAGTAGAAGTGCATCTCGGCCGGGGCCTCGGACTCCGGGGTGAGCTGGAACTCGATCCTGACGCCGTCGAGCACCAGTTCCTGTCCGGTCTCGGTGATCTCGATGGTCGGAGGCACGAGGGCCGAGGAGCCGGTGGGAACCCCCTTGCCCAGGCCCTGGTCGACGTGGCCCTGCTCATCGGCCGGCAGGAGCATTCCGAACTGGTAGGTGGCCCGGCGTCCCATGGCCGGTGCGGCGACAACATTCTCGGCGACCGCCTCGTGGACGAATCCCTCCGGAGCCACTACCGGCACCTCGCCGGAGTCCACCCGGGCCCGGTCGACCACGCCAAGGATGCCGCCATAGTGGTCAACGTGGGAGTGGGTGTAGATGACAGCGGTGACAGGGCGTTCGCCGAGCTGCTCGGTGACGAGCTGGAATGCGGCTGTGGCGGTCTCGGTGGTTGTCAGGGGGTCTATGACCACCCAGCCCTCGTCTCCCCGGATGAACGTGATGCTGGAGGTGTCGAAGCCCCGCACCTGGTAGAAGCCGTCGAGGACCTCGTAGAGGCCGTGCTGGGCGTTGAAGCCGGCCTGGCGCCACAGCGACGGGTTTACGGTGTCGGGGCATGGGGCATGCACGAAGTCCGATGCCGAGAGGTCCCAGGAGATGGGCTGCCACGGGTTGGGGAGCAGCTTCGGGATAACCGGTTCGGTCCTCGTGGCGATGAAGCCCCGGGCCACGTTGGCAGCATCGGTGCCGTCGTCGGGTGGAAGGGTTGATGCGAACGCCTCGATGTCGGCTCGGGTATGGGCGGTTGCCGGCTTGCGGGAGAGCGGGTCGTGCGTCATCGGACCTCCTCGTGTGCTGTGTTCACTGACTGACGTGGTGGGCCGGGGAAATCAGGGCCTGGAGAAGATCGGGCCGGTGGCGTCCAGCATCGGTATCTCGCCCGGACCGTCCTGGTAGCGGTTCAGCTCGAACCGGGCGACGACGAAGTGGTGTACCTCGTCCGGACCGTCGGCCAGGCGAAGGGTGCGCTGACGGGTGTACATGCCTGCCAGCGGTGTCCACTGGGATACGCCGGTGGCGCCGTGGATCTGGATGGCGGCATCGATGATCTGGCAGACCTTCTCCGGGACCATGGCCTTCACGGCGCTGATCCACACCCGGGCCTCGGCATTGCCCATGGTGTCCATGGCCTTGGCGGCCCTCAGGACCATGAGGCGCATGGCCTCGATCTCGATCCGGGCCCTGGAGATGACCTCCATGTTCTTGCCCAGGCGGGCGATCGGCTTGCCGAATGCCTCACGGTGGAGCCCCCGGCGGCACATCAGCTCGATGGCCCGCTCGGCGGCTCCGATGGACCGCATGCAGTGGTGGATGCGGCCGGGGCCCAGGCGGAGTTGGGAGATCTCGAATCCCCTGCCCTCGCCCAGCAGCATGTTCGATGCCGGCACCCGGGCGTCCTTGAAGGTGATGTGCATGTGGCCGTGTGGGGCGTCGTCGTCGCCGAAGACCTGCATCGGATGGTCGACGGTGACACCGGGGGTGTCGATGGGCACGAGGATCTGCGACTGGCGGCGGTGCGGCGGACCGTCGGGGCTGGTCTGCAGCATCGTGATCATCACCTTGCAGCGGGGATCACCCGCCCCGGAGATGTAGTACTTGGTGCCGTTGATGACCCACTCGTCACCGTCCAGGACCGCCCGACAGGCAATGGTCTTGGCGTCCGAGGAGGCCACATCGGGTTCGGTCATTGCGTAGGCAGACCGGATCTCACCGTTCAGCAGCGGTTCCAGCCACCGCTTTTTCTGCTCCGGGGTGCCGACCCTCTCCAGGACTTCCATGTTGCCGGTGTCGGGGGCCGAGCAGTTGAGGCTCTCCGAGGCGAGGGGGTTCTTGCCTAGTTCGGACGCTATGTAGGCGTAGTCCAGGTTCGAGAGGCCCTCTCCGGTCTCGGCGTCCGGGAGGAAGAGGTTCCAGAGACCGACCTCGCGGGCCTTGGCCTTGAGCCCGTCCAGGATGTCCATCTGGCCCGGGTGGTAGCCCCAGTGATCGGTGCGTTCAGCCCCCAGCCGGTGGAATTCCAGGGTGACCGGTTCCACCTCGTCGGCGATGAAGGCCCGCACCCGGTCGTAGATGGGGCGTGCGCCCTCGGACATGGTGAGGTCCAGGGAGGGGTCTGTGGGATCCTCGATGTGCAGGCCGGGGCCGATTGCCATGGATGCGTCCTAGTGCTGGGCGGCGCCCTCTCGGGGCGGGTTCGGGCCGAATCTAGGCGCGCTCGCCACGGGCCTCCCCAGCGGGCAGAATGCGCGCCATGCACGTCGCGGACGAGGTCCTCGGTTTGTTCGCGGCACATGGTGGGAACACCTATGCGGAGCAGGTTTCCATGGAGCAGCACGCCCTGCAGGCTGCGGCCCTGGCCCGGGCCTCCGGTGCGTCGGACGCTCTCGTGCTAGCCGCCCTGCTCCACGACGTCGGGCACTTCCTGGCCCAGCCCGACTCGGAGTTCGGCGTGACGGACCACGGCACGACGGGAGGAGCGTGGCTGGCCGAACGGTTCGAGCCGGCGGTCAGCGAGCCGGTCCGGCTGCACGTGGCGGCCAAGCGGTTCCGGTGCTTCGTGGACCCTGCCTACGAGGAGCAGCTCAGCTCGGCATCCGTCGGGACGCTGCGCCTCCAGGGTGGTGCCATGTCGGCCGCCGAGGCCCGGGAGTTCGAGGCCGAGCCGTTCGCACAGGACGCCCTGGCCCTCCGGTCGTTCGACGATGGCGGCAAGGTCGCCGGCCTGGAAATACCGGCGCTCGACGAATGGCGCCCGCTGCTGGACTCGCCGGGGTTCCGCCTGTGACGGGCCTTCATGTCTCGGCGGTGGAGGCCGAGGTGCTCACTTTGGAACTGGCTGGCGGCCCGGCCAGGTTCCACGCCATCTGGTTGCGTGACAACGCCCGCGACGACGCTTCGCGGGACGTGGCCAACGACCAGCGCCTGTTCGACGTGTCGGAGCTTCCGGAAGAGGTGGTGATCGCTGCCGCCGAGGTGGTGGACGGCAATCTGCGGGTGGAGTTCGGCCCGGATGGGGTGGTCAGCATCTTCGAGGTCGACTGGCTGGAGGCACACCGCTACGACGGCGTGGAGCGCCGCTCGTCGGGCGCTGTGCCCTGGCTGGCGTCTGGTCTGGACCCGTACCGGCTGGCGTGGTCACGACGCGACGACCCGTCAGCAAGGTCGGCCACGACGGCCGCCCTCGTGCGCGACGGCCTGGCGATCGTCCACGGCCTGGCACGAGGTTCCGATCCGACGGGTCCCTCAATCGGTGACGTCGCCGGGATCTGGGGGCCGATCAGAGAGACCAACTACGGCGAGGTGTTCCACGTTCGGGCCGAGGCCGATCCGGTGAACCTGGCGTTCACGCCGCGGGCGCTGAACGTGCACACCGACAACCCATACCGCCGCCCGGTGCCCGGGTTCCAGCTCCTCCACTGCCTCGTGGCCAGCGAGGCCGGAGGTGTGACCATGCTGGTCGACGGCTTCAGCGCCGCAGAGGCGTTGCGTGACGAGGACCCCGTTGCCTTCGACCTGCTGGCCGGCCATCGGGTCCCCTTCCGGTGGCGGGGCGACGGGTTCGACCTGCGGAACCGTTCGGCCGTCATCGGGGTGGACGACCGTGGGGTGGTGCTGGCGGTCAACTACAACAACCGGTCGGCGGCGCCGTTCGATACGCCGTTCGAGGAGATGTCCGGCTTCTACGAGGCGTACCGGTCCTTCGCCAGGCTCCTGCACCGCTCCGAGATGGAGTACCGGTTCACGCTCTCGCCGGGCGAGTGCCTGGTGTTCGACAACGAACGGGTCCTCCACGGCCGGGAGGGGGAGTCCGACCCGGAGCGCTACCTGCAGGGCTGCTACCTTGACCGGGACTGGGTACACGGCAGCATCGGGCCACCTGCCGAGGCACCCGGGGCTGGGATCTAACCCCTTGGGGCACGGGTCTGGGACCCGGCGAAAGGCAGCACGCCATGATGGATATAGAGGGCCTGGTCCGCCATGACGTGGATGCACGGGGTACCCGGATCCACGTGGCCGAGGTGGGTGAGGGCCCGATGGTGCTCTTCGTACACGGCTTCCCCGAGTCGTGGTACTCGTGGCGTCACCAGCTTCCGGCGGTGGCGGCGGCCGGCTACCGGGCCGTGGCCATCGACGTGCGGGGCTACGGGTCCTCGGAGCGCCCCACCGAGGTGGACGCCTACCGCCTAGTTGACCTGGTCGGGGACTGCGTGGGGGTGGTCGAGGCTCTTGGCGACGAGGGAGCAGTGATCGTGGGCCACGACTGGGGGTCGCCGATCGCCAGCACGGCGGCGCTGTTGCGCCCCGAGGTGTTCCGGGCGGTCGCCCTCCTGAGCGTCGCCTACACCCCGCCCAACGAGTTCCGACCGACCGACGTCTTCCGGATGATGGGCGGCGACGACACGTTCTACTTGGAGTACTTCCAGGAACCCGGCGTGGCCGAAGCCGAGATCGGCACCGATCCGGCCCGGTGGCTGGAGGGAATGATCTTCAGCGCATCGGGGGACGCACCACCGCCGCTCCCGGGCGAACCGACCGGCTTCGCCGTTTCAGAGGGTGGTCGTTTGGACGACAACTTTCGCTACCCGACGGGTCCGCTGGCATGGCAGGGCGCCGACGACCTCGCCTTCTATGTCGGAGAGTTCGCCAGGGCCGGGTTCTCGGGCGGCCTGAACCGGTACCGCTGCGTGGACCACGACTGGGTAGACCTGCGGGCCTGGCGTGGGGCGCCGATCCACCAGCCCTCGCTCTACATCGGCGGGGAGAAGGACGGTCCCACCATCTGGGGCGCCGGCAGCATCGCCCGCTACCCCGAGACCCTGCCGGGCCTGCACGACTCGGTGGTCCTACCGGGCGTCGGCCACTGGATGCAGCAGGAGGACGCTGCGGGGGTCAACGCCCTCCTCCGGGACTTCCTGGACGCCTGCTCCTGATCAACCGGGTGGCGGCCGCATCGACGGCCGCGGCCCGACGCCCCGCAGGTCTACCGACAGGCGTCGCCTAGGGTCACCCGGATGGGAAAGGGCGACCATGGCCGGCTGACCCGCTCGCTGGGGCTCCGCCACGTCTTCGCCCTCTCGACAGGGGCGATGCTTTCCTCGGGCCTGTTCCTGCTGCCTGGCATCGCCGCGGCGAAGGCCGGACCGGCGGCCGTACTGGCCTACCTGCTGGCGGGCCTGATGGCCGTGCCGGCAATGCTCAGCGTGTCCGAGCTGGCCACGGCACTACCCAAGGCCGGCGGCGCGTACTACTTCCTGGAGCGGGCGCTGGGACCGGCGGTGGGAACCGTTGCCGGGTTCGGGACCTGGCTGTCGCTGGTGCTCAAGGACGCCTTCGCCATGGTCGGCATGAGCGCCTACCTGGTGCTGGTCCTGGACGTGAACGCCACGGTCCTCGCCCTGGTGCTCATAGCAATGTTCACCCTGGTGAACGTGGTGGGATCCAAGGCCAGCGCCTCCATGCAGCTCGCCCTGGTGGTGGTGGTGCTGGGTGCCATGGCCTGGTTCATTGTCGAGGGGTTGGCGGAGACGGCCTCGCGCGGCTTCGACGGCTCGAACCTGGACCCCTTCTTCACCACGGGGGTATCCGGGATCACCGCCGTGGTCGGTCTGGTGTTCGTGTCGTTTGGTGGCCTCACCAAGGTGGCCAGTGCCGCCGAGGAGGTGGAGGACCCCTCGCAGCGCATCCCGTTGGGTATGGCCCTCTCGCTGGCCACCGCCACGGTGGTCTACACCCTCGGCGTCCTGGTGACCATCGCCCTGGTGCCGCCCGACGTACTGCACGGCGACCTGGCTCCCATACACACCGCAGCACAGGCGGTCCTGCCGAAGATCGGCGTGTGGCTGGTCGTGGTGGCGGCACTGGCTGCCTTCTCCTCGGCGGTGAACGCGGGGATCCTGGCCGCTGCCCGGTACCCGATGGCCATGGCCCGCGACGGCCTCCTGCCTGCCCGCATGGGGGCCCTCAGTCGGTTCGGCACCCCGGTCGTCGGTGTCGTCATGACGGGATCGGCTATTGCCCTGGTCGTCGTGGCATTTGACATCGAGTCCATCGCCAAGATGGCCAGCGCCTTCGTGCTCCTGACGCTGGGCCTGGTGAACCTGGCCGTGCTGGTGCTGCGGGCATCGGAGATCCGGTCGTACGCACCGGCGTTCCGGTCGCCCCTGTACCCGTTCACCCAGCTGGTCGGCATGGCCATCTCGGCATACCTGATCGTGCGCCTCGGGGTTTCCGCCCTCGTCTTCGTGGCCATCGTGTCCGCTCTGGGCTGGGCGTGGCACCACCTCTACGCCACCCCGCGGACCGATCGGGCCGGGGCCATACGCCACGTGTTCCGCCGCTGGGGTCGGGGAGCCGACGAGGCCCTGGAGCGGGAGATCAGTGCTGCGATGGCCGGGCACGGGCTGCGCTCCGTCGACGACTATCCGGGGCTTATCGCCCGGGCCGTGGTCCTCTCGGTGCCGGCTGGCACGGACATCACGGAGGCGGCGTCCCGTGCGGCGGCGGTGCTGTCGGACCGCATCGGCGTGTCGACCGAGCGGGTCACCGAGCGGTTCCTGGAGACGGGGTCGCTCTGGATCCAGTCGTCGGACGACCACCCCACGGCCACGCCAGTGGCCCTCTTCGACGCCATCCAGACCGACCAACTGGTGATCGTGCGGGCCGCGGCGGGAATCCGGATACCAGCCGCCTGGGGCGGGTCAGGCGAGCTGGTGAACGCCCTGTTCTTCCTGGCTGGCACGTCGTCAGACCCGGGTCGGTCCCTGCGCCTTGCCGGCGAGTTGGCCGGGTTCCTCCACTCCGGCGCCCGCGCCTGCGGCCTGGCCACCACCGAGGCCGAGGTGAAGTCGTCGCTCCTACCCGGCTGGGCCGTCCGTCAGTACGCACTGCTGCCCGAGGGGCGTGACGCCGGCCTCATCGGTCGGCGGGTGGGTGGCCTGCCCCTTCCCGACGGGGTGGAGGTGGCTGCGGTGACCCGGTTCGGGGTTCCCCTGCTCGTCGAAGACAGCCTGGTGCTGGAACCTGATGACCAGCTCACCATCGTCGGCCCGGAGGGCGTCATGCCGACTCCCGGAGATCCCGCCCCGGTCGTCTGACCTTCCTGCGCTGGATCAGGCGATGAGGAGGCGTCGGATCTCGGCTGCTCCGGCCACGCGTTCGGCATTGGTGGCGGCGATGGGGGCGAGGTTGAAGTCGACGGCGCCGGCCTCCACGAACGGGCGGAGCCAGTCGGCGATCTCGGCCGGGGTCCCGACAGGGGAGTACCTCTCGAAGGCCGAATACGGAGCGCCGTAGAACTTCTCCATGGCCGGGCCCAGGAGTGCGGCGCCCTCTGCGGGGTCGTCGCCCAGCCCGACCCACACCTGGTAGCCGTGCCGCCAGGACACGCCGCTTCGTCCGGCTTCGGCGGCGGTCGCCTCTGCGAGGGACACGCCGAGAGCAAAGCGGCCGGGGGAGCACCACGAGGCCAGCCAGCCGTCGCCTCGTCGGCCGGCCCGTTCCACGGCGGCGTCGGACCGCCCGCCCACGATGATCGGGACCGGTGGCGATGGGGCAGGTAGCACTGACACGTCCGGGGCCTCGTAGAAGTCGCCATGGTGGTCGATGGTCTCGCCGGCCAGGAGCGGCCGTAGGACGTCCAGCGCCTCGTCGGTGCGGCGCCCGCGGGTGGCCGGATCCACCCCGACCACCTCCATCTCGTGGCGGTCCTCGCCGCCCACGCCCACCCCGAAGGTGAGGCGGCCGGGCGCCTGCTCGGCGAGCGTGGAGACCTGTCGGGCCACGGCGACCGGGTGGCGCAGCGCCAGCAGGTAGACGCCGACGTAGACGCCTATCGTGGGATGGAGGCCTGCCAGCCACGACACGGTCATGAGGCCGTCCCGTCCCCGTCCACCGTGGAAGGCGACGTGGTCGGCGGTGATCAGGTGGTCCAGGCCGGCCTCGGCCGCTGAATGTACGTAGTCGACCGCCTCCTCGTGCGTAGCGAATCCCGCTGGCGGGATCGACAACCCGACCCTGATACGGGCCGGCGGCGGCATGGTCAAGGCGTGCGCTTCTCCCCGAAGGCGTCCCAGGAGGTGATCCTCTCGGGGCCGCGGTAACGGGGGGCCACCCCCCACTTCCCGGTCGGGTGCCCGAGCGGGAGCAGCGCCAGCACCTCGTAGCGCCCGGGGATGCCGAGCAGCGATCGCACGTCGTCTTCGTAGATGCGGTGCAGGGTGGTCATCGCCGTTCCGAGGCCCAACGAGCGGGCGGCCAGCATGAAGTTCTGGATGGCCGGGTACACCGAGGCGTGGGTGGGCCCTACGGGCATCGGCCCCTCCTCGTCGTGGACGGTCATGTCGATGGTCGGCATGAGCAGTAGGACGATCACGGGAACGTGCTCGAGGTTCTGGGCCAGGTGCACGGTGGCCCGGTTGTTGCGCTCCCAGGCGTCGCGTGCCGAGTCGTTGGGGAACTCGGCAGGGGCGATGGCCGGCTCGTAGCGCGCCCAGCCACGACGGTAGATCCCGGCCAGACCGGTGCGCAGTTCAGGGTCCTGCACGACCACAAACTGGTACGGCTGGATGTTCCCGCCGCTGGGTGCCTGGACGGCCGCCTGCAGGCAGGTCCAGATGTCCTCGTCGGCCACGGGTTCGTCGCTGTAGCGACGCATGGCCCGGTTGGTCATCAGGCCGTCCAGTAACCCGATCTGGTTTCCGCGGGCCTGTCCTGTCTCGAATGTCATCGGTGGGGTCCTCTCTACTTCCCGGTGAATCGGGGTTCGCGCTTCTCGGCCAGAGCCGAGAGTGCTTCGGTGAAGTCCTCGGAACTGAAGGTCACGGTCTCCAGGGCGGTCGACAGGTCGAAGGCCGGGCCACAGGTCTGCTTGATCCAGGCGTTCACCGCCTGCTTCGTGAACTGGACCGCCTGGGGCGCTCCGGCGGCCAGGCGCTTCGCCCATGCCAGGCCGGCGGCGACGCAGGCCACGGGGTCGGGCGCCGATTCCACGATTAGGCCCATCCGGACGGCTTCGGTGGCCGTCACCGGGTCTCCGGTCAGCAGGAACCGCTTGGCCAGTTGCGGCCCGAGGGCCAGCGGCCAGGCGATGGTGCCGCCGTCGCCGGCCACGATGCCGACCCGCACATGGGGGTCGCCGAGTCGGGCCGTCTCGGACATGACCGTGATGTCGGACAGCAGCGCGATGCTGGCCCCCAGCCCCATGGCGTGGCCGGTCACCGCGCAGACCAGCGGGAGGTGCAGGTCCAGCAGGTCCCACACGATGGCCCTGCCGTCCAAGCGGATGTCGGTGGCGTAGCCGGGCTTCGAGAACTCCGGAAACCAGCCGAAGTCGCCGCCGGCGGTGAAGGCGCGATCGGTGCCGGCCAGCAGGACGGCCCGGGCCTGGCGTTCGTTGCGTAGGTGCTTGAAGAGGTGCGTGAGCTCGTGGTGCATCTGCTCGTCGACCTTGTTGAGGTGGTCGTCGGGCTTGTCGATGGTCACCACCAGCACGTCACCGTCCCGGTCGAGGTGGAGGTACTCGAAGTCGGTCATGGTCGCTCCCGTGGTCGTTTGTATGTCGGTTGGTGGGTCAGGAGGCGGGCCTGGGTTCCCGGGGAAGCCCCAGGAGCCGCTCGCCGATGATGTTGCGTTGCACCTCGCTGGTGCCACCGCCGATGGTCAGGGCCCGTGAGAAGTAGTGGCCCCAGGCCCACTGGTCATCATGCTCCTCGTACGGGTAGTGCCCGTCCAGCATGGTGGACGGGCCCTCGAGGTCCTTCACCAGCGACATGGCCTTCTGGCCGTGCACGTCACCCATGGCCTTGCGGACCGACGACAACGGGCCCGGATCGGCGCCGGCCACCCTGGCGCTCATGATGCGCTGGTTGAGGAGCCTCAGGATCACCATCTCGGTGTAGAGGTCTGAGATGCGCTGGCGGAGCACCGGGTCGTCGCAACCGAATGACCGGATCCGGTCCAGCACCGCCTCGTCGTCGGGCCCCCGTCCCCAGAGCACGCCGCCCTCCGAGAGCGAGACCCGTTCGTTGGCCAGGGTCACCTTGGCGAGGCGCCAGCCCTCGTTCTCCGCCCCGACGAGGTGCTCGGCGGGGATGCGTACGTCGGTCAGGAACGTCTCGTTGAAGTGGCGGCCGCCGGTCATCTCGATGATCGGGCGGACCTCGATGCCCGGGGTGGCCATGTCCAAGAGAAAGTAGGAGATGCCCCTCTGTGGCGGGCCGTCGTCCGAGGTGCGTGCCAGGAGGATTCCCCAGTCGGTCACGTCGGCCCGCGTCGACCAGAGCTTCGAGCCGTTCACCACGTAGCAGTCGCCGTCGCGCACGGCACGGGTCCGGAGCGAGGCCAGGTCCGACCCGGCCTCCGGCTCGCTGAAGAGCTGGCACCAGTCCTCGGTGTCGTCGAGCATAGGGGGGAGGAATCGCTGCTTCTGGGCCTCGGTCCCGCCGGCGAGGATCGTGGGTCCGGCCCATCCCACGCCGATGGACGCTCCGGGGATCCTCACGTCGGCGGCCCTGAACTCGTCCTCGATGATGAGCTGTGCCTCGGCGTCGGCGTCGCGGCCCCACGGGCTGGGCCAGTGGGGGGCTATGAAGCCACCTTCGGCGAGGTCTCTGCGCGACGGCGACGGGTTGGAGGCCAGCCAGGAACGGACCTCGAGGCGACGGGGGTCATCGTCGGCGGGTAGGGCGAAGTCCATCGGCCCTACCTCACAGGAGGGTGGTGTCGGTGTCCAGGCCGAACCTGAGCCGGCCTGTCAACTCGTGGATCCGGGGGGCGACCATGGCATGCGTGGCCGCCACCTGGCCATCGCGCACCATTCGCTGCAGTGGCTCCCTGAGGTAGACGGCAGCGCCACCGGCCTCGCGCTGCAGGTTGGTCAGGGCGTCGGCGCAGCGCTGGGCGGAGTCGCATGCGGCCAGCCGCAGGCTCCGCCGGTGCTCGATGGTGAGTGGGTCGCCGGCTTCCGCCGTGGTCCAGGCCTCACCGATCACGTCGTGGAGGAACGATCGGGTGGAGCGGGCGGTCGCCTCCGCGTTCGAAACGGTTGCCTGCCCCGTCGATCGTTCCGAGAGGGTCCGACCCGAACCCTCGGGCTTCTTCGAGGTGGCCAGCTCGGCGAACCTGTCGACGGCTCCATCCAGCAGGCCGATGGATACGGCGGCTATGCCCATGGCCAGCATCCCGTAGAAGGGGAAGCGCCACTGGGGTCCGTCGAGTCGGGGGGTGGCGGTCATGAGTTGCGTCCACCGACCCTCGGGGACGAAGGCGTCGGCGACCCTGTAGTCGGCCGAGCCGCTGCCGGAGAGTCCCGTCACATGCCAGGTGTCGAGGTGCTCGACGTCGGTCCGGTCGAAGAACACGAACGGGGCGTAGAGGCCGTCGTGGCGTCGCAGCGGTGAACCTTCGGCATCGACGATGCGTGCGCCGCCGCCGATCCAGGTGCAGTGCTGTGTTCCCGATCCCCAGGCCCAGGTTCCGGTGACCTGCAGGCCGCCGTCGACGATGCGGGCCGTGCCGACGGGGGCGGCGTAGCCGCCGGTGCAGGAGTCGGCCGGGCCATAGATCTCTCGGGCATGAGGTTCGTCCAGGAATCCGGCCAGCAGCGACGTGGTGCCGGCAATCATGACGCACCAGCCTGCGCCTCCGTCGTGGCGGGACACCTCAGCGATCACGTCGATGGCGGTCGCCACGTCGGCCTCGGGGCCTCCGAGGCTGGTCGGCGTGAACATCCGGAAGAGGCCTGCCTCGGTGAGGTCGGTGACGACGTCGTCGGGGAGCGTACGGGTGGCCTCGATCTGCTCGGATCGGCCGGCGAGGGATGGCCCGAGTCCACGGGCCTGCTGGAGGAGGTCGACCATGGGCCAAAACTAGAAGGAATATCTAGTATTTGCAAATAAAACTGTAGGCAACATAGAGTCGTGTCTGTGAGGGATTCGGAAGTGGAACCATTGGGAGCCGTACCGGGCGGAAGGTCGGAGCGGACCCGACGGGTAGTCGTGGATGCGACCGTGGCACGCCTGCGTTCCGAGGGTGCCTTCACGGTGGAACAGGTGGCCGCCGATGTGGGGGTGAGCGTGGCGACCATCTACAACCGCTTCCCCGAGGGGCGAGACGGCCTGCTGGCGGCGGCTTTCGACTCGGCGCTGGATCGGTTGGTTTCTGCAGGCGCCGTGCTGACCGTCGAACACCTGCTGGACCACGGCCTCGAGGCCACCGTGCGGGCCATGGTCGACGGCCTCGTCGCCGTCTTCACCGACGAGGCCCTCGTGATGCGCTCTGCTCTGGCCCGGTTGCCCGAGAGTCGGGTGCTCCGGGAGTCCTACCGCAGGCACGAGGCCGATGCCCGTTCCTGGAACCACCGGTTCGTCCAACTGGGCCAGGCAGCCGGTCGGATAACCGATGAGGACACGGCGGAACTGGCCGACGTACTGGTTGTGATGGGCCAGGGGTTGAACAACCCGGTGCTGCTCGGGTCGTCCCATCGTGGTCGATTGGTTGACCACCTCACGGCGGCCCTCGTGGCCGTACTCAAACCCGGAGGACCGACAAGGTGAGCGAATCCACCACCGAAGGGCTCGTCGTCTACTGGCGCCCACTCTGCGGCTTCTGCCAACGGCTCCTGGAGGCGCTGGAGTCGGCTGGAATCCGACCGGAACTCCACGACATCTGGGAGGAACCGGAGGCGGCCGAGTTCGTCCGATCGGCGAACGGCGGCAAGGAGATCGTGCCCACGGTGGTGGTCGGCGGAACGGCCTACACCAACCCGCCGCCCGACCAGTTGGTGGCGCACCTCCTCCAGGCCTGACCGTCCTCAGGCCCAGCAGCGGTCGCTTCGGTGGCGCTAAACCGGGGGACGTGCGACCATTGGGGATCCGAGCGGACTCGGTGGATCGCACCGACGGCGTTGCGACGACCCGCCCGGGGACAGAGGGGGTTGGAGATGGAGGTCTCCGTCACCGTCAACGGTACCGGGCGTTCCGCCGACGTAGAGCCGCGCACGCTGCTGGTGCACTACCTGCGCGACGACCTGGGCCTGACAGGAACCAACATCGGTTGCGACACCAGTTCCTGTGGAGCGTGCACCGTGCTGGTGGATGGCCGGTCGGCCAAGTCGTGCACCCTGCTGGCCGCCCAGGTGGACGGCGCCGAGGTGACCACGATCGAGGGGCTGGCCACCGCCGATGGCCTGCACCCCATGCAGCAGGCCTTCCACGAGTGCCATGCGTTGCAGTGCGGCTACTGCACCCCGGGAATGGTCATGGCTGCCGTGTCGCTGGTCGACGAGTACGACGACCTGGATGCGGCCGGTGTCCGGGTTGGCCTGGAGGGCAACCTCTGCCGCTGTACCGGCTACCAGAACATCGTCAGGGCCGTCCTGGCCGCCAGCGAATGAGGGGTTCGAGATGACCGACACCATGAGCCCGTTTGCCGGTGGAATTGTCGGCACCCCCCGACTCCGCAAGGAGGACCCGCCCCTGTTGACCGGGGAGTCCAAGTTCATCGACGACTTGCAGCTCCCCGGCGCGTTGTGGATCTCGCTCGTCCGCAGCCCGCACGCCCACGCCCGCATCGACGCCATCGACGCCTCGGCCGCGCTGGCAGTCGACGGCGTTGTCGCCGTGTACACCGGTGCTGACCTGGAGGGCGACTGGGCCGGCCCCCTGCCCTGTGCCTGGCCGGTCACCGACGACATGAAGAACCCTGCACATCTTCCCCTTGCCGTCGGCAAGGCCAACTTCGCAGGTGATGCGGTCGCCGTGGTTGTGGCCACATCGCGCTACGCGGCTGCCGACGGAGTTGAGGGAGTGGTGGTCGACTACGAGCCGCTGGAGGCGGTGGTCGACGTGAGGGACGCCGCCAGCGACAGGTTGGTCATCCACGAGGACTGCGGAACCAACGTCGCCTACGACTGGGAGCTCACGCCGGACCCCGACGGCGTTGCCGCCGCCTTCCAGGACGCGGTCCACCACGTGACCGAGACCTACGTGCACCAGCGGCTCATACCCGCGCCGATGGAGACCCGGGGCGTGGCCGTCGTACCGGCTCCGCACAACGGCGACATGACGCTCTACTCGTCGACCCAGATCCCCCACGTGCTGAAGGTGATGGCCTCCCTCACCCTGGGTGTGCCGGAGCAGAAGCTGCGGGTGGTGGCCCCGAGCGTGGGCGGTGGATTCGGCTGCAAGTTGAACGTCTACGCGGAGGAGCTGGTCTGCATGACGCTGGCCAACCGCCACGGCGTGCCGGTGCGGTGGACCGAGACCCGTACCGAGGCCTCAACGGCGACAATCCAGGGCAGGGCACAGCGCCAGACCATCGAGCTGGCCGCCGACGCCGACGGGAAGCTAACGGGCGTGCGGGCCACCCTCCTGGCCGACATGGGGGCGTACCTGCAACTGGTGGGCCCTGGTGTTCCGCTGCTCGGGGCGTTCCTATACCACGGCCTCTACGACGTGCCCGTTTACTCGTTCACCTGTCGGAGCGTGTTCACCAACCTGACGCCGACCGATGCCTACAGGGGTGCCGGTCGTCCGGAGGCCACCTACGCCATCGAACGTGCCATGGACTCCCTTGCGGTGGCCGTGGGCGTGGGCCAGGACGAGATCCGGTCTCGGAACTTCATCCCGACCGAGAAGTTCCCGTACGACTCCCCGGCCGGCCTGATCTTTGACTCGGGCAACTATCAGCCGACACTGGACCGGGCCAAGGAACTCGTGGACTGGGACGGGCGACGGGCCGAGCAGGCCGAACGCCGTGCCACCGGGTCGACGATGCACCTGGGTCTGGGCATCTCGTCCTACGTCGAAATGTGCGGCCTCGCCCCCAGCCGTACGCTGGCTGCCTTAAATTACGGCGCCGGTGGCTGGGAGTCGGCCACCGTCCGGATCCTGCCGACGTGCAAGGTCCAGGTGGTCACGGGTGCCACGCCCCACGGCCAGGGACATGAGACCTCCTGGTCGATGATCGTGGCCGACAGGCTGGGAGTGGATCCCGACGACGTCGAGGTACTGCATTCCGACACGGCGATCAGCCCGCTGGGTATGGACACCTACGGGTCCCGGTCGCTGTCGGTGGGTGGGACGGCGCTCTGGATGGCCACCGACAAGGTCGTCGAGAAGGCCCGGGCCATTGCGGCGCACATGCTGGAGGCAAGCGCCGAGGACCTGGAGTTCGCTGGCGGCACCTTCACGGTGAAGGGCAGCCCCGACAAGGAGGTCCCGCTGGCCGGCGTGGCGTTCGGGGCATTCACCGCCCACGACCTTCCCGACGGCATGGAGCCCAACCTGGAGGCCCAGGTCACCTGGGACCCGGGGAACTTCGTGTTCCCGTTCGGAACCCACATCGCCGTGGTGGAGGTCGACGAGGAGACCGGGGCCGTCGAGTTGGTCGACTACGCGGCGGTGGACGACTGCGGCAACCAGATCAACCCGATGATCGTGGAGGGCCAGCTGCACGGAGGCATCGTCCAGGGTGTGGCCCAGGCCCTCTGGGAGGAGGCCATCTACGACGCCGACGGGCAGCTCCGGTCGGCCAATCTGGCCGACTACCTGGTTCCCTCGGCCGCTGAGTGCATCGACATGAAGCTGGACCACACGGTGACGCCGTCGCCCACCAACCCGATGGGGGTGAAGGGCATCGGCGAGGCTGGGACCATCGCCTCGACCCCGGCCGTGATGAACGCCGTGGTGGACGCGCTGCGACCCATGGGCATCACGGACGTGAGGATGCCGGCGTCGCCTATGACCGTGAGACGGGCCATCGAGGCAGCGGGAGGCGCGTCATGATCCCGGCGGCGGTGGACTACGTCAGGGCCGACTCGGTTGAGGCTGCGATCGCAGCGCTCGTCGAGCACGGCGACGAGGCCAAGCTGCTGGCCGGTGGCCAGTCCCTGCTACCGCTTATGAGGCTCCGACTGGCCACGCCCACCGTGCTGGTCGACGTGGGCCGGGCGACCGACCTGGCCGGCATCTCGGTGGAGGGCGACACGGTCTCGATCGGAGCCCTGACCACCCACAGCACGCTGGAACATTCAGCGGAGCTGGCGGTGGCCTGTCCGCTGCTGGCCCACGTGGCCTCGGTGGTGGGTGACCCGGCGGTGCGCCACCGAGGCACCCTGGGTGGCTCGGTGGCGCACGCCGACCCGGCGTCGGACCTGCCGGCTGCCGTGCTGGCCCTCGGAGGGACGCTGGTGGTCGCAGGCCCCGGTGGTACGCGGGAGGTCGCTGCGACCGACTTCTTCACCGGCTTCCTGGAGTCGGTGCTGGGCGTCGACGAGGTGCTGACCGAGGTCCGCGTGCCGGTCTCAACCGGTGGATGGTCGTACCAGAAGTTCAACCGGCGTGCCCAGGACTGGGCCATCGTCGGGGTGGTGGTGGCCGAGGGTGGCGCCGGCGTGTCGCTGGTGAACATGGCCTCCACACCGATGCGGGCCACGGCGGTTGAGGCTGCTGTGGCCGGTGGTGCCTCGGCGACAGACGCTGCTGCGGGCGCTGCGGACGGCACCGAACCACCGACCGACAACCAGGCCGACGGTGCCTACAGGGAGCACCTGGCGCGGGTCCTGACCGCCCGGGCACTCACTGCCGCTGGTAGGTAGGGGCCAGGAACGGAACTGCCGCGGGGTTGGCGGTTCCCGGTTCAGGGACCTCCGGGGAGCGACTCGCACGGCTCGCCATCGCCGTCCCCGTCTAGGCGCGCCACGTCGCCGTAGGCATCTGCATAGGTGTCGAACCAGGCCTTGGCTGTCGCGTAGTCGTCGAAGTCTCCGCAGTTCCTGACATCGCCGGGATTCGGTGGGTCGTCGCCGTTCTCCGGTTTGCCCAGATCCATGGGTTCTCCGAGGTCGATGGGTTCACCCAGGCTGATGATCGCTGTCGGAGCGACGTCGGCCCATGGGTCACCGTCGCAGGTGGCGAGCATGTCGGCCAGTGCCGCCAACTCCGGGGAGGTCACGGTGAGGGACCAACGGAGCTTGATGTCGACCCACGTGTCGGCGTAGCGGCACCGGTAGCTCGGATCAAAGTCCGGATACCGGTCTCCGGGCCACTCGTCGGGGCCACGGTCGCCCTTGGAGCGGTTGGCGGAGGCGGTCACGGCGATCAGGTGTCGGGGGTCGGTCAGGTCGTTGGCATAGCGCTGCTTCGTGTCCCGGGTCCAGTCCCAACCGCCGGACCGGTGGGCATTGGCCAGCGGGACGAAGTGGTCGACGTCGAGGGAGCGGGGGTCCTCCACGATGGTGCCGGTGAACGCCGTCAACCAGCGGCCGCCGGCCACCAGGCAGCCGTCGTCCCGCAGGAACGGGGAAGCGGTCGCCTCGGCCATGAGCACCTCGTGGCGGGTGTTCAGGCAGTCTCCGTCGTCATCTGACCAGCCCCCCCAGTCGTCCCTGCTGTAGCCCTCAGCGTGCGGGTCGTCGTCCACCGCGAGTAGGGCGAGGACCGAGTTGGGCCAGGTGGCCGCCTCCGTCGGGGTCGAGGTCGTGGGAGCAACCTCTGTCATCGGGACCGTGGTGGAGGGAGCTGTCGTGCCTGTCGGAGCGCTGGTGGTCGATGGTGCGTCCGTGGTCGGCGCGTCGCCCGTGCTGCCTGAACCCACTCCGGCGCCACAGGCGGAGCCGACCATTACCAGGAGCGCGATGGCTCCCGTCCGCCAGGCGAAGTACGGCACCGTGCAATGTTTTCACGTCGGCGCCCACCGTGCGGGTCGATCGACGGTCAGGAACGTCGGAGGAGGCGGTTCAACCAGTCGATCCGGCGGGTCGGGCGACCGGTCCTGGCTTCAGCTCGGTCGGCACTCGCCGCCAGGCGGAGGCCTGCGTTGATGCCGATCCAGCGGAACGGCTCGGGCTCCCACTTCCGGGCCACGTGGTCCACCCACGGAAGGTCGGTCCGGTCGCTCGCCGTCCCGGTGACCAGTTCGGCGATGGTCTGGCCGGCCAGCTTGGCGGTGGCCACACCGTCGCCCACGTAGCCGCCTCCCCATGCCATGCCGGTAGCCCTGTCCAAGCCGACCGACGGCGTCCAGTCCCTGGAGAGGCCAAGCACGCCACCCCACCGGTGGGTGATCGCGGCGTCTCCGACCATGGGAAACATCTGTCGGACGGTGGCTTCCACCGCGTCGTGGATCGGGTGGTGGGTGCCGGTGGTGGAAACCACCTTCGACCCGAACCTGTACGGGGCACCGCGGCCTCCCACGGCGAGGCGGCCATCGGCGGTCCGTTGTCCGTAGATGATGAGGTTCCGACCGTCGCCGAAGGTGGGGCGATCGGTCAGGCCGATCTCCTCCCAGACGTTGGCCGGGAGCGGCTCGGTGGCCACCATCATGGAGTAGACGGGGGCGATGGTCCGGCGGTGACCTGCCAGGTCCCGGGTGTAGCCCTCGGTGGCGCGCACCACGACCCCGGCCCGGACCGTTCCCCTGTCGGTTACCACCCGGGCCGATCCGGAACCGTCCGCCGGTTGGATGGCCCGGACGGCGGTCTCCTCGTGGATGGTCCCGCCGAGCCTCTCCACGGTTTCGGCCAGTCCCCGGACGAGACGGCAGGGGTGGATGGCGGCGACGTGCGCGTTGAACCAGCCGCCCACCACGTCCGTGGCGTTGCAGAACCGGCGGGCCTCGTCGGCGCCCACCCAGCGGACGTCGTCGGCGGACAGGCCCAGGTCGTGTCGTGCCCGGACCCCGGCCGATATCCGGTCGGCCTGGACGGAGCTGCGGGCCAGGTCGATCCAGCCACCCTTCGCATAGTGGGCGTCGATGCCCTCGGCGTCGGCCACCCGCCCGATGTCGTCGATGGCTTCGTACAGAGCCCGCATCTGGCGGAGGGCGGCCCCGGTGCCGGCCCGGGCCGCCCAGTCCATGGGGCTGATGCTGTACTCGCCCAGGGCCCATCCGCCGTTGCGTCCCGAGGCGCCGTAACCGGCGACCTTCCGTTCCAGGACCACGACCCGGATCCTCGGGTCCAGGCGGAGCAGGTGGTAGGCGGTCCAGAGGCCGGTGTAGCCGGCCCCCACGATGGCCACGTCGGCGTCCCGGTCGCCGGGCAGGGCCGTGCGGGGCGCGAACGAGCCCGGCACCGTGTCGTGCCAGAGCGACACCATCCGGTAACGGGGATCCTCGGAGGCGTCGACCGGCGGTCCATCCGGTTGGGGGTGCACGGCTGAGAACCTAGGGCCCGTCAGCTGTCGAAGCCGATTCCGAACCTGTCCAACAGGGTCAGCCATGGCCCACGGCGCCCACCCCGCCGATCTGATCGCTGTATGGCCCGACGTGTGGCCTGGATCGCCGGCCAGCGCAGTGGCTCGGGTGGGAACGGAAACGGCGACCTGCGAACCATCTCGAGTTCGGTCCGTTCGGTGGTTGGCCCGTCGACCAGGTCGAGGGCGACGAGCGCACCGAAGCGGCTGGCGCCCACCCCGAGGCCCGTGTATCCAGCTGCCCACGAGACGGTCCCGCGGTGGCTGGTACCCCAGGCGCAGGTGAACCGGCTGGTGGTGGCGATGGGCCCACCCCACCTGTGGGTGAACGAGAGGCCCTCCAACTGGGGGAACGTCTCGAAGAAGTGGGTTGCCAGCATCCGGGAGGTTCCCGGACTGTGCTCGACGGCTGCACCGACCCGGTTGCCGAAGTGGTAGATGGCGTCCCAGCCGCCCCAGAGGATCCGGTCATCGGAGGTGAGGCGGTAGTAGTGGAACTGGTTACCCATGTCGGATAGTCCCTGACGGTTCGACCAGCCGATCGCCGCCAGCTGGTCGCCTGAGAGCGGTTCAGTCACCAGGACGTGGTCGTACACGGGTGCGACGTACCGGCGGATGCGACGGACCGGCGGGTCGAAGGCGTTCGTAGCCACGACAGCGCGTCGGGCAGCCACCGCACCTGTGTCGGTCCGGATACGTACGCCCGTCGTCCCGCCTCCGCCTACGGCTTCGATCGATCGCACCAGCGTGTTCTCGAAGAACCGCACCCCGAGTGATTCGGCAGCGCGTTGCAGGCCCCAGGCCAACCTTGCCGGGTCCAGCATCACCACGCCGTCATGGTGCCAGATCCCACCTAGGTAGGTGGGCGAGTCCACCTCGGAACGGGTGGATGGTGTGTCCAGCAGGGTCACGGACAGGCCGTGTGCCTCGTGGAGCGAGGCGCTGTCGGCCAGGGAGTCGGCCTGCCATGGGGAGACGGCCACGTTAAGCGCACCTGTCGACTCCGGTGAGCAGTCGATGCCGTGGCGGGAGATGACGTCTAGTAGTCCCCGCAGGTTCTCGTCGCCGAGGTGGAGGAGCGTGTCGACCTCGTCGGGCCAGTGGGCGACGCCGTTCTCGAGTCCGTGGGTGAGCGAGGCCTCGCAGAACCCACCGTTGCGGCCTGACGCTCCGGAGGCCGCGGTGTCGGCCTCCAGGACCACAATGGAGCGCCCAGGGTTCGCTTCCGCGGCGGTGAGCGCCGTCCAGAGCCCGGTGAAGCCACCCCCCACTATGGCGAGGTCGACGTCCAGGTCGGTGTCCAGACACGGTGCGGGCTCAGGTCGCTCGGGTCGATCCAGCCAGAACACCGCCGGGCGGGCTTCGCCCAGAGCTCGCGCGCCGATCGTCTCAGCGCTCATGACACTGGGGCGGCGTGGCCGTAGGAAACGACGGAAAACATCGTCAAAATAGAAAAAAGAAACTGAATCCGTCGCAAAACTGGCGCCTGTCCAACGAAATCAGTAGCATTTGGCACGTTCCAGAGGGTAGTCCCTTCGGGAGGGGGAGTCGACGAGGCATGGGGAGGAGCTGGGTCGATGCATGACACTACGGATGGACCGCGACCGGCGGTGGAGTTGCAGGGCGTCGTCAAGCGGTTCGGTGATCGGTCGGGGACCGAGGTCACCGCGGTGGACGACCTCGACCTCAGGATCGCCGACGGCGAGTTCTTCTCACTTCTGGGACCATCAGGCTGCGGCAAGACGACCACCCTCCGGATGATCGCCGGCCTGGAGCTCCCGACCGCCGGTTCCATCCGGATCCACGGTGAGGAGATGGGACTCCGGCCGCCCAACAGGCGACCCGTCAACACCGTGTTCCAGAACTACGCCCTCTTCCCCCACATGACGGTGGCTAAGAACATCGGATTCGGGCTGGAGATGCGCAAGGTCCCGACCGGCGATCGAGCCGAGTTGATTGACTGGGCCATCCAGCTCGTCGAGATGGGCGCCCTGGCCCATCGCAAGCCAGGACAGCTCTCTGGAGGGCAGCAGCAGCGGGTGGCCCTCGCCAGGGCGCTCGTGAATAGGCCCGAGGTCCTCCTGCTGGACGAGCCTCTGGGTGCCCTTGACCTGAAACTCCGCCAGCAGATGCAGCATGAGCTGAAGACCCTCCAACGAGAGGTCGGGATCACCTTCGTCTACGTGACCCACGACCAGGAGGAGGCGGTCACGATGAGCGACCGAATCGGCGTCATGCACGACGGTCGCCTGCTCCAGGTCGACACGCCGGAGGCCATCTACGAGAGACCCACTACCCGGTTCGTGGCCGACTTCATCGGGCAGAGCAACTTCCTGGAGGCGACGGTGGCCTCGGCCGACGAGGTGGTCCTGGCCAACGGCCAGCGCCTCCGCCTGTCATCTGACAGTCCATCGGGCGAGGCCGTGGCCGTGACCGTCAGGCCGGAGCGCCTCACGGTCCACCGTCGCGGCGAGGCCCCGGCAGGCCTCCACCACCTGGAGGGCCGAGTGGAGACGGTCACCTACCTGGGCAACGCGATCGTCTACGGAATCGGCATCGACTGGATGCACCTCGATGTCCGTTGTCCTGCCACTCTGGCCGTGGAGCGGCGCGATGTCGGAGACGAGGTCACCGTGTCGTTCGAGCCCCGGCACGCAGCGGTGGTCACTGGCTGATGTCCGTCGTCGCTCCCCCGGATGAGGCACAGGCCGTGGATGGTCCATCCGAGGTGGCGACGCCGGGACTGGAGCGCCAGGCCGAACGGGCGAAGGCCCGCCAGGGGTTCCTTCTCGGCCTGCCGGCGATCCTCTACCTGCTGGTCTTTTTCGTCATCCCCCTGGGGGTAGTCGTCGCCTACTCGTTCGCCACCCGGACCCGCAGCGGCCGGACGGAACTCCGGGACTGGAACCTCAACGCATACGCCCGCCTGGGAGACGACATCGTGCTCACGGTGGCGTGGCGGTCCCTCTGGGTGGCAGCGCTCACCACGGTCATTTGCATCCTGCTGGCCTACCCGCTGGCCTACTTCATCTCCACGCGGAGCGCGGTCACCCGCAACCTGCTCCTCGTCGGGATCATGATTCCGTTCTGGTCCAACTTCCTGATCCGAACGTACGCCTGGAGGGTCCTACTGGACAGCGACGGGCTGGTCACGCAGATGGTCCAGGCCACCGGCCTTGGCGATGGCCGCATCCTGTTCACAACCAACGCGGTGATCCTGGGACTGGTTTATGGCTACCTGCCGTTCATGGTCCTGCCCCTCTACGCGGCCATCGAGCGGATCGACTGGAGTCTCGTGGAAGGGGCCCGTGACCTCTACGCCAACGGCTGGGGTGCCTTCCGACGGGTGGTCTGGCCGTTGTCCAAGCCGGGCGTTGTGGCTGGTTCGATCCTGGTGTTCGTTCCGAGCTTCGGCGCCTATGTGACGCCGGCGATCCTGGGAGGCAACAAGGAGGGCCTGCTGGGGAGCTACATCGTGCTGCAGTTCCTGTCCGCCCGCAATGGGCCCGTCGGTTCAGCCGTCTCAGTCGTGGTGCTGGTAGTCATGCTGCTCGGCACTTTGTTGTACTTCCGTGCCGGTGGGAAGAACCTGTGAGCAAGGGCGTCGCTAGGTCTACCGCTGAGCCTCAGGGACTCTCCAGGTGGTGGTTGCGGGGGCATTCCCTGCTCGTCTTCGTCTTCTTCTACGCGCCGATCGTGGTCCTGTTCGTGTTCTCGTTCAACGACAGCAACGCTGTCGGCAACTGGAAGGGCTTCACCCTCGGCTGGTACGAAGCATTCCTGGACAACCAGAACGTCCATGAGTCGATCTGGATATCGGTCAAGGTCTGCCTTTTCTCCACGGTCATCGCAGTAGTGCTGGGCACCGCCAGCGCCCTGGCCCTGGAACGCTTCCGTTGGTGGGGCCAGAAGGCCTTCGACGCCGTGCTCTACCTTCCGATCATCATCCCCGACGTCACCATGGCCGTGATGATGCTCGTCTTCTTCGGCGAGACGGCCCACTGGTTCAACGTGATCCCCGGCGTCGACCTCACATCCGGCCTCGAGAAGCTGGTCCTCAGCCATGTGGCCTTCAACATCTCGTTCGTGTCGGTGGTCGTGCGGGCTCGCCTCGCCAATCTGGACGCATCCATGGAGGAGGCGGCGGCCGACCTCTACGCCAACCGCTGGCAGGCGTTCCGGCGGGTCACGCTTCCGCAGATCATGCCGGGCGTGTTGGGTGGTGCCCTGCTGGCCATCACCATCTCGTTGGACGATGTCGTCGTCTCCAGTTTCGTGGCGGCAGTGGGCGCAACCCCGATCTCCGTATACGTGTTCGGCATGTTGAGAAAGGGCGTCAGCCCCCTCGTGAACTCCGTGTCGGTCGTGATGTTGACGGCGTCGATCAGCCTCGTGCTGGCATCGCTGGTGTTCTCCCGGGCAACGGGCTCGGAGAGGGAGGAAAGGTTAAAGACATGAGAAATTGGATGCGAGCGTTCGCTCTTCTGGGGGTGATCAGCGTCTTGGCTGTCGGATGCGGCAGCGACGAGGAGGAGGCTTCGGCCTTCAAGCAGTGCGCCTTCGGGGAGACCGACGGCGACCTGGCGTTCTTCAACTGGTCCGAGTACATGGACCCCGACCTGATCACGGCATTCCAGGATCAGTTCGGGGTCTCGGTCATCGAGGACTTCTACCCGTCCAACGAGGAGATGTTCGCCAAGGTGGAGCACGGCGAATCCGGCTACGACATGATCGTTCCGTCCGACTACATGATCTCGATCCTCATCTCAGAGGCGATGATCCAGCCGGTGCAGGCTGCGGCGGTTCCCAACCGGACCAACATCTCAGACAAGTTCTCCGACCCGCCCTTCGATCCGGGCAGCACATACACGTCGGCCTACCAGTGGGGGACCACCGGGGTCGGTGTCGACCTCGGGGTGACCGGTGACGTGCCACAGACATGGGGCCTGCTGTTCGACGCCGACCTCGCCGAGAAGTACGGGCTGGATGGGGCCATCACGCTGCTGGACGATCCACGGGAGACCGTTGGTGCAGCGCTCAAGTACCTGGGCTACTCGTTGAACTCGACGTCAGCCGACGAGCTGGCTGAGGCCGAGGCGGTCATCGCCGACGCAGTCAGTCGCGTCGCGGCGTTCGACTCCGACCAGTACAGCGAGTTGATCGTCAGCGGTGAGACCATCGTCGGCCACGGCTACAGCGGCAACTTCCTCTGGGACTTCGAGGAGGGTGAGAGCGAGTACACCTACTTCGTGCCCGACGAGGGAGGCACGATCTGGGTGGACGGTATGGCCGTCCTGGTGGACGCGCCGCATCCGTGCACGGCATTCGCCTTCATGAACTTCCTGCTGGACGCGCACAACGGCGCCCAGCTGACCAACTTCAACTGGTATGCCAGCCCGAACGGGGCAGCGGAGGAGTTCATCGACCAGGAGGTTCTGGACAACCAGATCATCTACCCGTCGGACGAGACTATGAAGCGCCTCGAGTTCATCGAGGACACCGGTGACTTCGAGATCGAGTTCACCGACGCCCTGACACGGGCACGCGGCTAGGACCGTCCTCCCTTCCGGGCCGTTGGGGCGGGGGCGCACGGCGCGCTCCCGCCCCACCCCCGGGCGGACGAACCCCGGGCAACCGACGACGGCAGCCGGTCAGACCCGATCAAACGATCTGGAGAGCAGGCGATGAGCGAACACAGGCGGTTGGCAGAGCTGGCCGAGAGGCACCTCTGGGGCCACTTCTCGGTCCTCAAGAACGACATCGACGGAACCCGCGTCATCGAACGAGGCCAGGGCTGCCACGTCTGGGACGCCGAGGGCAACCGGTACCTGGACGGCCTTGCCGGCCTCTTCGTGAGCCAGTTGGGCCACGGCCGACCCGAGCTGGCCCGCGCCGCAGGCGACCAGGCGGCGACGCTTGGCTATTTCCCGATCTGGACCTACGGGCACCCGAAGGCCATCGAGTTGGCGGCGAAGCTGGCCGAGCTGGCTCCCGGCGACCTGAACCGGGTGTTCTTCACCACCGGCGGTTCTGAGGCTGTCGAGTCGGCGTGGAAGCTGGCACGTCAGTACTTCAAGTTGAAGGGCCAACCCGACCGCGTAAAGGTCATCAGCCGCAACCTCGCCTACCACGGCACCACCATGGGGGCCCTGTCCATCACCGGCCTGGACTCGATCAAGACCATGTTCGAGCCGCTGGTCCCCGGCGCGGTCAAGGTGCCCGAGACCAACCACTACCGGTGCCCGACCTGTCAGGACGACCCCCACTGCACGTTGCACGCCGCCGACGCGATAGAGGAGGCCATTCTCCGGGAGGGTCCCGAGACGATCGCCGCCGTTTTCTTGGAGCCGGTCCAGAACGCCGGAGGCTGCTTCACTCCGCCGCCCGGCTACTGGACGCGGGTGCGCGAGATCTGTGACCGGTACGGCGTGCTGCTTGTTTCCGACGAGGTGATCTGCGCCTTCGGACGGCTTGGGTACATGTTCGGATGCGAGAGTTACGGCTACCAGCCGGACATGATCACCTGCGCCAAGGGGCTCACTTCCGGCTACGCGCCCCTCGGGGCAATGCTCGTGAGCGACAAGGTGGCCGAGCCGTTCGTGGGTACCGGCGAGTCGTTCCTGCACGGCATCACCTTCGCCGGCCACCCGGTCAGCTGTGCGGTGGCGCTGGCCAACCTGCAGATCTTCGAGGACGAGAAGGTCCTCGAACACGTCCGGACCAACGAGCCAGCCTTCCGTGCCGCCCTGGACGACCTGGCCGACCTGCCCATCATCGGCGACATCAGGGGCGCCGGCTACTTCTACGGCATCGAGCTGGTGAAGGACCGGACCGATCGGGTGTCGTTCAGCGGCGAGGAGCGCGAGCACCTGCTGCGAGGGTTCCTCTCGAACCGGCTGCTGGAGCTCGGCCTCATCTGCCGGGCCGACGACCGGGGCGAGCCGGTCATTCAACTTGCGCCCCCGCTCATCGCCGGACCGGACGAGTTCGCCGAGATCACCTCGAAGCTCCGGCAGGCCCTCACCGAGGCCATGGCGGAGGTGGGCACGTGAACAAGCTGGTGGGAGCGACGGGTACGGATCGCAGCGCGGTCTTCCCGCTGGACGACGTGGACCGGGCGATCATCAGCGAACTGCAGGTGGACGGCCGCATGTCGTATGCCGAGCTGGGCCCCAGGGTGGGCCTGTCACAGGCAGCGGCTCGTCAGCGGGTCAACCGCCTGACCGAGCGGGGTGTCATGCAGGTCGTCGCCGTCACGGACCCGCTCAGCCTGGGCCTGACTACGCAGGCCATGGTCGGTATCACGGTGGTCGGCGACGTCCGGGTTGTCGCCGCGGCGGTGGCGGACCTGGCCGAGGCCGAGTACGTGCTGATCACCGCCGGTCGCTTCGACGTCCTGGCCGAGGTGCTCTGCGAGGACAACGCGGCCCTCCTGGCGCTGGTGAACGACTGGATCCGCTCCATCGATGGCGTGGCCTCGACCGAGGTGTTCTCGATCCTGAAGATGGAGAAGCTGACGTTCTCATGGGGGACCGGCTGACCGGTTCCCGGCTAAGGGTCAGTGGCGGGTGGGTTGATCCTGCCCCTCTACCGGAGGGCGGCCGCCATGGTGTCAATCACCCGTCCCACCTCGTCGTCCGTGATGACCAGCGGCGGGCAGATCGCCAGGCACGTGCCGATCGGCCTGACGATGACCCCGGTGGCCAGGATCTCGTTTCGCACGGGAATCGAGTCCCTTCCCAGCTCGGCGGCGTAGACGGCGCCCATCCCGCGCCAGGACTCGATGAGGCCGTCGGCCTGCAGGGCACGTAGGCCCTCCTGGATTCGTTCGCCCACGTGGTTCGCTCGCTGGTCGAGCCCCTCCCTCTCCATGATGTCCAGGTTTGCGACGCCGGCCGCGCACGATGCCTGGTGGCCCGAATAGGTGTAGCCGGTGCGCAACAGGAAGCCGGGTTCCTCCAACTCCTCGGAGACCCGGCGCGAGAGGATGACGCCTGACAACGGGAGGTAGCCGGACGTGACGCCCTTGGCGAAGGTCATGAGATCGGGTGTGACACCGAAGGCCTGGGAACCGAACCAGTGGCCGGTGCGCCCGAATCCGCAGATCACCTCGTCGAAGATGAGCAGGGCGCCGTTGTCATCGCACAGGCGCCTCAGGCCCTCCAGGTAGCCGTCTGCCGGTGGGAAGACGCCGCCGGCACCCTGGAGTGGCTCGGTCAGCACGGCGGCGATCCGGTCACCGTGTTCGGCGAACAACGACGCGGCTGCCTCGAGGTCGTCGTGTGGTACCTCCAGGAAGTGGGGGACGAGGTCGCCCCAGCCCTCCCGGTTGGGGGCGATCCCCTGGGCCGACGTGCCACCGAAGTTGGTGCCGTGGTAGCCGTTAGTGCGCTTCACGATGACCTGGCGTCCCTCTTGTCCGCGGCGCTGCTGGACCAGCCTGGCGATCTTGAGGGCAGTGTCGACCGCCTCGGATCCGGAGCAGCCCAGGAAGACCCTCCCGTCGGGGTGAGGGGACCGTTCCGCGATCATCTCGGCCACCCGGGAGGCCGGCCCGTTGGTGAACGGGGCGAAGGTGTTGTAGGCCTCGATCTGGCGCATCTGGGCCGTCACGGCATCGATGATCTCCGTTCGCCCGTGGCCGACCTGGCAGAGCCACAGGTTCGCCATGGCGTCTACGTATTCCCGACCGTCGGAGTCAAAGACGAGCGATCCCTCGCCCCGGACGATGTCGATGAAGTCGCCCTCGGGCATGGCCGGCGGAGAGAACGGGTGGAGCAGGACATCGGTCATCGGAAGGGCCTCCTGATCAGGTCGGTGGGGACGCCGGGTCGGACGAGCTGATGGTCGGCGGGTCGCGTGAGTATGGCACCGATCAGCAACAGGATCGCCATGGTGGAGGCGGTGACAATCCAGGCAATGAGGTCACCGTGGCTGTCGTAGACCATGGACATGACTAGGGCTGCCACCGCGGCCGTGGCCACCTCGACGGCACCCATGAGACCCTGCGCGGAGGCCTGCCGGTTCTCGGCCACTGCGGCGGCCACCAGCATGGGGGCCGACGGGAAGGCGAAGCCCTCCATTACCGAGGTGACCATGGTCAGGGCCACCAGAGCGACCACTCCGGGGACGACGCCGTAGAAGGTGGTCAGCAGGGTGATACTGCTCAGGCCTCCGATGGCCCACCGGCGGGCGCCGTACCGCTGGGCCAGCGAGCCACCCAGTGGCGACAACATGGCGATGGGGAGGGCCGCCAGAGTGAGCCCGATGGCCACCGTGGTCTGGGTGGCACCGCGGGTGTCCATCTCGAGGACCCACACGGCCTCGAAGGCACCGATGAACACGAAGTAGGCCGCCACCACGAAGAAGGCGCCCACCAGGCGACGGATGCGAAGCAGGCCCTTGAGGCCGAGGCCCTCCTCATCGCGTGCCGCCGTGTCAGGTTGGGCCCGGAAGGCGACGGGCAGCAGCGCGGCCAACGCGACGGCCATGGACCAGAACGTGAACCGGAAGCCACCGATGCCGGCCAGCAGGGAGGCGATCATCGGACCGGCCACGAAGCCGCCGACGTCCCACGCCCCGAGACGGCCCATGTTGCGTCCCAGGTTCACCGGATCGGCCACGATCACCGTGCGTCGGGCCGCCGGGCCGGCAGTGCCCAGTGCGAAGCCGAAGACCGCCCGCCCGAGCACGTAGTGCCAAAGGTCCTGGCCGACGGCCAGGAGCACCAGGCCGACGACGCCGAGGGCGAGGCCGCCGCGAAGCATGGCCGGGGCCCGGCCCCGGTCGGCATGGGGGGCCATGATGATGCTGGCCACGAAGGCCGCCCCGAATCCCGCAGCGATGGCCAGGCCGATGCCGGTCTCGGTGAACCCGAGCTCACTGCGGATCTCGGCCAGCAGCACGATTATCGACCCCAGCCCCGCCGACGCCCCGAACAGGATCAGGAAGTAGGGCATGAGGCTGGGCCCGGTCTCGGAGGGCTCGCCGTTACTGGTCAGATCGTCAGCCACGGACGTCTACGCCGGGGAGCACACAGAGCATCTCGTAGAGCAGGTTGGCGCCGACCAGGCTGGTCATCCCGCTGGTGTCATAGATGGGGGCGACCTCCACCAGGTCGCAACCCACGAGGTCCAGGCCCCGGCAACCCCTGATGACCTCCAGGGCCTGGGGCATGGTGAGGCCACCGATCTCGGGGGTGCCGGTTCCCGGCGCATAGGCAGGGTCCAGGCCGTCAATGTCGAAGCTGAGGTACACGGGGCCCTCTCCCAACTGGTCGCGTACCTCGACCATGAGGGGTTCGAGGCTCCGGTGCCAGCACTCCTCAGCCTGGACCACCCGGAATCCCTGCTGGCGGGACCAGTCGAAGTCGTCGGCTGCGTATCCGGTTCCCCGGACGCCGATCTGGACCACCCGGTCGCCGGCAAGGAGGCCCTCCTCTACGGCACGTCGGAACGGGGTGCCGTGGGCGACCCTTGATCCGAACATGGTGTCGTTGATGTCGGTGTGGGCGTCTATGTGGACCAGGCCGACTGGTCCGTGCTTCCTGGCCATGGCACGCAGGATGGGTAGCACCACTGTGTGGTCGCCTCCCATCGAGGCGGTCATGACGTCGTCGGCCAGCAGGCCGTCGAAGTGCTCCTCTATGGCCTCCACGGCGGCCAGCAGGTCGTACGGGCTGGCAGCCACGTCACCTGTGTCGTCGATGCGAAGGCTGTCGAACGGGGCGGCACGGGTGGCCATGTTGTAGGGGCGCAGCAGGACCGACTCGTCGCGTATCCCACGGGGGCCGAACCGTGCTCCCGGCCGGTTCGAGGTGCCGGTGTCCAGCGGGACCCCGACCACGGCGACGTCCAGGTCGGTCGGTGCGGTGGTCCCGGGAAGGCGCATGAACGTGGCTATGCCCCCGAAGCGGGGCATCTCGTTGCCGCTCAACGGCTGGGGATTCTCAGGCATCGGCAGAGTCTCTCATGCCGATCGCCATGGCACCCCCCAGATCGTGGCAGGCTCCGATGAGGCGACCGGCGGTGCCGGTGATCCGAGGAGCAGCCCTGATGGCCCACGACCACCACCGACACGACCACGACAAGGGCCTGGTGGCCAAGCTCCACTGGCTCTTCCTGATCCGGCGCTTTTGGATGTCGGATGTGAACCGTGCCGTCGTCGACATGGCCGCCCCGAAGCCCGGCGAGCGCGGACTGGACGTGGGCGCCGGCATGGGCCCGGCCACCGTGCTGGCCGCGAAGCGGGGCGCCCACGTGGTGGCCGTGGACCCTTCGGGCTTCATGCGGGCCTTCTGCGGGTTCCGACGACTCCTGCAGCGTGCCCGGCGTCGGATCACCGTGGAGTCCGGCGTGGCGGAGGACCTCCCGGTGGCAGGGGGTTCGACTGAGGTCCTGTGGGCCGTCAACGCCGTGCACCACTGGGTCGACCACGGGGCGGTGTGGCGAGAGTTCGCCAGGGTGCTGGCCCCCGGCGGCCGCCTGGTGCTGGTCGACGAGGACTTCGACGACGCGACCCACCCGTCCCACGAGAAGCACGCAGGTCACGAGGCCGAGATGACCCCTGTCGACGTGGCGGTGATAGCTGCCGCTATGGCGGAGGTCGGCCTGGAGGCCACCGGGGAGCACACGACGGTCGCCGGCGTTCCGGCCAAGGTGATCCTGGCGGTCCGCGCCGCCTGAGCGGGCCGTGTCCTAAGGCGAGAGGCCCGCTGGGCTGACCCAGGAGGCGTCGGGTCAGCCCGTGACCGGTTCGACCGGAAGTACCTACTCGGCGGCGGTCCTCGTAGACGTCGCCACCGGTCCCTGGCCCGAACCGGACCGGGTCGCCTCGGCCCGGGCGATGAGCGCGCAGATCGGATCCAGGATCTGGGGCCACGCTCCCTCGGGGAGTTCGTGGCCCATGCCCTCGATCCAGACCAGCTCGGCGCCGGGAATGGCGTCAGCGGTCTCCTGCCCACCCTGGGGCACGATGAGCGGATCGTCGGTGCCGTGGATGACCAGCGTCGGTGCGGCGACCGTGCTGAGCGCCGGCCGGCGATCGCCATCGGCCAGGGCGGCCATCACCTGCCTGACGCCACCGTCCGGGTGCCAGGCCCTGTCCAGGTTGGCCAGGGCCTCTCGCCGCACGTACGCCTCGTCGAACGGGTAACTCGTGCCGGCGATGAGCCGGGCCGCTTCGATTCCCGCTGCGACGATGGCCTCACGATCATGCGGGGCCACGTCCGGCGGCTGTAGGGAAAGCGCCACCTCCATCTCCATGGGAATGAACCGGGGCATGGACATGATCGACGTGAACGTCCTGACCCGATCGGGGTGGCGGGTGACCACGTGCTGCCCGATCATGCCGCCGAGAGACGCCCCGACGATGTGGGCCGATCCGAGGCTGAGAGCGTCGATTACGCCTACGGCATCATCGGCCATGTCGGCCAACGAGTAGGGAGCCTCTATGGTCCCGCCACCCAGGACGGTGAACAGGGCTTCGATCGGATCGCCGGGCGGCTGGTCATCCAGCCAGGTGCTGAGGCCGACATCTCGATTGTCGAAGCGGACCACGTGGTGACCACGATCGGCCAGCCCACGACAGAAACCCTCGGGCCACACGGTCAGCTGGGCATTCAGCCCCATGATCAGGAGGATCGGGGGATCGGCCGGACTGCCCATCTTCTCGACCTCGATGGTGATCCCGTTGGCTTGGACCTTCGCCATCCCCGCTCCTCACCGCCTAGTCAACGGTGGTTAGGTTGCCATGGTGGACGACGTTCTCTGGAACCGGGCCGGGCTGGAGTTGGCAGCCATGATCGCCGACGGTGAGGTGTCCAGCCGGGAGGTGGTAGACGCTCACCTTGAACGCATCCACGAGGTGAACGGCCGGCTGAACGCCGCAGCGCTGCTCCTGGAGGGCACGGCACGGAGCGCCGCCGATGCAGCCGATCGGGTCACCTCCGCAGGGCTCCCCACCGGCCCGTTCCATGGTGTGCCCATGACGGTCAAGGACGGCCTGGACCTGGCCGGCCACGCCACCACGTAGGCCTCCCTACTCGTGGGAGATGGCTTCCAGGATGTTCAGCCGTGCGGCCCGCCGGGCGGGGAGGATGGCGGCAAGCATCCCGAACAGCCCTGATACCAGCAGGTAGCCCAGCAGGCTCCGGTACGGGATCGACACTATGTCCACGAAGGTCTCGGGGATGGCCGCTATGGCTGCCAGCCCGAACAACACCCCCATTCCCACGCCCAACAGGCCCCCGAATAGGGCGATGATGACCGCCTCCCAGCGAACCATCCGGCGGAGCTGGCGTCGGGTCATCCCGATGGCCCGCAGCAGCCCGAGTTCGCGTGTCCGTTCGTAGACCGAAAGGGCCAGTGTATTGGTGATGCCCAGCACGGCTATCAACAGTGACAGGCCGAGAAATACCTGAATTATCGACAGCACCTGGTCGAGTTGCTTCTCCTGGGCATTGCGGAATTCGGATCGATTCTCTACGACGACCTGCGGGTAGGCGTCGGTGTAGACCTCGATTGCAGCTCGAGATGCATAGTTGTCAGCGTCGACCGGGAAAAGGACCGAGATCCAGGCAAGGGGCGCGGTCGGAAGATACGAGTCAAAGACCGAGATATCGACGACCCAGTTCCCCAGAAGGGTTGAGTCCTCGAAGATCGCCGCGACGGTCAACTCGCTAGTTCGACCACCTGGGAAATCAATGAGGATCGGATCACCAATGGTGAGCCCTAGATCGCCTGCCGGGTCGACGTGGACCAGTACTCCGTTGCTTCCGGCGCCGAACTCGGAGCCCTCGGTCACCTGGACATTCATATGTTCGTCCAGGATCTCCAGGTCGGCGGCCACCAGGTCCTTGAAGTCTTCTCCGATTTTCACTCCCCCCAAAGTCCAGCGCATCGTCATTACCGACTTGACGAGGTCGGGTCTTTCGGCAGCCAGATGCTGCAGGTCCGACCCGAGTTCAGTGGAGAAGCCAGCCTGTGGGTTGAAGGTGTCCCCATATACGAAGAGATCCGCCTCGACACTCTGATCCATGGTGCTCAGAAAGGTCGTCTTCACAGAATCGCTTACCACCGCTGCGAGGCTCACCAGGGCGAGTCCGATGGTCAATGCGGCGGCGGTCGCGGCGGTGCGGCGCGGCGACCGCCGAGCGTTGTCGGTCGCCAGGCGACCGGGGATTCGGTACAGCCTCTGAATGGGCCATCCCAGGATGGAGGCCACCGGCCTGGCAATCACCGGGCTTAGGAGGTACACGCCCATGAAGGTCGTGAGTGCCCCACCACCTACTGCTGTCAGGACAGAGACGGTCGACATCTCGACGGTCATGCCCAACGTCAGGGCTCCGATGCCGATGGCCGTCACGGCCGAACCCACCTGGAGGCGCCGCCTCAGGCCTGTCGGGGTGAGGCGTACGTCGTCGCGCATCGCAGCCACCGGTGGGATCTGCCGAACCCGGCGTGAAGGCCCGATTGCGGAGACGAGAGTGGCGCCCACCCCTACTACCGAGGCCACAATGATGGTCCTTGGCCGGATCGGGATCGAGCCTGGCAATTCGCCGAAGCCGATGTTTACAAGTACCCAAACAAGCAGCGTGGAGAGTAGGTAGCCGCCAACGAGACCAAAGACGGTGGCGACCACGCCAATTGCGACTGCCTCCAGCCTCACTGATCTGCTGATCTGGCGACCCGTGGCCCCCAACGCTCGGAGCAGGGCCAGCTCGCGAACCCGCTGTCCGATGACGATCGAAAACGTGTTGTTGATGATGAAGGCGCTGACCACCACGGAGATGACCGCGAAACCCAGGAGTACCGAGGAGATGATGTCTATGAACTGGTCGAAGTCACTCTGGTCCTCGGCAATCTTCGTGGCTGCCGTGACCACTTCTAGATCGACATCAGTGAGAGCAGACAGTTGCTTCCGCTGGCCCTCCGGAAGAGTCGAGACGACGGCCCGGAAGTCGGCGGTCGCCAGGTCGAGGCGATCTTGGACTACGGCCATTACTGCGGCTTCGTCCGCACCGTCTTCCAGGTAGATCGCGATCTCGTCGTAGAGGCCGACCTTGTTGCCGACCTCCTGGGCGGTCTCCTCGTCGAAGAGGCTCATGTTGGCACCGAGGCTCTTGTTCTCGTCCGAGTCGCCGAAGTTGGCCGTACCTACGAGGACAAACCGGCGGTTACCGCTAGGGGCACTGACCGTGTATGTCTCGCCGATGGTGAACCCGAACTCGTCAGCAGTCATGTTGTCGAGCGCGAACTCGCCCACGGTGGCCGGGTCTGCCATTGACCCGGTGCGGAGCGGGGCCCGACCGTCCGTGATGAAGAATTGGCTATGGTCCTCCGTCGCATCTCCGTAGTCGGACCCTTCCGGGGGTGTGAAGTTGAAGCCGAACTGCGGTGCCCCGCCATTGGTGCCGATTGCCGCGAGTTCGCCGTCCCCATCGGTGTACAGGGGGACCACGTTCCAGACTTGGACCGACGGCCAGACGTAACGGATTCCGGGGACGTCCGTCAATGCGCCGAGAACCTCTTCCGGGAAGGGGAGACGGTTGATCCGTTCAGCGCCTTCGTCGATCGATGTCCGCACGACGAGGTCAATTTCGCCACTGATGTCGGTAGCCAGCTCGTCAAAGGTGTCTCGGAGACGGTCCGTCAAGAAGAACGAGGTCGAAAGAAATGCGACGCCCAGCACCACGGCCAGGGTCGTGAGGGCGAACCGCAGCTTGCGGCGCGTGATGTTCCGGAATGTGAGTCGGAACACCGGGTCAGCCGCCGATGGCCTTGATTCGATCGAGGATGGCGTCGGCTTCCGGGTCGACCAACTCGTCCACGATCATGCCGTCGGCCAGGAACAGGACCCGGTCGGCCCGGGCTGCCGCACCCGCATCGTGCGTGACCACTACCAGGGTCTGGTCGAGGTCGTCGACGGCGGACCGCAGGAAGTCCAACACCTCCCCGCCGGTCACCGAGTCCAGGTTCCCCGTCGGTTCGTCGGCGAAGACGATCTCAGGTCGGCTCACCAGCGCCCGGGCCACGGCCACCCGCTGCTGCTGTCCTCCCGACAACTCGCTGGGTCTGTGGCCCAGGCGGTCCTGTATGCCCACGGACTCGATCACCTCGACGAGCCATCCCGGATCGGGCTTTGTTCCCGCCAGGTCCAGCGGGAGGGTCAAGTTCTCCCTGGCGGTCAGCGTCGGGAGCAGGTTGTACGCCTGGAATACGAAGCCGATCCTGTCGCGACGCAGCAGCGTCAGGTCGCGTTCCGACAGGGTCCCCAGCTCCACGTCGCCGATGTGCACGGTGCCGGAGGTCAGGTCGTCGAGACCCGCCGAACAGTGCATGAGGGTGGACTTGCCGGAACCCGAAGGACCCATGATGGCGGTGAACCGACCGCGCTCGAACTCGACGTCCACGCCATCCAGGGCGCGGACCTCGGTGTCGTCCGAGCCGTAGGTCTTAGTACCGCCAGCCATGCGGGCCGCAGCGTTGGTGATCTTGGTGCTCATGGCCGCCACCCTATGGTCGGTGTTGTTAGCGGCCGACCACGGGGTGACGGGAGATGCGTGATGGATGAGGTGACATCGGCCACGGCGGACGGGTTCCGTCGTGCCACCCCGGACGACCTGGAGCGGCTGCTGGAGTTGAACAACCAGGCCGTTCCAGCGGTGAACGAGCTCACGGCTGACGAGCTCGCCTGGTTCCTGGAGGTCGCCCACCTGTTCCCGGTGGCCGAGGACCCGGGGACCGGTGAGGTGGTGGCCCTCCTCGTCGGCCTGGACGGGCCGGGACTGGCGTATCAGAGCCTCAACTATGCGTTCTTCTGCGAGCAGGCCCGTCGCCGACAGGACCGGTTCCTGTACGTGGACCGGGTGGTCGTCCATCCATCGGCCTGGGGGCGTGGCCTGGCGCGTGCGATGTACCGGTTGCTCATCGAATCGGCTGACGGCCACACCTGCCTGTGTGCCGAGGTGAACACCGTGCCGCGCAATGACAGGTCCCTCGAGTTCCACGAGCGGTACGGGTTCGAGGTGGTCGGCGAGCAGTCCGACGAGGTGACGGGCAAGACGGTCTCGATGTTCGCCCTGGCACTCTGAGGCCGGGAGCCCGGTACCGGTCAGTCCCGGAGGATGGTGGTGCCGGCTGGTCGCCGACCAACCGAACCACACGACCAGCAGGGCTCGGCAGGATCGCCACGCCACGCCACCTCGCAGCTGGTGCAGACCAGCCCCACCCAGTGGGATGGTTCGACGCCCGCCACCCGGGATGGGCCCGTGGTCGACCGGTACCGGAGTGGATGGTCGAGGGACGCCTGACCCGGCGGGCGGTCCGAGTTCCTCGGCGTCGGCCAGAGTGCCATGCGCGGCACCGTAGCGAAGGCCCGCGCGTGGCTGGGTGACCCCGGCCCGTGGCCCGTAGCCTGCATCCGGAGATCGACCTGTGCAAAGCGCACCACCCATCTGATCCAGGTCGCCGAGGAGACACCGATGTCCGACCTGATTCCACACCCAGACGGCTCCAGTGAGCGCAGAACGAGCTTTCCATCTGCACCACCGATGGTCATCGACCCGGCGAAGGCGTATTCGGCCGAGATGGTGACTTCGATGGGCACCATGACCATTCACCTGGATCCGATCGGTGCACCGCAGACGGTCAACAACTTCGTGTACCTGGCCCGGTGGCACTACTTCGACGGCCTCATCTTCCACCGTGTCATCGATGGCTTCGTGATCCAGGGTGGTTGTCCCGAGGGCTCGGGTAGGGGCGGCCCCGGATACAAGTTCGCCGACGAGCTCCCGAAGCCCGGTCGCTACGAGCTCGGGTCGGTGGTCATGGCAAACGCTGGTCCGGACACCAACGGCAGCCAGTTCTTCGTCATCACCGGCCCGAACGGGGTCGGCCTGCCCCCGTCCTACGCCTTGTTCGGCAAGGTCGTGAGCGGCCTCGAGGTGGCTACTGCCATCCAGGAGGTTTCCACCGGACCCGGTGACCGACCCACCAGCAACGTGATCATCGAGTCGGTGACCGTCACTGAGTCCGACTGAACCTTCCGACGTTTTCGGGCAATCCTGGCCTTCGGGGCAAGTGACCTCACCAGGCCAACCAGACGATCAACGACTAGGGAGTTGACTATGGGTATCGAGCGTGTGGGCGTCATCGGCGGCGGACAGATGGGTGGTGGCGTGGCCGAACTGACCGCCAAGGCCGGTCTGGCCACGGTGGTCCGCGAGGTCAGCCCGGAGGCGGTCGAACGCAGCGCCGCAGGGATCCGGAAGTCGCTGGATCGGGCGCTGGAGCGTGGAAAGTTGGACGAGGCGGCACACACCTCGGCACTCGGCAACGTCTCGTTCACCACGGAGATGGCCGACCTGGCCGACTGCGACCTGGTGGTGGAGGCGGTCGTGGAGTCCTACGAGCTGAAGGCCGGCATCTTCCGGGAACTCGACGAGGTCGTCACCTCGCCCGATGCCGTGCTGGCCACGAACACGTCCTCCATCCCGATCATCGACATCGCCATGAACACCAGCCGGCCCGAGCGCGTGATCGGCCTGCACTTCTTCAACCCGGCTCCCGTCATGAAGCTCGTCGAGGTCATCCCGTCGGTACGTACCGATGACGACGTGACCCGACTGGTCACGGACTTCGTCACTGACGTCCTCGACAAGGTGGTCGTGGCGGCGAAGGACAGGGCCGGCTTCGTGGTCAACATGCTGCTGGTTCCCTACCTGAACGCCGCCATGAGGATGTACGCCGACGGGCACGCATCGGCCGCCGATATCGACAACGGCATGAAGCTCGGCGCAGCCCATCCGATGGGCCCGCTGGAGTTGAGCGACATGATCGGCCTGGACACCATGATGCTGGTCGCCGAGACCCTCTTCGCCGAGTACGGCGATGACTTCTATATGCCGCCGCCGTTGCTGCGTCGCATGGTGGCAGCGGGCCATCTGGGTCGAAAGACCGGCCGGGGCTTCTACGACTACTCGTGAGGCTCCGGGGCGTCCTCGATCCCGGTGGCCAGGATGGCCGCCACAATGCCGGTACCCGCCGCAACTAGGTGGAGTAGCAGGAACCGTGTGCCGTCCACGGCGTCGGCCATCAGGGCGGTCAACACGGTGATGCCGACGGCAGCACCGATCTGCTGGAGCATGTTCATGGACCCGCCGGCGATGCCCAGGTCGTCGTCACCGGCTGCGGAGGTGACCGCGTTGGCGATCGTCGGTCGTATGTAGCCGCTGCCCGCCCCGGCCAGCATGGCGCCGCACAGGAACATCAGCAGCCAACGCTGGTGGGCACCGATCCCGGCCAGCACCATGGCCAGGGCGAACACCAGCATGCCCGTGATCGCCACCCGCCGTGCCCCGTGGCGGGGGTCGTGGTGGCTCCCTAGCCGGGCGCAGAAGGCGAACGAGAGTGGCCTGGGGAGCATCACCAACCCGATGATCGTCGGGCGGAAGCCCCAGCGGCGTTCCAACAGGAACGGTGCCATCACCATCGCTCCCATGTAGCCCGACTGGAGGACGGCCTGGGCCAGCATCGGTCTGGTGAACGCCCTGCGCCGCAGGAGCGACGGCGGGAGGAGGGGCGCCTCGGTCCGTGTCTCCACCCGTACGAACAGTGTGAGTGCCAGGGGGGCCACGACGGCGGCGACGAGCACGATGGGGTTGGTCCACCCCCAGCTGATGCCCCTGTTGATGGCTAGGAGCAGACTGCTCACGCCCACTCCCAGGGTTATGGCTCCCGGGATGTCGAATCGGATGCCGACCCGACGACGGGTCTCGGGGGCGATGAAGACGCCGCCCACCAGGGCGATGAGCACCGTGCATCCCTGCACGACGAAGAGCGACCGCCAGCCGATCCACTCGATGAGTGGACCGCCCGTGACCACCCCGACGGCCGGGGAGAGGGCCACCACAGCGGCCCAGATCCCCAGCGCCCGGGTACGTTCCCGCTGCGGGTACACCGACAGGATCATCGCCATTGCCGACGGCCCGGATGCCGCCTTGGCGGCCTGGGCGATCGTCCGGAGCACGATCAGCGAGGTGGTGTCCCAGGCCAGGGCCGTTGCGAAGGCCAGCACGGTTCCGATGCTGAAGCTGACTAGGTAGGTCCGGCGGTGGCCGTAGAGGTCGCCGACCTTGCCGATTATGGGTGTGATCACGGCGAACGCCAGCAGTGGTGCTGCTATGACCCACGTGATCGTGGAGTCCGCCGCTCCCAGGTCGTCTGCGATGCGGGGCAGCGACGCTGATAGCACGGTGACCGGGTAGCTGCCGGCCGCAGCGCCGAAGAGGGCGGTTATGAGGACGAGCCGCTGGTAGTCGCCACGTTGTCGTATCCGGGCTCGACGGGCCTTCAACCCGCCAGCCGGGTCTCCGGGTCTGGCACCGTCCCCTGCGTCCACCGGTCGGAACATACGGGTGCCCCGTTCGGAGGCCCGCAGCGGCGGCCGGTACGGTCCCGCTAGTGGACGACCGGATCGCATCGAGGCCCATTGGCATCGTTGTCAATCCACGGTCCGGGACCGATGTCCGTAGGTCGGTGGCGGCAGCGGGCAGCGTGACCGTCGAGGACAAGGCCAACGTGGTTCGACGGGTGGTCCGCGGGGCCAGCGAGGCCGGGGCGCGCCACTTCATGGTCCACCACGACTCGCATCGCATCATTCGCAGGGCCACCGAGACGATGCGCGATGTGGAGTTGTCGTGGATCGACATGGACCTGACGTTCACGGAGGAGGACACCGTCACCGCTGTGGCCGCCATGCGTGTCGCCGATTGTGCGGTTGTCGTCGTGATCGGTGGCGACGGTACGAACCGGGCGGCGGCCCGGGCCTGGCCCGACCTCCCGGTGGTGCCGCTCTCGACGGGCACCAACAATGCCTTCCCGATCATGGTGGAGGCGACCGTGGCAGGCGCCGCCTGCGGCCACCTGGCTACCGGCCGGTGTCGGCTGGACGACGTGGCACGAATGGTCAAGGTGGTCCGCGTGACGCCGAGAGGAGCGGGCCTGCCCGATGACCTGGCCCTCGTGGACGCCGTTGCCGTCGATGACCCGTACGTGGGCTCGTTCGAGCTCTTCGACCCGGCGACGCTGAGGGTGGCGGTTGTGACCCGGGCCGAGCCGACGGCTGTGGGCTTCGCCGGTGTGGCGGGGCTGGTGGAGCCGGTGGGCCCGGACGACGAGGGTGGCCTACTGCTCCGATTCGGGCCCGTCGCCGACTGCGACCGGGTGGTTCGGGGCCCGACGGCTCCCGGCCATTACGACGACCTGGGCCTGGCCGAGGTGCGACGGCTGGCCGAGGGTGAGGAGGTGGTGGTCTCCGGGCCGCTGCTCCTGGCCTTCGACGGGGAGAGGAAGCGGCGACTCGTGGCCGGCGAGGAGGTCATGCTGGCGGTCCGGCGCGACGGGCCCCGGGTGGTGGACGTGGCGGCCGTGATGTCCCGGGCAGCGGCCGACGGCGCCTACCTACGTTGATGTCCACCCGCGGGTGTTGGCCGGCCAGGCAGCGAGGAGGTCTGCCACGTCCGCCAGTCGGTCCACTACCGGGAACTCGGCGGCGGCTGCCGCCATTGGATCCGGCTCCTCCAGCGCCCACGTCGTGGTGTGCGGTACGTGTATGGCCCGGCCACCGATCCCGAGTACGGGGAGCACGTCGGACCTGACCGAGTTGCCGACCATCACGAAGGCCGATGGTTCGACACCGTGGCGGTCCAGCACCGCAGCGTAGGAGGCTTCATCCTTCTCGGCCAGGACCTCGACCCGCCAGAACCGGTCCGCCAGGCCGCTGCGGTTCACCTTGCCCATCTGGTCGTTCAGGTCACCCTTGGTGATGACGAGTAGGCGGTGCGTGGTGCCCAGGCGATCGAGCGCTTCGGTGACCCCGTCCAGGAGTTGGACGGGGTGGTCGAGCATCTCGTGTCCCCACGAGACGATGTCGCCGATCCACCTACCCTCCACCCGGCCGTCGGAGAGCTCGACGGCGGTGACGATCATTGAGAGCACGAAGCCCTTCACGCCGTAGCCGTGGCTGGCGATGTTGGCCCTCTCGGTGGACAGGAGTGCAGCGTCGATCGTGGCGCTGTCGGCCCACGGAGACATCAGGTCCCGGAACCGCCCCTCCACCTCGTGGAACCGGGCTTCGTTCTCCCAGAGCGTGTCGTCGGCGTCGAGGCCCAGCACCGGGAGGTCGTCAGGCGGAAGGTCGGGGTTGGCCACGGCGGGAGAGCCTAGGTTCGATGACCGGCAGCGGAGGCCAGCGTGGTCGGCCCCGAGGGCCTCGCCGTGGCTCGGGTGTCCGCGAACGGTCGGACGCCCGGGGGTACCTTGGGTCCATGCGGGACCTGTGTATGCGATCAGCGTGTCTCGGTATGGCTGACGTGCTGGTGGCGATGGACGTCAAGGGCCTGACCTTCACGGTCCATGATCTCAACGAGGTGGACGGACCGGGGGCCGTGGTGCTCTGCAGCCTGCACCTGGACAGGTTGAAGGCGCCCAGGGGATGGACCCTCGTGGACTCCCGGACCGGCGGAAACCTGATTCCGCTACCCAAGCGTCCCATGACCACCGACGAGGCCATTGACGAGGTGATGCGCCCCGTCGCCGATGTCGCACCGCTGCGTCCGGTAGCCGCCGCCGTCCACCCGCTGGAATCCGCCCGTTCGGCCAGGTCCCGGTCGGCACCAGCCGGGGTCCCTTCCCGGTCGGAGACACCGTTGCTGGCGCGGGCGTTCCTGGGGGTGGATCCACACCCGACCACGCCACGTGACCAGCCTTCGTCGGTGGAGGATCCTGTCGAGGAGCAGCCATGGGACCAGGACTGGGACCAGCGCGATCCGGGTGAGGCAATGGTTGGCCAAGACGACGAACAGCTCGTCTTCGGGGGCGATCCGGGAGCCTGAATGACACCGGTTGGCGCCTGACGGTGGTCTCCGTCCGGGCGCTGGTGTTCGCGGTCCTCGTGGTCGGCTGCGGTGGACAACCCGGCGAAGTGGCCGGTGGGTTGTTCCCCGAACCACCGGGTACGACGACCTCGACCCGACCGGTCACCACGGATCCACCCCTGGCCGGATCGACCTCCACCATTGCGGCCGGCGTTCCGTCGACCACCACGGGACCACCGACCGCCAGCGACCCGCCGGTCACAACCGACCCACCGACCGCCAGCGACCCACCGGTCGCCATGGATCCACCGACCACCAGCCTCCTTCCGACGACCGGTTGGCCCGCCGGGAGCTGGGTAGACCCGTTCAGCATCGGCGAGCCGTGGGGGAGCGTGCCCGGCGTGCTCACGTTCCGCGGGTCGCCCACCCGGAGCTTCCACGGAACCGGCCCGGTCCCGACGGATCCGGTGGTGGCCTGGCGGTTCCCCCGCGACGCACCGATGTGCTCGCTCTCCACCGTCGGCGACGTCCAGAAGGAGTGGTGCGGGGTGGGTTGGACCGGCCAGCCTGCGGTGTTCCAACGCGATGGCCACACCTGGCTGGTGTTCGGGGGCCTCGACGGCAGGGTTCACTTCCTAGACGGGATAACCGGTGCCCGTCGGCTCCCGGACTTCACCACCGGCGACCTGGTGAAGGGTTCCGTGACGGTCGACCCCGACGGCTACCCATTGGTCTACGTCGGGTCCAGGGACGACCTGATGCGCGTCATCGCCTTCGACCGGGACGAGCCGGTCGAGTTGTGGAGCCTCCACGCCGAGGATTCCGGCCAGCCCCTCTGGAACACCGACTGGGACGCCGCCCCGCTGGTGCTGGCCGACCACCTGTTCGCCGCCGGTGAGAACAGCCGTTTCCACGTGGTCCACCTGCGCCGTGGCTACGACGCCGACGGCCTCGTCACGGTAGATCCGGAACTGGTCTGGTTCACCCACGGATGGGACAACCAGCTCATCGCCGACGTCGGGTACAACCTCTCGATAGAGAACTCGCCGTTGGTGATCGGCGACACGCTGTGGTTCGCCAACTCCGGTGGGCTGGTCCAGGGGTGGGATATTGCCGGCCTGGCGATCGGCATCCAGCCGAAGCGGATCTTCCGCTTCTGGGTAGGCGACGACGTGGACGCCACGCTGGTTCCGGACGGCGATGGGATGCTCTACGTGGCCGTCGAGTACGAACGCGGGACCGACCGGTCCCACGAGTTGGGACAGGTCGTCAAGCTGGATCCCTCGAAGCCGTCGGATCCCCTCGTCTGGGCGATCGAAGCCCGTTCGGAGGCACCGTCGGGAATCTGGTCCACGCCTGCCGTGCACCGTGACCTGCTCATCGTCGCCACCAATGACGGTGAGGTCCTGGGCATCGACCGCGAGGCGGGCACCGTCCGCTGGACCCTGCACCTCCCCGGACCCGTCTGGTCGTCGCCGACCGTGGTGGACGACATCCTGGTGATCGGTGACTGTGCTCCGGCCGGTCGGATCCTGGCGTTCGACGTGGCCGACACGACCGTCGTGCCTCCGTTGCTCTGGGAGGTACCGACGGGTGCATGCGTGGAGGCCTCGCCGACCGTGTGGAACGGCACCGTCTACATCGGCTCGCGCGATGGCTACATGTACGCACTGCGTGATCGCCGCTGACCGGCGGGTCCTGCCGGATGGGATCCGTACGGTTGCCCGCAGGTAGGTTCGGCGCTGTTCTCTCCCGCGCCCGCCGGGCGCCCGCCCGTGCCGCAGACGATCCAGGAGCCCTCCATGGCCGACATCACCGAAGCCGAGATCCGGGACCTGACCAGGCAGCTGGTCGCCGACGTCTCGCCCGACGACGTCGACCAGTTCGAGTTCCGGGGCGCCCAGTTCGACCGTGGTCTGGCGCTGGTGCAGTTCCCCGTCGGCCTGGGTGGCCTGGGCTTGTCCAGTCGCAGGATGCAGACGGTCGTGGACGCCGAGCTGCGGGCCGCCGGAGTGACCTACCACGACCTCAACATCAACCCGATCGGCATCGGCATGGGCGCACCGGTGGTGCTCACCTACGCCACCGAGGACCAGAAGAAGCGCCTCCTCCGACCCATGTACACCGGTGAGGAGGTCTGGTGCCAGATGTTCTCCGAGCCCGGCTCCGGCTCCGACGTGGCCGGCCTCTCGTGTCGGGCCCTACGAGACGGCGACGAGTGGATCGTGAACGGGCAGAAGGTGTGGACCACGCTGGCCCACGTGTCGCGCTGGGGGATGCTGGTGGCCAGGACCGATCCGGACCAGCCCAAGCACAAGGGCCTCACCTACTTCCTGCTGGACATGGAGTCCGAGGGAGTCGACGTCAGGCCGCTCCACCAGATCACCGGCGAGGCCGAGTTCAATGAGATATTCCTCACTGACGTCAGGATCCCGCATGACCGGGTATTCGGCGAGGTGGGAGGCGGCTGGGGTGCCGCGGTCACAACGCTCATGAACGAGCGGGTGGCTCTGGGTGGCGGCGTTCCCAGGAAGGGCTCGGGTCCGATCGCCGACCTGGTCAATCTCTGGACGGAGCGGAGGGACACGCTGGATCCGGTGGCCCACGACGTGATGCGCGACCGGGTGGCCGACCTGTGGACGCAGGCCGAGGCGCTTCGGCTCACCAACTGGCGGGCCCGTGAGGCCTCCAAGGGTGGCAACCCCGGCCCCGAGGGATCGGTCACCAAGCTCATGTCGGCCGAGATGAACCAGCACATCTACGAGACCTGCATGGACCTGCTGGGTCCTGACGGGATGGTCTACGACTCCGGCTACGAACGCAAGCGTCCCGACGGGATTCGGCTGACCGGCGGCGCCGGCACGAAGTACTCGTTCCTGCGGGCCCGGGCCAACACGATCGAGGGCGGTACCTCCGAGGTGATGCGAAACATCCTGGGTGAGCGCGTCCTGGGCCTGCCCGGTGACGTGCGGGTCGATAAGGAGATCGCCTGGGTGGACGTGCCCCGCAACTAGGGCGAAGCCGGGGTCAGCCCCGGTGCCAGGAGGTGCCCCGGGCTGAGTCCTCCAGGACTATTCCCCGGGCGGTCAGCTTGTCTCGGATGCGGTCGGCCCTGCCATAGTCCTTCGCCGCCTTTGCGACAAGGCGCTGGTCGACCAGGTCGTCGATCTCGGCGGTCTCGACATCGTCTTCAACGGCCCGTGCAGGGGCGGCGGCCGATCCCAGTTCCAGCCCCAGTACCCCGGCCAGGTGGGTGGCAGCCGCGTGCAGTCCGGCTGCGGTGGCGTCGTCCTCGGCGTCCAGTGCCCTGTTGGCGTCCCGTACGGCATCGAAGATCACCGCCAGGGCCTGTGGCGAGCCGAGGTCGTCGTCCATGGCGGATCGGAACCGGGCCACGACGTCTGCGTCCGGCCCGGTCTCGGGGAGGTCCGCGGCGGCCATCCGGTCGGCGAACTTGTCGAGGCGGGCAAGGGCGGCGGCTGACTGGTCGAGCGTTGTCGAGCCGACCTCCATCGTGCGCCGGTAGTGCGTTTGGAGGACCAGCAGGCGCAGCGCCCGGGGGTCCCAGGTGTTGAGCAGGTCGTCCAGGGTGGTGAAGTTGCCAAGCGACTTGGACATCTTCTCGCCGTCCACCTGGACCATTCCGTTGTGGACCCAGTGTCGGGCGAAGGCCCGGTCGCATCCGAGGGCCTCGGCTCGTTCGTTCTCGTGGTGCGGGAAGACGAGGTCATCACCTCCGCCGTGGATGTCGAAGCCGTCCCCCAGCAGGTGCAGCGACATGGCCACGCACTCGATGTGCCAACCGGGTCTACCTGGGCCCCACGGAGAGTCCCAGGTGGGTTCGCCCGGCTTGGCGGCCTTCCAGAGGGCGAAGTCCAGCGGATCGTCCTTGTCGTCGTCCACCTCCACCCGGGCGCCGGCACCCTCCCGGAGGTCCTCGACCGACCTGCCCACCAGGGCGCCGTAGTCGTCCAGGCGGTCCACGTCGAAGTAGACGCCGGAGGCGGTCGTGTAGGCCGTGCCCCGGTCGACCAGGTCGCCGATGACCTCGACCATCCTGTCCACGTACTCTGTGGCACGCGGACGTAGGTCGGGGTGGGCCACGTTCAGGCGGTCCATCTGGCCTATGAACGACGCTTCGTAGCGGCCCGCCACCTCGGGTTCGCTGCTGCCCTCGGCGGCGGCCCGGTTGATGATCTTGTCGTCGATGTCGGTGATGTTGGACACAGCGCACACGTCGTAGTCCGACCACCGCAGGTATCGGACCAGCACGTCGAACGCCAGCGTGGAACGGGCGTGCCCGAGGTGGGGATCGTCGTAGACGGTGGGTCCGCACCAGTAGATCGACGCCTTGCCGGGGTCGCGCGGGGTGAACTCAACCTTTTCGCCGGTCAGGCTGTCGGTGAATCGCAGCACCGGGTCAGGATACGGCCGGCTGGCCCTATGCCGGGTCAGGTGGTGCGGACCCAGGACTCCGGGATGGTGGCGTCCAGACGCAGGCCCAGCAGGGCGGCAGCGCCGGCCAGCCCGGAGGCTGATGTCGGATCCTCACCGGACCCGGCCAGAATTCCGCCTGCCAGCAGGTCGATCGCATCGCGTGCTGTCACGGTGTCCAGGTTGTCGTCGAGTGCTGCACGCACTGCCGCCAGGGTGGGGGCGGGGTTCGGTCCCTTCGGCCGACGTGCCGCACTCACCAGCCTGTCCAGGCGGGTGACGGCGTCGTCGATGTCGTAGTCGAACCACTCGAATCCGGCCCGGTAGTGGTGGGCCATGAGGGCCAGTCGGATGGCTCGCGGGTCGTGCATGCGGCGCAGGTTCCGGACGAACACGAGGTTCCCCAGCGACTTTGACATCTTGGTGCCCTCGTAGGCCACCATCCCCACGTGCATCCAGTGGCGAGCCAGGGGCACCCCGGTGGCCGCCTCGCTCTGGGCCGCCTCACACTCGTGGTGGGGGAACGTCAGGTCGTCGCCGCCACCGTGCAGGTCGATGGTCTCTCCCAGTTCGGCCATGGCCATCGTGGAGCACTCGATGTGCCAGCCGGGACGACCCGGCCCGAACGGTGAGTCCCATGACGGTTCACCCTCGGCGCTGGCCTGCCAGAGCACGAAGTCGAGTGGGTTGCGCTGCCGGGGGTCTTCGGGGTGTCCGCCGCGGTCGGCGGCGTAGGCGAGCATCGTGGACTCGTCCAGCCCGGTCATGGAACCGAACCCGTCCCAGGTGGATATGTCGAAGTAGGTGTTGCCCTCCACCGCGTAGGTGTGGCCGCCGGCCTCGAGGCGACCGATCAGGTCCAGGATGCCGTCGACGGAGCCGGTTGCCGTGGGTTCGGCGCTGGCAGGCCTCAGGTCCAGGGCTGCCAGGTCGGCATGGAATAGCTCCATCTCGCGGGCCGCCAGGTCCTGGTAGTCGATGTCCAGGTCCCGGGCCTTGGCCAGGATGGAATCGTCCACGTCGGTGACGTTGCGGACCATCCGTACCTCGTGTCCCAGGTCTTCGAGGCGGCGGACAACCAGATCGAACGTGAGGTAGGTGAAGGCGTGCCCGAGGTGGGTTGCGTCGTACGGGGTGATTCCACAGACGTACATCGACACCTTCTGTCCGGGCTGGAATGGGACCACCTCGCCCCGGGCCGTGTCGTACAGGTTCATTCCCATGGGCGGGGACGGTAGCGGCCACCCTGCCCCAGCGCGGCCCCGGGCCTTGGCCCAAATGAACGTGGGTTCGGGTCCGGAGCCGGATGGACGGGGGCTCAGCTCCGGATGAACGGGACCGAGTGCTCCCAGTCGGCGAGCATGGTCCGCAGAGCGGTGACCAGGAGGAGGGGCTGGTCCAGCATGACGTGGTGTCCCGCCAGCGGGATCTCCACCACGGGCGCCACCCGGCCCAGCTGTTCGTACATGTATGCGCCGATGTCGGCGGTGACCAGGCCGTGCTGGGCGCGGAACAGGGCGATCCGACACGTGATGCGGGGGAGCAGGTCATCGGCGGCCGCCCGTTCGGGGATGAAGATTCCCGGGTCGAACTTCCAGGTGACGCCACCCTCACAGGCCCGCAGGGAGCGGGCCGCCACGTCGGCCATGATGAACGGCTCGTAGTGGTCCTGGGCGGGAACGGTCCGGAAGCGGGCGACCGCCTTGGCGGCGTCCGGGTACACCTTGGGGTCGCGGAAGTTGTCGCGGCGGCCGGTGTCCATCTCCGGGTCGACCCGCACTACCGGCGAGTCGATGACGATTCCGCCGGCCAGACGGTCGGGGTGGCCGGCGGCGGTGGCCAGCGTGACGAAGCCTCCCATGGAGTGTCCGATCACGATCGGCGGGCCGGCCATGTCGGCGGCGTCGGCCACGGCGATGACCTCGTCGGTCCACTTCTCCAGGGAGTACCTGTCGCGCCGGTCGCTGTCACCGTGCCCAGACAGGTCCAGGGCTGCGATGCGGTAGTTGCTGGCGAACTGGGCGGCCACGTGGGTCCACCAGTGGGCGTGGGCGGCACCGCCGTGG
>CAJWFS010000004.1 GCA_913030665.1 uncultured Acidimicrobiaceae bacterium
GTCGTTCTTCTTCTTCGCCCCCGTGTTCATCCCCGTGGTGATCCTCGGGGTGCCGCTGTTCGACATGGCCTTCGCTGCCGTTCGTCGAGTGGCCACCCCGGGTCTGAAGATGACGTCGCCGGACAAGGACCATCTGCACCACCGCCTGCTGCGCCTGGGCCACGGCCACCGCCGGGCCGTGTTGATCCTGTGGGGGTGGACGGCCCTGCTCTCGGGCTTCGTGCTCTGGCCCACCTATTCGGGTGACGGTGATGCCATCGTGCCGATCGGGGTATTGGCCCTCGGTCTTCTCCTCTTCACGGTGCTCCATCCGCGCCTCCGGGCATCGCCGGCGGGTGTGACCGATTCAGGGGTTGCCGGAGGGGGAGTTGGTGATTAGATTCACAAGCGCGTCCGGGGACCATCCTCACCGGACCACCACGTACGACGACCCTGGGCCCTGTGGCGCCCGCTGGCGGAGGACTTTCCCCATGGTGCAGGCCGATACGCGTAAGAGGCGAGAGGGTTCGGGCGACGCATTCGCCGCCGCCTTCGAGCTCGTCGCAACGCCTGCCATCTTCGGCTTCCTGGGTTGGCTCCTGGACGGTCGCCTGGGCACCGCTCCAATCTTCACCGTCGCCTTCGTCGTGATCGCCCTCGCCTATGCGTCATGGCGACTGGCCCACGACTACGGCGAGAGCCTGGAGCGGGCCCGCGTGGAACGACGGGCCGCATGGCGGGCCGAGGGTTCCCCACTGTGAACACGATCGCCGACATGGAATCCGCCGCCCCCGAGTCGGCGATAGCGCGCGACCTGGTCCGCCGGGCGCTCTACGTGGCGCCAGCGTTCCTCCTCATGGGCCTGCTGGGTTGGGGCACCACCGGGTTGTTCTCCGCAGCCCTCAGCCTGGCGCTCGTGGCCATCAACTTCCGCCTTGGAGCGGCGATCATCACCCGCGCATCGCAGATCTCGCTGAACGCCCTGTTCGGTGCGGTCCTGGGTGGCTACATCGTGAGGCTCGGCCTCATGACCGCCGTCGTGCTGGTCGTCAAGGCCGGCGGATGGCTCGCCACCGTCCCGTTCGCAATCACCCTGCTCGTCACCCATCTCGGCCTGTTGACCTGGGAATCCCGGCACGTCGCAATGACGCTCGCCGCTCCCGGCCTCCGGCCTCCGCAGTAGATCCCACAGGAGAAGCGCTCCACGTGAACGTGCTCGCACTCGAGTTCCCGCCCATCAGCCACCTCTTCGAATGGCCTGAGATCGCGTTCCACGGGACCTTCTACGCCATCAACAAGACGGTACTGATCTACATCGCAGCGGTGGTGATAACCGCGGCGATCTTCCTCCTGGCCGGCAGGAAGACCGGCTCGCTGGTACCGGCCGGGGTCCAGCACGTCGCAGAGGCCGGGGTGACCTTCATCGAGGAGTCGGTGGTCATGGAGACCATCGGCGAGGAGGGCAAGAAGTTCATGCCCTTCCTCACCACGATGTTCTTCTTCATCCTCTTCTCCAACATCTTCGAGGTCATTCCGGGCATCCAGTTCCCGGCCAACAGCCGCATGGCCATCCCGATCACCCTCGCCCTGGTCGTATGGGTCATCTACAACTACGTGGGCATCAGGTCGCAGGGCCTGGGCGGCTACCTCAAGAACTCGCTGTTCCCCCCCGGCGTGCCGGTGGCGCTGTACCTGATCGTGACGCCGATCGAGCTGGTCTCGACCTTCATCGTGCGGCCGTTCTCCCTGGCCATCCGGCTCTGGGCCAACATGGTCGCCGGCCACCTCCTCCTGGTCACCTTCGCCATCCTCAGCCACACCATGTTCACCAGTGGCATCGTCGGCAAGGTGGGTTCGATAGCCCCCTTCGCCATGCTCACCATGATGACCGGATTCGAGATCCTGGTCTCGGTCCTGCAGGCCTTCATCTTCACGATCCTGACCGCCGTCTACATCGGCGGCTCGCTCCACCCGGCCCACTAGGGCACCAAGATCGTCGCCCGCCATCCGGCGGGCACGAGACCACCTACCAACACAAGATCTCCGGACCGGAATCACCGGCCGGGTTCCATGAGACAAACAGGAGAATCCAAGTGCTGAACGTTCTGGCGCAGACGGCAGCTGGCGAAATGCTCGAGGGCCTCAAGGCCATCGGTGCCGGCCTCGGCTACGGCCTCGCGGCCATCGGCCCGGGCATTGGTATCGGAACGGTGGTGGGAAACGCCATCTCGGCGATGGCCCGCCAGCCCGAGTCGGCCGGCATGGTCCGGACCACGATGTTCCTGGGCATCGCCTTCACCGAGGCCCTGGCCCTCATCGGTTTCGTCGTCTTCATCCTCCTGATGCCCTGATCCGGGCCTGACGAGCAGAGACGAGACGAAACTTATGACCAACCGATGGAACCGCCTGCTGGCGGCCCCGCTGCTCGCCCTCCTGGCGCTCCTGGCCTTCGCCGGCCCGGCATCCGCTTCGGGGGAGAGCGTCGGCTCCTGTATGGCCGAGAAGCTCGAAGAACTGATCGAGGAGAGCCACGGTGACCTCGAGGAGGTCCTGCACGAGCTGCACGTGGATACCTCGATCGGTGACCACTTTGAGAAGAACTGCATCGAGGCGCCCAGCCCGATCCTGCCCGAGACGAACGAGATCATCTGGGGCGGCTCTGCCTTCCTGATCCTCTTCGTCCTGATGGTCAAGAAGGGCTTCCCGGCCGTGAGGGGTGCCATGGACGCCCGTGCCGAGAAGATCCGGAGCGACCTTGACGCCGCCGAGCAGGCCAGGGTGGACGCACAGTCCGTCCAGTCCGACTACGAGGCCCGGCTGGCCGATGCCAAGACCGAGGCCTCCCAGCTGATCGACGAGGCCCGTGTGGCAGCGGACCAGCTCAAGGGTGACCTTGCAGAGAGCGCCGAGGTGGACATCGCCGAGATGCGCGAGCGTGCCGCTGTCGACATCGAGTCGTCACGTGCTCAGGCAATCGCCGACCTTCGGTCCGAGGTGGCTGGAATCGCCCTCGGTGCCGCAGAGCGCGTGGTCCACGCCAGCCTCGACGCAGAGGTCCAGAGCCGGCTCATAGACGCCTACATCGACGAGGTGGCCGGCACCGATGGCTGATTCCAGGGTGGCTGGATACGCCGAGGCGCTGTTCGCCGTGGCGGCGGCCGAGGGAGATCCCTCCGCCGTCGAGGACGAGCTGTTCAGGTTCGCCCAGGCACTCCGGTCCGACAAGGACCTGGGTTCCACCCTGGCTGACACCGGGCTGCCGCTGGCACGCCGCCTCCAGGTCATCGAGGACCTGTTGGGCTCCAGGGTGTCTGCCGTGACCACGGCACTGGTCTCGATGGTGGTGGGTGCCGGACGCGCCGCCGAGCTACCCGACATCGTGGATGCCATGGTCGAACGTGGTGCGGCATCACGAAACAAGACGGTTGCGACCGTTCGAAGCGCTGTCGACCTGACCGCCGACCAGAGCGAGCGCCTGGCCGCCGCCATCAACACCCGGACCGGTCGCGACGTCGAGGTGAGGGTGGTCATCGATCCCTCCGTCCTTGGCGGGGTGGTCACCGAGATCGGTGATGACATCATCGACGGCAGCGTCCGACGCCGCCTCAACCAGCTCCGCGAGAGCTTTCGCTAGGCCACGGGCCAGAGACGAGAGAGACACACCATGTCTGAATTGACGATCGATACGTCCCACATCGCAGCAGCGATCCGGAAGAACCTGGATGGCTTCGAACCGAGCCTGGAGCAGACCCAGGTAGGTCGGGTGCTCGAGGTGGGCGATGGCATCGCACGCGTCTCGGGCCTTCCCGACGTGGCCGTCAACGAGCTGCTCCAGTTCGAGAGCGGAACGTTCGGCTTGGCCCTGAACCTGGACGAGCACTCGATCGGTGCCGTGGTCCTCGGCGAGGTGGACGACATCGAGGAGCGCCAGACGGTCCGCGCCACCGGCGACATCCTCTCGCTGCCGGTCGGTGACGGCCTCCTGGGCCGCGTGGTGAACGCCCTCGGCGAGCCGATCGACGGCAAGGGCCCGGTGAGCAACACCCAGACCCGCCGCATGGAGATCCAGGCGCCGGGGATCATGGGCCGCAAGCCGGTGCACGAGCCGATGCAGACCGGCATCAAGGCCATCGACTCCCTCATCCCAATCGGTCGCGGCCAGCGTGAGCTGATCATCGGCGACCGCAAGACCGGCAAGACGACGATCGCCATCGACACGATCATCAACCAGGCCGGACAGGGCCTGAAGTGCGTCTACGTGGCCATTGGCCAGAAGGCCTCCACCGTGGCCCAGACCGTGGCGGTGCTGGAGGCCCACGGTGCCATGGAGTACACGGTCGTGGTGGTCGCTCCGGCGTCCGATCCGGCTCCGTTCAAGTACCTCGCCCCCTACGCTGGTTGCGCCATCGGGCAGCACTGGATGGACAACGGCGAGCACGCCCTGGCCGTCTACGACGACCTCTCCAAGCAGGCCGAGGCCTATCGCCAGATGTCGCTGCTGCTGCGCCGCCCGCCGGGCCGCGAGGCCTACCCGGGCGACGTCTTCTACCTCCACAGCAGGTTGCTGGAGCGTGCCGCCAAGCTCAGCGACGACCTTGGTGCCGGCTCCATGACGGCCCTGCCGGTTATCGAGACCAAGGCCGGCGACGTGTCTGCGTTCATTCCGACCAACGTGATCTCGATCACCGATGGCCAGATCTTCCTGCAGGACGACCTCTTCAAGTCGGGCGTGCGGCCTGCCGTGGACGTCGGCATCTCGGTGTCTCGGGTCGGCTCGGCCGCCCAGGTCAAGGCGATGAAGACAGCGGTGGGCACGCTCAAGTCGGATCTCCAGCAGTTCCGCGAGTTGGAGGCCTTCGCCGCCTTCGGATCGGACCTGGACGCCGTCTCCCAGGCACAGCTGGACCGGGGCTACCGCCTCACCGAGATGTTGAAGCAGGGCCTCAACTCGCCGCTGGTCGTCGAGGAGCAGGTCGTGCTGATCTGGGCCGGCACCCGGGGCCACCTCGACGCCTTTGAGGTGGCTGACGTGAAGCGCTTCGAGACCGAGGTGCTGGACTGGTTCCGTACCCGCCACAGCCATGTGCTCGCCGACATCCGGGACACGGGGAAGATCGCCGACGAGGATGCCTTCGAGGCGTTGGTCGGCGCCTTCGCCGAGCAGTTCGAGGGTTCCACGCACGCCGCCGACACTGCCCCCGATGCGGAGTCGACCGGCACCGAGTCGAACATCGTGGATGCCACCACGACGCTTCCCGAAGAGGACATCTCGGAGACCGAGTGAGCACGCCGATCTGTCTGCAGGGCCTCGTGGCCCCCCGTTACGTCCCTGGGACGGGTGCGCCCTCGATGACGGGAGCGTCGCGTGGCCGGCGGTAGGGAGCGGGTACTGCGACGCCGCATCAGCAGCGTCCAGAACACCAAAAAGATCACCCGTGCCATGGAGCTGATTGCCGCCACCCGCGTCGTGAAGGCCCAGCAGCGCGCCCGTGCGGCCAAGCCCTACGCCGAGCGGATCACCTCGGTGATCGAGAACCTCGCTGCTGGTGGTGCAGAGGTGAACCATCCGCTGCTCCGCCAGGCCGAGAAGGTCGAGCGCGTCGGCGTGGTGGTCATCTCGTCTGACCGCGGCCTGGCCGGTCCGTACAACTCGGCTGTCATCCGGGCAGCGGAACGCCAGGTGCAGAACGCCAGGTCGGAGGGCGCCGACTATGCCCTGATTGTGATCGGCAAGAAGGCCCGGGACTACTTCGCCTTTCGCAACTTCACGATCGACTCGTATACGGATGGCATCAGCGACAACCCCACATACGAGGACGCCCGCCGGGTGGCCGAGACGGTCGCCTCCATTTTCACCGAGGGGCGCGTGGACCGCGTCGAGCTGGTCTACACCGAGTTCATGAGCATCGGCAGCCAGAAGGTCGCCACCCGCCGCTTCCTGCCCCTGGAGAGCACCGAGACCATCGCCGCCGAGGGTGGCGGCGAAGCAGGAGTGAGCGGTTCCTTCGAGTTCGAGCCGTCCCCTGAGGCGGTGCTGGCCGCCCTGCTGCCCCGCTATGTGGAGGCCCGCCTGTTCGGTGCCCTGCTGGAGTCGGCGGCATCAGAGCACGCCAACCGCCAGCGCGCCATGAAGGCGGCCACCGACAATGCCGAAGAGCTGATCACCAAGCTCTCCCGGGAGATGAACCGGGCCCGCCAGGATTCGATCACCACCGAGATCATGGAGATCGTGAGTGGTGCCGAGGCGCTCGGATCAGATGACGAGACCGAAGACAGGCCCGCCGCCGTCGGCGTCGAGGCCTGAGCAGACACGTACTAGAACGAAGAAGGGCCAGGAGCAACAAATGACTGACACAGCTCTCGCCGACGGTCACATCGTCGGCATCGCCGGACCGGTGATCGACGCCGAGTTCCCCGTGGGGGACCTGCCGCAGATCAACACGGCGCTGGAGTTCGACGTCGTGATCGACGGCAACGAGATCACGATCGTGGCCGAGGTGGCCCAACAGATCGGCGACAGCCGGGTGCGGGCGATCGCCATGAAGCCCACCGACGGCCTGACCCGCGGTGCCGCGGTGCGCAACACAGGTAGGGGCATCAGCGTGCCGGTCGGCGACGCCACCCTCGGCCACGTGTTCAGCGTGACCGGCCAGGGCCTGGACGATCCGACTGCCGGCGTGGGTGCCGAGCGCTGGGAGATCCACCGTCCGGCGCCATCGTTCGACTCCCTCGAGCCCACGGCGCAGATGTTCGAGACCGGCGTGAAGGTCATCGACCTCCTCACCCCGTACATGCAGGGCGGCAAGATCGGCCTGTTCGGCGGTGCTGGCGTAGGCAAGACCGTCCTAATCACCGAGATGATCAACCGCGTGGCCACAAACCACGGCGGCGTGTCGGTGTTCGCAGGCGTGGGCGAGCGGACCCGTGAGGGCACCGACCTCCGTCTGGAGATGGAGGAGTCGGGCGTGCTGGAGAAGGCCGCCCTGGTCTTCGGCCAGATGGACGAGCCGCCTGGTGTCCGCCTCCGCGTGGCTCTGTCGGCCCTCACCATGGCCGAGTACTTCCGCGACGTGCAGGGCCAGGACGTGCTGCTGTTCGTCGACAACATCTTCCGGTTCGTGCAGGCCGGCTCCGAGGTCTCCACCCTCCTGGGCCGCATGCCGTCGGCCGTGGGCTACCAGCCGACGCTGGCCGACGAGATGGGCGACCTGCAGGAGCGGATCACCACCACGCGTGGCCGGTCGATCACCTCGATGCAGGCCGTGTACGTGCCCGCCGACGACTACACGGACCCGGCACCGTTCACGTCCTTCACCCACTTCGATGGCACCACCGAGTTGAGCCGCGACATCGCCGCCCTGGGCATCTACCCGGCCGTGGATCCGCTGGCCTCCACCTCGACGATCCTCACCCCGGAGGTCGTCGGCCAGAAGCACTACGACACGGCCCGTCGCGTCCAGGAGATCCTCCAGCGCTACAAGGAGCTTCAGGACATCATCGCCATCCTCGGCCTCGACGAGCTCTCCGAGGAGGACCGGATCACGGTTTCGAGGGCCCGCAAGGTCCAGAGGTTCCTGTCCCAGCCGATGAACGTGGCCGAGGTCTTCACCGGCCTTCCCGGCGTGACCACGCCGGTCGTCGAGACCGTGGACTCGTTCGCCGCCCTCGTGGACGGCGAGCTGGACGACCTGCCTGAGCAGGCATTCCTCAACGTCGGCGGTGCCGACGACGCGCGGCGCAAGGCCCGCGAACTCCAGGGCTGATCACGGCGATGACGTTCCAGATCGAGTTGGTCTCGCCCGAGTCCATCTCATACAGCGGCGAGGCCGAGATGGTCATCGCCCGGACCCTGGAGGGAGGCGACATCGCCTTCCAGCCTGGCCACGTGCCCTTCGTCGGCGTGCTGGCGGTCTGGTCCGTGGACGTGATCCGCCCCGACGGGGACCGTGACACCATCGCCGTCCACCAGGGCTTCGTCCAGGTGGCCGGGACGAAGGTGAGCATCCTCTCGGACGTGTCCGAATCGGCGGACCAGGTCGACGTCGAGCGGGCCCGTGCGGCGAAGTCGACCGCCGAGGCCGCTCTCGTGGCCAACAAGGAAGACGCTGATGCGACAGGCGCTCTGGCCCGTGCCGAACTCCGCCTCCGGGTGGCCGGCGCCGAGGCCTGAGCCAGGCCGACAGGCCTCAGTAGACGGGCGAGAACGCCTCCAACTTGTCCATGGCGTGGTGGGCGTCGATCATCCGCACCGTGCCGGACAGTGAGCGCATCACCAACGACTGGGTGTGGGCCGTTCCCGAGGTGTAGTGCACGCCCTTCACCAGGTCGCCGTCGGTTATCCCGGTGGCTGAGAAGAAGCAGTTGTCGCCGGACACGAGGTCCTCGGTGGTCAGGACCCGTGCCAGGTCGTAGCCGGCCTCCAGGGAGGCGGTGCGTTCGGCCTCGTTGCGCGGCCAGAGGCGGCCCTGGATGGCGCCACCCATGCACTTCAGGGCGGCAGCCGAGATGACGCCCTCCGGCGTACCGCCGATGCCGAACAGCACGTCGGCACCCGAGTCTGGCCATGCCGACGAGATGGCACCGGCCACGTCACCGTCGGGAATGAGTCGGATGCGCGCACCGGCCGCCCTCACCTCGGAGATGAGCTCCGCGTGTCGGTCCCGGTCCAGGATCACCGCCGTGAGGTCCCGGACCTCCTCGTGCTTGGCCTCCGCTATGCGACGCAGGTTCTCCGTGACCGACTCGGTGATGTCGATCACGTCGGCACACTGTGGGCCGACGGCGATCTTCTCCATGTAGACGCACGGACCCGGGTCGAACATGGTGCCGCGATCGCTCACGGCGATCACGGCTATGGCGTTGGCCCTTCCCAGCGATGTCAGGGTGGTGCCGTCGATGGGGTCGACCGCGATGTCGGCGGCTGGCGGCTGTCCGTTGCCGAGGCGCTCGCCGTTGAAGAGCATCGGCGCCTCGTCCTTCTCGCCCTCGCCGATGATGACGATGCCGTCCATGGTGACGGTGTCCAGGACGTGGCGCATGGCGTCCACGGCGGCGGCGTCGGCTCCCTCCTTGTCGCCCCTGCCCATCCACCTGGAGGCGGCGAGTGCGGCAGCCTCGGTGACCCTGCAGAGGTCGAGGGCGAGGTTGCGGTCGGGTACCTGAGCGTTGGCGGTCATGGAGGGTGAACCTAGCCCCGTCAAGGGTGGCACCGGGACCGAGCGCCGTGGCGTGGACGGGCGTTGAGGGGTGGCAGGATGGCCTACATGTCATGGTGCTTCCAGTGCGGGATCCAGTACTCGATGGGCGTGGAGGACTGCGTGGAGTGCGGGGTGGCGCTGGTCGACGAGGCGCCGGCCGATGCGGTCGACGTTGGCACCAGCGACGAGGAGCAGTTGGCCTACGAACTGCACGAGTGGGCGGGGGAGAGCCGTCGGATCCTGGACCAGCTCCTTACCGGTGGTGGCATCGCCCATGCGTGGCAGGGCGCCACCCTGGTGGTGCGGGTGGCCGACGAGGAGGCCGTGGACCTGGCGGTGGCCGAAGCCGCCGACGCGGGGGGTCCGGCGCTGGATCCCGATGCCGAGAAGTTGGCATACGAGATGGGTGGATGGGCGGCTGACGAGCAGTCGGGGTTCAGTGAGTTGCTGGGGCGCCTGGGAGTCCCCCACGAGTTCGATGCCGAGGGCGACCTGCTTGTCCTGGCTGCCGACGAGGAGTCGGTGGAGTCAGCGCTGGATGCCTTCCAGGCCGGAGCCGACGACCGCCCGGAGCTAGAGGGCCTGGACGCCAACAAGCTCCTCAGCGACATGTTCGTGGCCTGCGACCGGCTCCGGAAGGACCCCAGGGACCTCATGGGCATCGAGCAGCTCATCCGGCTGGTCCCTGTGCTGGCGGGCCATCGCCCACCATTCGGGATCGACGGGCGGATGTGGAACGCGTTGGGGGAGCGCGCCACTGGCCTGGTTGACCTGCTGGGCACTGGCGACCCCGAGCCGATAGCGGTGTCGGGTGTGGCCGGAGAGCTGGCCGAGGTGCTCCGCCACCTGACGTAGGGGCCACCTCGCCTGATCGTCGGATCCAGCCGCGGGTGATGCCCCGTCCGGCGGGTCAGTTGGCCAGGAACTCGGCCAGACCCTGCATGCCGGCGCCGTGTACGACCCCGATCACCACCGGCCCAATTTCTAAGAGGCGGGTTTCCCTGCAGGTTGCGTCGGTCCTCCCCGGTGGGCGATCCTCGTCTCCTTGGTCGGGACCTACCTGACTGCGGAGACGAGAGGGCGGAAACCATGCGGTTCATCCAGATCATCGAGTCCGAGGGAGATGTGGCCGAGGAACTGGCCGGCGTGCAGGGCTACGCGGAGCAGGCAGCCGGCGACGAGACCGTGAAGGTCGAGAGGGTCACCGTCTGCGGTGACCGGGACCGTCCGGGGACCGTCATCATGATCGCCGAGTTCGCCTCGGCTGATGCCGCTAAGCAGAACGACGAGCACGAGATCACCCAGGAGGGGGCGGCCAACGCCTCCGACGGCACCACCTACCGAAACCTGGATGTCCACGGCGTCGTCGAGATGTGAGCCACGGGCCGTGGTTGGCGGCCCCGACGACCAGCCTCAGCCGGCCCGCAGCGCCCGCCAGAGCGACCGGTAGGTCGGCCACTCCAGATCGCCCACGTAGCCGTCGGCGACCAGCGCGTCGTGCAGGCGTGGCAGGTTGCGATAGGGGACGGTCATGTCGGCGTGGTGGGCCAGGTGATAGCCCACGCCGATCGGCACCATCACCATTCGGGCGAGGCGCGACTGCCTGACGTGGTGCGTGGTCTGTCGCCGGTCCGGCGACCGGGTCATCCCGGCGTGTTCGGCGATGGCCCGAAGCCGGTTCAGCACCTGGTACAGCGTCGCCCACGGGAGCACCCATAGCCCCACGTACAGCCACGGCTGTCCGGCCGACCAGAACGCTGCGAACACGATTGCCTGCCCCGACAGGAACATGTAGGTGAGGCGACGGTGGCGGGCCTCTCCCAGTCGTTGGAACCGGGGCCGCACGATCCGGAACGCCGATACCCCGGTCAGGTCCCTGCGGTGCTTGCGACGCATCGACGCACGGTTGATCGGGTACTGCGAGTAGAGCAGGAAGTCCGGTTCGCCGGGTCCGAATTCGTCACGATGGTGTCTGATGTGGCCGATCCGGTAGCCGTGGCCGCCGGTTCCGAATGTCAACCAGCCGATGAGGTTGATTCCGACCAGGTCGTTGACCCGACGGTTCGAGAACAGGACCCGGTGGGCGGCCTCGTGGTGGAGGATGAACAGGCGGTTCTGTGCCACGGGCATGAGGAGGAAGGCCACCACCCAGGCGACAGGGTTGGCAATGGCCACTGCGGCCGCCACCACGGCGACCGGGAACAGGACCGCAGCGGCGACGGTGAGGGCGTTGTTCAGGTCCGATGTCCTGTGGAGAGAATCCCGGAACTCGCCCTTCGGCCGACCGTTGGGATGGAACCGGTCGCTTCCGGCGAAGGCCGGAACCGAGGGCGCCATGCCACCGGTCATGGTGGTGAGGAGCGCCTCGTGGCGGGCAGCCTCGTCCACCGCGCTGGTGCTGTCCATGGGGACAGGATACATATCGGTCCTCCCGTGGACCCGTTCGGGCCGGGCCATCGGGCTGCTGGCTGGGGCTACCCTCCGGCGGTGCCTGCCCCGCCTGTCCGTCGTCCGGGTCCGACCGGTCTGTTCCTGACCCCCGGAGCCGGCAGCGATCGCGACCACCCGGGCCTGGTGGCCCTCCAGGACCGACTGGCACCCCTACCGGTGGAGCGGATGGACTTCCCCTACCGGAATGCCGGAAAGCCCTTCCCGGACCGTGCGCCGGTGCTGGTCGGAGCAGTGCGCGATGGTGTCGCTGCGATGGCCGCCAGCCACGACCTGAACCCGGACCGGCTGGTGCTGGGCGGACGCAGCATGGGCGGACGGATGTGCTCGATGGCCGTCGCAGAGGGCCTGCCGGCGGCCGGTCTGGTGCTGGTCTGCTACCCGCTGCACCCTCCGAAGAAGCCGCAGAACCTGCGGGTCGGCCACTTCGGGTCCATCTACGTGCCGTGCCTGTTCGTGTCCGGGGACCGTGACGAGTTCGGAATGCCAGAGGAGTTCGACACCCACCTCTCGGCAATCGCCGGACCCGTGACCATCGTCCGCCTGCCCGGGAAGCGCCACGACCTGAAGGGCTGCGACGAACTCGTCTGCGACGCCGTCGAGGCCTGGCTGGCCGACACGTTTCTGACCTGACCCGACCTGTCGCCGGCCAATCAGATCCCGTCGGGGGCTGCGCTGTCCGATGATGCGCCATCCGGGTCGACGTCGCCGGGGTTGAGGACCTCCAACTCCACACGGGCCGTCTCCGGGAACCAGCGCAGTACCAGTACGGCGGCCAGAACGGGCCCGACGGCGACGACCGTGAAGGCCGGTCCGTACGATCCGAACCGGTCGGCCAGCATCCCCACCACCAGCAGCCCGGTGGCGCTGCCGGCCACGCCGAGGGTGACGATCAGGCCGTTGGCCCGGGCCCTGTGCCTGGTCGAGAACAGTTCGGGCCCGTAGACGCCGAGGGCCACGGTCAACGATCCCAGCACCGTGCCCGTGACGCTGGCCGCCCACATGGCGGCTCCAGCCGAGTGGTAGGCGACGAGGATGAAGGCCGTACCCCCGAGGAGTCCGACCGCCGCCACGCCCCTCCGCCCCCGGGTGTCGGCCAGTCGGCCGGCCATGAAGATGCCGATGCCGGCCGGAGTACTTGTCATGAGGGTGAACAGGGTGATGCCGGTGGCCGAGTAGCCACGGTGGTCCCGCAGGAAGTCGTTCTGGAACTGGCTGGCCGGTGCGGCGAACACCAGCAGGAGGAACGCCGCCGTGGCGAGCAGGAGCAGTCGGCGTCCCTCGATGCGCCTCAGGGCACCCTGGGACCGTCCGGTGGCGGTGGCGTCCGGGAGGTTGGCGGTGAAGCGGCGGGATTCAGGAAGACGCCGCCCGATTCCCACCAGGCCCGGGACGGCCAGCAACGGCACCAGGTAGATCACCCGCCAACCCCGAGGGTCCAGGTCGGCTACGGGGAGCACCCACACGGCCATGCCGGCCCCCAGCGCGGCGCAGAGGGCCAGCACGCTCACCCCGTAGGCCCGTGAGCCGCGGGGGAGTTCCTCTGCTGCGAAGACCCCGATCAGGATCCCCATGCCTATGGTCAGCCCTCGGGCCACCATCTGGGTGCCCCCCAGGAACCAGAGTCCCGGTGAGAGGGCGCCGAGCGCCGTGGTTGCCACGGCCAGGATGGCGGCAGCCGTCAGGAGGCGTCGTCGGCCGTGGGAATCGGCTAGGGCGACTACGCCCAGTGCCACGACGATGCCGAGACGGACCACGGCCAACGTGACCCCCTGGGCGGTGGCGCTCCGCTGGAACTCGTCGCTGGCGAAGGTGATGGTCTGGGTGATGACGGTGCCCAGATAGCCGTCGATGACCTGGATGCAGGCCAGGAGGCACAGCACCCGGCTGGCCCGTGCATCCAGGCGGTCGGGTGGCGCCCACCACGGCAACTTCCTGGATCGGACGGCGCGGCGTAGCGGGAGCGCGAACAGGGGTCGCCAGACACCGACGGCGGCCTGGTATTCGATGGTTTCCACCACCCGGTGGTGGCCGGCATCGGGTCGGCCGGTGTCCGGTGGGTCGACGGAGAGCGTTCGCACCCAGGCGTGGAACGGGCCGTGTGCCAGATCGAACCTGAGGGTCTCTCCGGGGGCCGACCCGCTCCGGTCGGTCGGCTCGGAGACCGGCTCGGGCGCGAGTTCGCGGACCAGGTCGTCGCGTGGTGCCCGGAGCTGGGACAGGCCGCGACCGTCCACCTCGTGGACGACCTGGACCGTCGTCATGCGACCGCTGGCGTCGGTGGGCGTGCTGGTGGTAATGGGCTGCCCTCCGGTCCGTCCGGCCGCCCACCATACTGAGGGGGTGGATGCCGCCTCCGACGATTCACCAGCAGGAACCGGTGGTCGCTCGGTCATCCGGGTCCGGCGATCCGGTCCGCTGTCAGGTTCCGTGCGCATCTCGGGGGCGAAGAACTCCGTCCTGAAGCTGATGGCGGCCTCGGTGCTGGCCCCCGGTCGCTTCACCCTCCACAACGTTCCCCGGATAGCCGACGTGGCCCTCATGTCCGAACTCCTAGAGGGAATGGGAGCGACCGTCGCCCATGGTGCCGCCGGCTTCCCGCCCGATGTCTTGACCATCGACGTGCCCGAGGTGATGGTCCCGGAGGCGCCGTACGACCAGGTGGAGCGGATGCGCGCCTCCATCGTCGTCCTGGGCCCGCTGCTGGCGAGGTTCGGCGAGGCCCGGGTGTCGGTGCCCGGCGGTGACGACTTCGGCCACCGTCCGATCGACATGCACCTCCGGGCCCTCGAACAGCTCGGCGCCACGTTCACGACCAGCCACGGATACATCCAGGGTCGGGCCGAGCGGCTGACTGGAGCACAGGTCATCCTGGAGTACCCGAGCGTGGGGGCCACCGAGAACCTGCTCATGGCGGCGGTAGGGGCCAAGGGAACGACGGTCATCGACAACGCGGCGCGGGAGCCCGAGATCGCCGACCTGGTTGCCTTCCTGAATGCCATGGGAGCCGAGGTGGATGGCGCGGGCAGCTCCACCATCACGGTCGAGGGCGTCGAGAGGCTGCACCCGGTTACCCACACGGTGGTGCCGGACCGCATCGAGGCGGCCACCTACCTGGCGGCGGTCGGCATGGCCGGCGGCTCCATACGACTGCTCGGCGCACGGGCCGACCACATGGTGATGCTGCTCGAGAAGCTCGGCGACATGGGTCTGCGGGTGGACGACGGCGGTGACGCCCTATGGGCCACGGCAACGGACCGGCTGCGTTCGGTGGACGTGTCCACCCTGCCGTACCCAGGGGTGGCGACCGACTACAAGCCCCTGTTGGTGGCGCTGCTGTCGGTGGCCGATGGGGTCGGGATACTCACCGAAAACGTGTTCGCCGGCAGGTTCAGGTACATCCCGGAGCTCGTACGGATGGGTGCCGACATCCGCGTGGAGGGCCACCATGCGGTCGTCCGCGGGGTGGATGTGCTGTCGGGGGCACCGGTGCGTGCACCCGACATCCGGGCTGGCGCCGCCCTGGTGGTGGCTGGCCTCGCCGCCGAGGGTGAGACGCTGGTGGCCGATGCCCACCACGTGGGGCGCGGCTACCAGGACCTGGTCGGCAACCTGGCCCGCCTGGGAGCCGACATTTCCTGAGGGTTGCCGTCAGGCGTCGTCCTTCGGGCGTCTGGAGAGACGCCGGGCCCGTCGGTCGGCCACCCAGAGGAGGGCGGCGATCACGGCCACGGGTACGGCCACCAGGCCGATCTCGTCCCAGCCGCCCTGGTGGGCGAGCAGCCTGATGTCCGGCAGGTGGTCTGGTGGCACGGTTCGAGCCTACGACCACCACCCTTGGGGGTCGTAGGCCCGAACGCGGTGGTGTCGGCGCCAGATGCTGCGAGACTGCGGACATGTCGATCGACGTGGCAACCGAGCCGGCCCCCGGCCTCCGGGTACGGGTGGAGAAGGTCATAGAGATCATCCGTCCGGCCATCCAGGCCGACGATGGCGACATCGAACTGCACGAGGTGGATGAGGCGACCGGTGAGGTGACGGTGGAGTTGTCCGGCGCCTGCACCACCTGCCCAGCTTCTGACCAGACCCTGAAGGCCGGAATCGAGCGGATCCTGAAGGACCGGGTGGATGGTGTCACGTCGGTTCGCAACGTGGGCGAGACGCTCAACCCGGACGGTCCCATAGGAGCGCCCGACCCCGACGAGGGCACCGCCGTCTTCCTCTGAGGAGGGCTCCAGGCCGGACCCGGGTGACCCGCCCGGTTCCATGGCAACCGGACCGGATGGTTACCCTCCGGCGGTGACCGAGATGACAGAACAACCCCTCCTCCGGGTCGACCGACGTGACGACGGCGTGCTCCTGGCCACCCTCGACCGGCCCAAGGTGAACGCCCTGGACACGGCGCTGCTCCACGAGATCGAGGCCATGGCCCGGGGCTGCACGGAGGATCCTCCGGGTGCCGTCGTCATCACCGGTGCAGGCCGCATGTTCGCTGCTGGTGCCGAGCTGGCAGGGTTCGCCGACCCGGACCTGCGTGGGGCCCAGGCTGATGCGTTCCGATCGGCGTTCGCAGCATTGGAGCGGATCCCGTGCCCGACCATCGCCGCGGTGAACGGCCTGGCCCTGGGTGGGGGTGCCGAGCTGGCCTGGTGTTGTGACCTGAGGATCCTGGGGGAGCGCTCGGTGTTCGGCCAGCCCGAGGTGTTCCTCGGCATCATCCCCGGTGGGGGCGCCACCCAGCGCCTGACCCGTCTGGTGGGCCGGTCGACGGCGAAGCGACTCATCTGGGGCGGTGCCCAGGTGGACGCCTCCGAGGCCCTGCGACTGGGCCTGGCCGACGAGGTGGTGCCCGACGACGAACTGGTGGACCGGGCCCTAGCCCTTGCAGCCGGCTATGCCGCTGGTCCCCGGGTGGCCATCCGTGCCGCCAAGCGGGCCATCGACGAGGGCATCGAGATGTCCACGGCGGCAGGCGTGGACCTCGAGTTGGACCTCTTCATGGAGGTCTTCGAGACCGACGACGCACGACACGGCGTGGAGTCGTTCTTCGAGCACGGTCCGGGGAAGGCCACCTTCCGCGGCTGCTGAACCGTGCACCGGTGGTGGCGCCTTCTTGCGACTGCCGAGGGGTGGACCGTACCGACCCCAGTCATTGGCGGCCTCCCGATTGCGGGGTCTAGGTTCCGCACCATGGATGATCCCTTCCTGACAGCCTTCCACGGCCTCGCCATTGCCGAGGGTGCCGACCGTCCCGGGTTGGAGCGGCCGATGGCCCAGCTGGCCGATGCGCTGGGCAGGGTCGTACCTGCGCCGGAGCGACCCCGGACCACCCTGCCGGTTGTGGACGAGCACCTGGCTGCCACCCTGGCGGCCGGGGTGGGGCCGGTGGCCGACCTGGCCCGGATGATCGCACCCCGGACCTCCTGGGCCGCGCCCTACCCCGACTACGCAGGGGAGCCGGACATGGATGCCATGCGCCTCGGCTACGCCTACTCGTCGATCATCGGAGCCGCCGAGGAGGCCGACTCGAGACGTGCGGTGACTCCCGTGTATCTCAGCGACGAGGTGTTCGCCGGCATGGTCCTCCAGGGTCCGGGCATCAACTACCCGTCCCATGCCCACAAGGCCGTAGAGGTCTACTGGGCGATCACCGGCTCGGCCGACTGGCAGAAGGGCGACGAGTGGTCGACCCACGGCCCGGGTTCGGTGATCCTCCACGAGACGGGCGTCCGCCACGCCACCATCACGCACAGCGAGCCCCAGTTGCTGTTCTTCGCCTGGGTCACCGACCCTGCATGCGAGCCGGTCATCATTCGCCTCTGAGGTCGATCGCCCCTGCCTCGACGGGGAGTCGGGCGTGGTATCTCGCCGCCACCGGAATGGGTCGGGCTCTGGGGCCCTGTGGGCCACCCGGGGCGCACAGGGGTCCGTAGGCCCGGCCGGTACTGTTCGCCGATGGACTCCCCGCCGGCCGCAGATGTCTGCCACTGGCATCCCCAGAACCGGGCTGGCGTGCGGTGCCAGCGCTGCGACCGGCGCATCTGTGCCCTCTGCATGCATTCCGCCTCGGTCGGATTCCATTGCCCCGACTGCCTGGCGCCCAGGTCCTCCCAGCGGTTCTCTCCCCGTTGGGCGCCCTCCGCCGGAGGACTGGGAGTTCCCGCCCGGTCGGGAGGCGATGCCACGACAGTCCTCATCGGCCTGAACCTGGCGGGCTTCGCGCTCATGGTGCTGGCCGGCGGAACCGGCTCCCGCATCTATGACCGGTTCGCATCTGGTGGCGGTGCCGTAACCGGCGACCATGGCCTCCTCGGTGGGTGGGCGCCGTACGTCGGCATGGATCCGGTGATCGGCGTGTCAGCTGGCGAGTGGTGGCGCCTCGTGACAGGTGGGTTCCTCCACGGCGGCCTCCTCCACCTGGTTTTCAACATGTTCCTGCTCTGGATGCTCGGTCAGCAGCTCGAGCACCTGCATGGACCGGTCCGGTACGTGGGCCTCTACCTGGGTTCGCTGGCGGCCGGTTCGCTGGGCGTGATGCTCATGGCGCCGATGTCGTTGACCGTCGGGGCATCGGGTGCAGTGTTCGGCCTGATGGCGGCCACCGTCGTCCACCAGGTGCACCGGGGCGTGAACCCGTGGCATACGGGCCTGGGTGGCCTGGTGGTGGTCAACCTGGTTTTCACCTTCGGCCGGCCGGGGATCAGCATCGGCGGCCACCTCGGTGGCCTGGTCGGTGGAGCGCTGCTGGCGTGGCTGCTGGACGCCTCTGACCGGCGACGGTTCCGGTCCATGGTGGGGACGACGGTCCTCTACGGCCTGCTGGTGGCCTTCCTGGCCGCCGGAGTCTGGACGGCTGGGCAGTGGATGGACCCGCTGCTGGGCTGAAGCCCTTCAGCGATCATGATCCGACCATGGCCGACCATGCCGACATCGAGTTCTTCTGGGATCCGATCTGCCCGTTCGCATGGCAGACCTCCCGGTGGATCCGGCGCGTCGCCGGGTTGCGGGGCCTGACGATCGGGTGGCGTTTCATCAACCTGTCCATCCTGAACGAGGAGCGCTACGACGACGCCGACTCCCTCGAGGGCAAGCGGGAGCCCCACGAGCGGGGCCGCCGGATGCTCCGGGTGGCCGCCTCGGTCCGTGCCGCCGAGGGTGACGCTGCCATGGGTCCGCTCTACGAGGCGTTCGGCGAGATGATCTGGTCCGACGAGGTGGAGCCCGGGGCCCACTTCCTCGCCCATGTGGCCACGGCCGAGCACCTGGAAGAGGTGCTCACGAGGGCGGGATTCGACCTCGGCCATGCCGAGGCGGCCGATGACCCGTCGTTCGACGACGTGCTGCGTGCCGAAACCGAGGAGGCCGTGGGTCGTACCGGTCGAGACGTCGGCACGCCGATCATCACCTTCGGACCCCCGGACGGGCCGTCAATCTTCGGGCCGGTCATCTCGGCCGTGCCCGACACCGACGAGGAGTGCCTCGAGTTGTACGACGCCACCTTCACGCTCTGCCGGTTCTCCACCTTCTCCGAGCTGAAGCGAAGCAACCGGCCGACGTTGGACCTTCCGGTTCTGGCCGGTCGGGCCAACTGAACCTGCCGTGGGTCGGTGCGATCCGGCCTACCGTTTCGACCAGACCGACACGTGGGCCGGTGACCGGTCGTCGAAGGTGGTTCCGTGCCAGTCCTCCCAGCGGTCCTCGAGTACCAGTCCGGCCGTCGTGGCCATGACGTCCAACTGCTCGGGAGTGGCGTAGCGAAGCACGTAGGGAAAGAGTCGGTTTCCAGCGGCGCTGATCTCGATCCGCTGGCCGGTTATCACCTGTTCGGCCTGATCCACCTTCACCACGTCCAGCAGCACCCGGTCCAGGTCCACTTCGCGGACTGAGACACCATCCCTGGCCACCTCCGGGTCCGGCACGAACGCCTCCATCAGCAATCGACCCCCGCTTCGCAGGAGGCGGGCCGTCGAGGCCATGCACGCCGACTGGGCCTCAGCAGTTGTCAGGTTGAAGTAGGTGTTGAAGCCGACGAGGACCACGGCGAAGGTACCGTCGGCAAGGCCGGGAGGTGCCGCCATGTCGCCCTCCACGAGGGTCAGGCGCTGCGATCCGGGCTTGGCCCGTAGGCGGTCGAGCATTGCGCCGGATGCGTCCAGTCCGGTGACGTCCAGGGAGCGGTCGGCCAGCGCCAGGGCCAGCCGTCCAGTACCTACACCCAGTTCCAGGACAGGCCCGCCCCCTGCCAGCCTGGCGACGCCATCGGCGACGTCCGCCGGGGTGCCTATCCGGGTGAGGGCCAACCCGCCGTCAACCCCGTACCACTCGTCGTAGACCTCGGCATGCCTGTCCCCGTAGGTGTGTGTCCCGTAGCCGTCCATGCGGCAGTCTGGTCTGATCCGGTGGGGGCACCAACCGGCTGGGTCGTAGCCTCGGACCCATGGAGGGCGCCTACCTGGACCACGCGGCCAGCACGCCGGCCCGGCCGGAGGTGGTCGAGGCGATGCTGCCATGGCTGGCCGAGCACCCCGGAAACCCGTCGGGTGCCCATGCTGAGGCGCGTGCCGCCCGGCGGGCCATCGACGATGCTCGGGACCTGGTGGCCGCCCTCGTGGGTGCCCAGCCGGGCGAGGTCGTGTTCACCAGCGGCGGTACGGAGGCTGACAACCTGGCCGTGGACGGCGTGGTGCGTTCCACCGGTCGCCTGCCCGTGTGCAGTGCGGTCGAGCATCCGGCCGTGCTGGCCCCCGTGGCCGAGGCGGGCGGAATCGTGGTTCCGACCGATGCCGGTGGTCGGATCGACCTCGGAGCCCTGGCCGAGGTCCTTCATGCGGTGGGCGGGATCGGGCTGGTGTCGGTGATGCTGGCGAACAACGAGACCGGGGTCGTCAACGACCTGGATGCCGTCGCGGCGTTGCTGGTCGAGGCCGCTTCCGACGTCGTGCTCCACACCGATGCCGTCCAGGCCGCCGCCTGGATGGAACTCGAGGTGGCCTGCCGTGGCGCCGGGCTGGTCAGCCTGACCGGCCACAAGCTCGGTGGACCCAAGGGAGCGGGTGCCCTGGTCGTCCGCTCGGGCGTGCCGCTGGCTCCCGTCCTGCGGGGTGGAGGCCAGGAACGCGAGCGCCGTAGCGGCACGCAAAACGTGCCTGCCATCGTCGGCCTCGGCGAGGCGGCGCGCCTGGTGGTGGCGGATCGTGCCACCACGGTGGAGCGTGTCGGGGCGCTCAGGGATCGCCTCGAGGCAGGCCTGCTGGCAGTGCCGGGGACCCGTCGAACGGTCCCGGTGGGCACGCCGCGTACGCCCGCCATCGCCCACATCTGCTTCGACGGCGTCGAGAGCGAGTCGTTGCTTTTCCTGTTGGAACGCGACGGCGTGTCGGCCAGCGCTGGCTCGTCGTGTGCGAGCGGGGCCCAGGAGCCATCCCACGTGCTGGCCGCCATGGGCGTCGAGCGGGGGTCGGCCCTGGGATCTCTGCGACTCTCGCTGGGCCACGCCTCCGATGACGGCGACGTGGACCATGCCCTGGCGGTGATCCGGTCAGCGGTGTCCAGGCTCCGCGAGCACGACCCAGTCGGGGGATCGGCGTGACCGCCCGGACTGATCCCGCCCGGGTGATGGTGGCGATGTCGGGTGGGGTGGATTCCTCGGTGGCCGCGGCTCTCCTCCTGGAGGCCGGGTACGAGGTCGTGGGTGTGACGCTCCGGCTCTGGGGCGGCGAGTCGGATTCAGGCTGCTGTGCCGTGTCGGACGTGGACGATGCCCGGCGGGTGGCGGATGCCCTCGGCATCGACCACCACGTGTTCAATCTGGGTGACCACTTCGAATCGATGGTGGTTGGTCCCTACGTTGCTGACCATGCGGCTGGCAGGACCCCAAACCCGTGCATCGAGTGCAACCGCCATGTCAAGTTCGGCCGTCTAATGGATCGCGCCGGGGCGCTGGGCTTCGGGCTGCTGGCCACCGGCCACCACGCCCGGGTGGTTGAGCGGCCCGACGGCACACGTCGCATCGCCCGGGCCGCCGATTCGGCCAAGGACCAGTCGTACGTCCTGAACATGCTGGGCCAGGACCAGTTGGCCGGCCTCCTCCTGCCGATCGGCGACCTGACGAAGGAGGAGGTGCGGCGACGGGCCACCGACCTAGGCCTCCGGACGGCGGACAAGCCCGACAGCCAGGACGTCTGCTTCATCACCCGCCAGCACGGCCGAGGGGACTTCCTCGGCCGGCGCCTCACCTTCACCCCCGGACGGGTGGTGGACGGGTCCGGTACCGAGGTGGGCTCGGTGTCCGCCGTCGAGCTGGTGACCATCGGACAGCGTCGGGGCATGGCCCTCGCCGGAGGAGCCGCACCCCGCTTCGCTGTCGACGTGGACGTGGCCGGCGCGACGGTCACGGTCGGACCGGTCGGGGACCTCATGGTCGACACCACACCGGTGGAGGCCTTCTCGTGGGCTGATGGTCCGATGGGGGGGACGCTCCTCGTGCAGACCAGCGCCCACGGTTCGAGCGATCCTGCGGTGCTGGACGGTGATGTGGTGCGCTGGTCCGAGCCCCACATGCGTGTGGCACCCGGCCAGAGCGTCGTGTTCTACGACGGCGACGAGGTCCTGGGCGGTTCCATCGCCCGCCAGGGCTGAACCGGACAGACGGCGATCAGCCGACGGGCAGCAGTCGTTGGGCGGCTGCGGCCAGCACCACGTCGGGTCGTACCGGCGAGCAGAGGAAGGCGTCTATCGACCGCACCTCCACCGCCCGTCCACCGGAGGAGCGACCCCTGCCGGCCGGGAGCACGTCATGGGGTTCCCGGCACATGACCTCCAGGGCCAGGCCACGGGCCTGCTGTGAGAGGTCCAGGGCATCGGTGTCCACCGGTGCCGCCCTGATCCACAACAGGCCCGACCGTTGGAGCAGCGTCGGCTCGGCCAGCGCCAGGTGGTCGTGGAGGACGAATCCGGCGGGCACGAGCACGATCCAACGTCGGGACAGCCGGTGGAGTGCCCGGATGGCCACGGCTGCCGGCGGCACACCCACGATGGTGGCGATGGCCCCGGCCATCCAGCGACCGTCGAGCAGCAGCACCGGCCCCAGGGTCAGGCCGCCGATACCGACGAGGGTCGCAATCGGACCCAGTACCACGACCACGGGACCCGGTGCCCGGAGTTGGAAGCGCCGTTCGTCGCCGTAGGAGGCGCCGTCCACGAAACGGTCAGCCATCGGTGCCGAGAAGGCGGCCACCACAACCACCGTCGCCATGAGCAGTCCGGGCACCGGCGAGATGGCCTCGCCGCCGGCAGCGGCACCCCAGACGGCCACGAGGGCCACTGCAGGGGCTCCCAGCCTCAGCGCCGTCAGCGACACCGGCAGCGGGATCAGCGTGGCCGTCAGGCCGATGGCCCAGAGAGCCCAGAGGGCCACCGATGCCAGTGAGCGGGGGCCGGTGGAGATGTCGTGCAGGGCGTCGTCCACGGCCGGTCCGAGCGCCACCGGCAGCACCAACCATGCACCCCGGAGGCCGGTCACGACGGCGTGTTCGCTGCGTCGACCCGGGACCCGGACATCGGCGACCTCCTGCCGGGTCGTGCTGCCTGCTCGGGAGGTGCGTGCCACCACCTCAGGATACGGGCCGTGGGATCCACCTACAGGCAGTCGGTTCCGGGCACCCGTCGGCCCGGAGGGTGAATCGGGCTACCGGTAGGATCGGTGCATGAGCGACGTTGAGAGCCGGATCGACGAGCTTCGTGTTCTGGTCGGCTTCCATTTCGACCGTTACCACGCCGAGGATGATCCGCAGATCCCGGACGCCGACTACGACGCACTGGTGATGGAGCTCCGGACCTTGGAGGCCGAGTACCCGAATTTGGCCACCGATGATTCCCCTGCGCTGCTGGTGGGTAGCGCAGGACGGTCCACGTTCGACGAGGTGATTCACCGGGTGCCCCTGCGTTCGCTCGACAACGCCTTCGACGTGGACGAACTCCGGGCATGGTCCGAACGGGTCCTCCGACGTCTCGGAGTTGATCCCGGAGACGGTGCGTCCACCCCGTCCTGGACCTGCGAGCTGAAGTTCGACGGCCTCGCCGTGTCGCTTCGCTACGAGGACGGCCTGCTCGTTCAGGCGGCCACCCGGGGCGATGGTCGAGCAGGCGAGGACGTCACGGCCAATGTCAGGACCATTGACGACGTGCCGACCCGCCTGTCCGACGGGGCCCCGCCGGTGGTGGAGGTCCGCGGCGAGGTCTACATGGGGCTGTCGGCCTTTGCCGCGTTGAACGTCGCCCAGTTGGCAGCGGGACAGAAGGAGTACGTGAACCCCCGTAACACGGCCGCCGGCTCGCTGCGGCAGAAGGATGCTGCGGTGACCGCCACCCGGGACCTCTCGTTCTGGGCCTACCAGTTGGGCGAGGTGGTGGGCGGGCCCGACCTGGGGTCGCACGGCGACACCCTGGCCTGGCTGTCCACCCTCGGCATGCCGGTGAACGAGCGGATGCGGCGCTTCGCCGACTTCGACGATGTCGTTGCCCATGTCGACAGGGTGGCGGCCTCCCGCCACGACCTCGACTACGAGATCGACGGGGTGGTCGTCAAGGTCGACGACCTCGGGTTGCAGGATCGGCTGGGTTTCACCGCCAGGGCGCCCCGCTGGGCGGTCGCTTTCAAGCTGCCGCCGGAGGAGCGCACCACGCGCTTGCTGGACATCGAGGTGTCCATAGGACCCGGTGGCCAGGCCACCCCGTTCGCCCGCCTCGAGCCGGTGTTCGTGGGCGGGTCCACGGTCGCCGCCGCCACCCTCCACAACGCCGACCAGGTTCGTGGGAAGGATGTCCGTCCCGGTGATGTGGTGGTTGTGCGAAAGGCCGGCGACGTAATCCCGGAGGTGCTGCGTCCTGTCCTGGCCGAGCGGCCCCGGGGACTACCCGCCTGGACCTTCCCGACGTCGTGCCCGGAATGTGGCGAACCGCTGTCCCGCGCGGAGGGTGAGTCGGCCACGTTCTGCACGAACCACGCCTGCCCCCGGCAGGTCCGGGGCCGCATAGAGCACTTCGCATCGCGAGCGGCAATGGACATCGAGGGCTTCGGAGAGCAGCGGGTCGCCCTGTTCGTCGGCGAAGGCCTCCTGGACGACGTGGCCGGGGTGTTCACCCTTGACTACGACCGGATAGCCGCCATGGACGGGTTCGGCGAGACGTCGGTCGGCAACCTTCGCCGTGCGGTGGAGGATTCCCGGGCGCGGCCGTTGGGGCGGCTGCTCTTCGGGCTGCGCATCCCGCACGTGGGCACGACGGTGGCCGACCTGGTGGCGTCCGCCTTCGGTGACCTGGCCGGCTTGGAGGCCGCCTCCCTGGAGGACCTGGAGGCCGTCGACGGGTTGGGCCCGATCATCGCGGCCAGCGTCCACAGGTGGTTCCGGCTGGCCTCCAGCGGTGACCTTCTGGCTCGCCTCCGGGCCGCTGGTGTGAACCTCGTCGCCGAGGCCGGACCGGGCGGAGGTGCCGACGTGCCCCGGGTGCTGGCCGGCATGGCCGTCGTGGTCACCGGAACGCTGGAGGGCTTCAGCCGTGACGAGGCGAAGGCGGCGATCCTGGCCCGGGGCGGAAGGTCACCGGGCAGCGTCTCGGCGAAGACCACTGCGCTGGTCGCCGGCGAGGGTGGCGGGTCCAAGGCGGCCAGGGCCGGGGACCTTGGGGTGCCGACCCTGGACGAGGCCGCCTTCGTGCGCCTGCTGGCCACCGGAGAGTTGTCCGGCTGAGACCGGGTCGGGAGTCCGGCTCAGCCGTCCACCCGGAAGCACCAGTCGATGGTGGCGGTGCGGTCCGGGTTGCGGACCGGCCAGTAGCGGACGGTGGTGCATACCTCCTGGGCCGGCAGGCGGTCCAGGACGAGGCCTTCGTCGGGCCGGAAGATGATCGAGTTGAGGGCCTTCTGGATCCGCTGCTGGTCCAGCGGTATGACAGTTCCGCCGATGTGGAGGATCTCGCCGGCCCATCCGGCGGTGAGGATCGCTCCGACGTTGGCCTGGGGTAGGACGGTGTCGTCCCGCGGGGGTAGCAGTTCGCTGATCGCCGGGTTCGTGTCGACGGACACGTCGCCTGGATTCCGAGTGGGCAGCAGCGCGGTCAGGACCAGTATTCCCACGCCCACGCCAATCATCACGCTGATCACGAGGGCATTTCTACGGGTCACCGGTGCAGGCTATCCACGGGGTCGGTACGGGTAGCCTCAGGGGGTGACCGACGGACCGTTCGGGGATGATCCCCGGTTATCCGCCAACGCCCCCACTCGAGCATCGGGGTCGGCTGGCGCCCAGAGGCAGGCCATGGGAGGTCGGCTGCTCGGCGGACGGTACCGGCTGGGCGAGGCCATCGGAACCGGCGGTTCGGGCACCGTCTACCTGGCTGACGACCTCTCCCTCGGTCGTCAGGTGGCGGTAAAGGTCCTGCACTCCTCCCTGGTGGGCGACGAGGCCTTCGTCGAGCGATTCCGGAGCGAGGCCCGCCTGGTGGCGTCGCTGGCCGATCCCCACGTGGTCTCCATATTCGACTGGGGGGTCGACGGACAGGCCTACCTGGTGACCGAGTACCTCGGCGGCGGCAGCCTCAGGAGCATCCTCTCGGCGGGCCGCACCCTCAGCCCATCCCAGATGCTGATGGTCTCCCTCGAGGCCTGCCGGGCCCTGGACCACGCCCACAGGCAGGGCATCGTCCACCGGGACGTGAAGCCGGCCAACCTGCTGTTCGGGCAGGACGGACGCCTCCGCATCGCCGACTTCGGGCTGGCCGAGGCACTCACCGGGACGGCCAGCCGTGAGTTGTACGGCGGCGGTGGGGTGATAGGAACCGCCCGCTACGCCTCGCCTGAACAGGCACGCGGGGCAGCCCTTGACGGGCGATCCGACGTCTACGCGCTGGCACTCTGCATGGTCGAGGGGGTCACAGGCCACCTCCCGTTCGTGGCCGACACCCTGGAGGGCACCCTGAATGCCCGCATCGGTCAGGACGTGCCCATCCCTGATGCCCTGGGGCCCCTGGTCCCGGTGGTCGCGCACGCCGGTGCCGCCGACCCGGAGAATCGCCCCACCGCCCGCGAGTTGGGACGCATGCTGCTGGACATCGCCGGACGCATGGCGCGACCCGAGCCGCTGCCGCTGGTCGGTCCCGGCGAGGTGGGAGCAGCCCCGATGCCGGGCGAGTCCGACAGGGTCGCCCCGACCGTGTTCCCGTCCCAGCCGGTGACGCCGATTCCTCCCTCACGGGCCTCGCAGAGGCCGGTCGGTCCCCGCCGTCGCTGGACCGGCGTCCTGCTGGCCGGCCTCCTGGTAGTGGGAGCCGTCGTGGGCGGCATGCTCGTCCGAGAGGTCGCTAGGCCCACGCAGCGTGCCCTGCCCACCCTCGTGGGTTCCTCGGGCGACAGCGCCCGCTCGCTGCTGACCGAGCTGGGCTGGTTCGTCGAGAGGCGTGACGTCCGGCGCAACGGCACCAGTACCGGTGAGGTACTGGACATGAGGCCGGTGGCAGGGACCCGCCTGGCGGCCGGCGAGACGGTCGTGCTGGAGGTCTCGCTCGGATCGGAGCGCCTGCCTGTACCGGTCGGCCTGGTCGGGGTGAGCCTGTCGGAGGCCGGTCGGCTACTTGCCGACGTCGGCCTGGTCGCCGGAGAGGTGACCCGCGTCAACAGCGAGGACGTGGCGGCTGGCCTGGTGGTGGAGGTCCTGACGGCGGCCGACACCGTCCCGATGGGCGACGCCGTCGACCTGCTGGTCTCGGACGGGCCCCTTCCCCGGTTCGTGCCACAAGGCCTGGTCGGTTTGATGCCGGCCGACGTGGTGGCCGAGCTGATCGCCATCCGGTTGGCTCCGACCATGGGCGAGGAGCACGACGAGTGGGTGGTGGCAGGTCGCGTCTCAAGGCTGGAGCCGGTTGCAGGCACACAGGTGAAGGTGGGCGACGACGTCCGGGTCGTGGTCTCCCTTGGCGCCCCCGAGCGGGCCATTCCGGCACTCGTTGGGCTGACCCTCGCATCGGCCCAGAGCCGGCTCCAGGTGTCGGGATTCCGCAACGTGGTGGTAGTAGGAGTACCGGAATCGACGGATGGGACGTCGATGGATCTCACGGACCTCGTGGTCCTGTCCCAGGATCCGCCGCCGGCCCGGCGCTCCTCGCCCGACGTCGAGGTAACCGTCGTCGTCGGCGCGGCGCTCGGCACCGTGGTGTCCGATGACTGAACGGATCACACGCCAGGACGTTGCCCATGTGGCGGACCTGGCCCAGCTCTCGCTGACCGACGACGAACTGGATGCGTTCACCATCCAGTTGGCCGACATCCTGGACCATGCGGCCGACCTGGACGCACTGGATCTCGCCGACTTGCAACCCACCGCACACCCGTTGCCGTTGGTCAACGTCTTCCGGGCCGACGTGGTCGGCCCGACCAGCGACAGGGACGAGGTGCTGGCAGCGGCGCCTGCGGTCGAGGATGCGCAGTTCAAGGTGCCGCCCGTGCTTGGGGAGGGCCCGTGAGCGCCCGCCACCTGGCGGAGGCCGTCAGGTCCGGCGCACGTTCCGCCCGTTCGGTGCTGGACGAGCACCTGGATGCGATCGCGGCCCGTGAGCCGGAGATCCACGCCTTCAACGTGGTGCTGGCCGACGAGGCGCGGGTCGCCGCCGACGAGGTCGACCGTCGGGTGGCAGCCGGTGAGGATCCCGGACCGCTGGCCGGCGTCCCGGTCGCCGTCAAGGACAACATGTGCACCCGTGGGATCCCCACGACCTGCTCGTCTCGGATCCTTGAGGGGTGGATTCCCCCCTACGACGCCACCGTCGTGGAACGCCTGGCCGCCGCTGGTGCCGTCATGGTCGGCAAGACCAACCTGGACGAGTTCGCCATGGGCAGCTCGACGGAGAACTCGGCTTTCGGGGCGACCCGCAACCCACTGGACACCACGAAGGTTCCGGGTGGTTCGTCGGGTGGATCGGCAGCAGCGGTGGCGGCCGGCTTCGTGCCACTCTCGCTGGGTAGTGACACCGGCGGCTCGATCCGCCAGCCGGCGGCATTGTGCGGCGTGGTCGGCGTCAAGCCCACCTACGGAGCGGTGTCGCGCTACGGCCTGGTGGCGTTCGCATCCAGCCTGGACCAGATCGGGCCGTTCGCCCGCACGGTCTCCGACGCCGCGCTGCTCCTGGAGGTAGTCAACGGACACGATCCGCTGGATTCCACGTCCATCCCGGAGACACCGGCCGACCTGACGTCGGTGCTGGACCGGGGTGTGGAGGGCATGCGCATCGGCATCATCGAAGAGCTCTCGGGTGACGTCCTGGAGGGCATCGCCGGAGACGTACGGGCCCGGCTGGGTGAGGCCGCCGCCGCCCTGGAGGCCGCCGGGGCCACGGTGGAGACCACCTCGGTGCCATCCACCGTCTACGGGCTGTCGGCCTACTACGTGATTGCTCCGGCCGAGGCCTCCTCGAACCTGGCCCGCTACGACGGCGTGCGGTTCGGTCTACGGGTGGACGCCCCGACATCAGGCGACATGCACACAGCGACGCGCACCGTCGGCTTCGGCGACGAGGTGAAGCGCAGGATCATGCTCGGCACCTACGCCCTCTCGGCCGGCTACTACGACGCCTACTACGGCAAGTCCCAGAAGGTCAGGACGTTGATCGTGGACGACTTTGCCCGGGCCTACGGTCGCTACGACCTGCTCCTCAGCCCGACGAGTCCCACCACGGCATTCGACCTCGGCGAGAAGACTGCGGATCCCATGACCATGTACCTCACGGACGTCTGCACCATTCCGTCGAACCTGGCCGGCCACCCGTCCATGTCGGTGCCGTTCGGGGTGGGGGACGACGGCATGCCGGTCGGCGTGCAGGTACTCGCCCCGGCCATGGGCGAGCCGGCGATGTTCAGGGCTGCGGCGGTGCTCGAGGCCGCCGCACCGCCCGGAGCGGCATCGTGAGCGGCACCGCTCCCGAGATCGTCCCCGGCTGGGAGACGGTCATCGGCCTGGAGGTGCACGCCGAGCTGGCTACGGTCACCAAGATGTTCAGCGGTGCGCCAAACCGCTTTGGTGGAGAGCCGAACACCAACATCGACCCGGTCTCGTTGGGCCTGCCCGGCACGTTGCCGGTGCTCAACGGCCGCGCCGTGGAGCTGGCCATACGGGTCGGCCTGGCGCTGAACTGCACGGTCCAGCGGTCGGTGTTTGCCCGCAAGAACTACTTCTACCCGGACATGCCGAAGGACTTCCAGATCTCGCAGTTCGACCTCCCGATCAACGGTGAGGGCTGGTTGGAGCTAGCCGACGGTCGTCGGATCGGCATTGAGCGTGCCCACCTCGAGGAGGACACGGGCAAGAGTACGCACGTGGGTGGTGGGGGTCGGATCCACGAGGCCGGGCACTCCCTGGTCGATTACAACCGTGCCGGCGTGCCGCTCATCGAGATCGTGGGCAGGCCCGACCTCCGGGGTGCCGAGGACGCCCGCGCCTATGTCAGCGAGCTCCGCTCGATCCTCGTCGCCATCGGCGCCTCCGACGGGAAGATGGAGGAGGGGTCCATGCGGGTGGACTGCAACGTGTCGGTCCGCCCGGTCGGCCAGGAGGAACTGGGCACCCGCTGCGAAGTCAAGAACATCAACTCTCTGCGGTCCCTGGGTCGTGCCATCGAGTACGAGGCCCGGCGACAGGTGGACCTCCTCACCGCTGGCGAGCGCATCGAGCAACAGACCAGGCATTGGAACGAGGACGAGGGTCGGACCCACAAGCTGCGCTCCAAGGAGGAGGCCTTCGACTACAGGTACTTTCCGGAACCCGACCTGATGCCCGTCGAGCCGTCCGAGGAATGGATCGCCGAGATCCGTGCCGACCTGCCGCCGCTTCCCAGGGAGCGGCGGCACAGGCTCGCCGAGGCTGCCGGCATGGAGACGTCTGCCGCCGCCCTGACCGTGGACCGTGGCCTCGACGACCTCGCCATGGCCACGATCGACCTGGGCGCCGACGCAGGCCGGGTGCTGGTGCACCTCGAAAACAACCTCGCTGACGGGGTGGGCCTCCTGACAGCCGGATCCTTCACAGACCTCATCGCCCTGGAGACCGGGGGCGACCTGACCGCCACACAGGCCAAGACGGTGCTGGCCTCCCTCGTGGCCGAGGGTGGTGACCCGGCTGCCATCGCTTCGGCGAAGGGTTTCGAGTCCATGGACTCCGGTGAGTTGGAGGCCATCGTGGACCGCCTCATCTCCGAGCATCCCGACGACTGGGCCGCCCTCACCGCTGGTGACGACAAGGAACGGAAGAAGAAGTCCGGATTCTTCGTCGGCGAGGTCATGAAGGCCACCCGGGGCCGAGCCGACGGCCGGGCCGTCAACGAGCTGCTGGCCCGACGCTCCGCCGGCTGACAGCCGACACCTCTCAGGGCCGCTCTGCGCCCACCACCTGCCAGCGATCCCCCAGGAACCGCAGGCCCAGGATCATCGACCTGGCGGCGAAGAACAGCCAGAAGGCCGCCCAGAGCCATCCGATGCCGAGGTCGGCCAGGCGGCCGACCACCATTGCGGTGACGGCCAGCCCGGCTGCACCGACCATGGCCGCCGCCATGAAGCGCTGGTCGCCCGCCCCGATGAGGACCCCATCCAGTGCGAAGGCCACCGCTCCCAGCGGCGCCATGAGAGCCGAGTGCAGCAGCAGGAACCCGGCCACGGCCACCACGTCCGGGTCCGACGTGAAGATTCCCGCCACGTCACTGCGCCATGTCGCCAGGACCAGGCCACCGAGCACGCCGACTGCCACCGACCAGAGGATGGTCCTCGTGCCGATCCGGCGCGCTGCTTCGGCGTCACCGGCGCCGAGGCGTTCGCCGACCATCGTCTGGGCGGCGATGGCCGCCGCGTCCATCATGAGGACCAGCAGCATCCACGTCTGGAACGCCACCTGGTGGGCGGCCACCTCCACATCGCCGATGCGGGCGGCGACGGCTGTTCCCACCAGGAAGGTTCCGGTGAGGGAGAGGTTGCGCACGAGGAGCTGCGAGCTGACCGCCAGGAGGCGCACGATGGACCCGGGTCGGGGCCGCAGCGGGACGTCGTGGCGACGCACCTCGCGACCGATCCAGATGATGAAGCAGCCGGCACCGGCCCACTGGGCGACCACGGTGGCCGCCGCCGATGCGCCTATGCCCATGTCCAGCCCGAATACGAGGACCAGCTCCAGGACCAGGTTCAGGACGGCGGTGCCCACCGCCACCCAGAGGGGCCTCACCGTGTCGCGAAGGCCACGCAGGTAGCCGACCCCGGCCAGCATCAGCAGCATTGCCGGTGCGCCCAGCAGGCTGATCCGCAGGTAGGTGCCTGCGTGGCGGGCGATATCTCCCTCCGCTCCCAGCATCCCGAGCAGGCCGTCCGACATGGTGGATCCGGCTACGGCCAGGACCACGCCGAGGCCGAGGGCCAGCCAGAGGCTCTGGACGGCCTGCTCCGCGGCCCGACGCTGTTCGCCCGCTCCGGCCAGCCGGGCGACTGTTGCGGTCGTCCCGTAGGCCAGGAAGATGCACAGGCCGTAGCCGAACATGAGGGCGCCCGAGGCCACCCCGAGGCCACCCAGCTGGGCCGTGCCGAGGTGGCCCACGACGGCGGTGTCGGTCAGCACGTAGAGGGGTTCGGCCAGGAGTGCCCCGAGTGCCGGTATCGCCAACTTCAGGAGTTCCCGGTCGTCGCGCCCCAGGCGGGGTCGGAAACGGGGGTGGGCGACCATCGGGCGAGCGTAGGACCCCTCCAGGGTCATGACCCCACTGCACCGTCGGGTTCCGAGCGGGTGCGCGGGTCGTGGCTCCGCGTAGCCTTCATGACCATGACTGATGCCACCCACGGGGGAATGAAGCCCCGCAGCCACGAGGTCACCGACGGCCCCAGTAGGGCACCTGCGCGAGCCATGCTCAGGGCGGTCGGCATGACCGAGGATGACTTCTCCAGGTCCCAGGTGGGCGTGGCGTCATCGTGGAACGAGGTGACACCCTGCAACCTGCCCCTTGCGGACCTAGCCAGGCATTGCAAGGAGGGGGTGGCCGCAGCCGGTGGCTTCCCCCTCATATTCAACACCATCGCGGTCAGCGACGGCATCTCCATGGGCCACGAGGGCATGAGGGCCAGCCTGGTGAGCCGTGAGATCATCGCCGACTCGGTGGAGGCGGTCATGCACGCCGAGCGCCTGGATGCCTTCGTGAGCTTCGCCGGCTGCGACAAGTCGCTTCCCGGGATGCTCATGGCAGCCGCCCGGGTGAACCTCCCGTCGGTGTTCGTCTACGGCGGTTCGATCATGCCCGGCGAGCACCCCGATGGTCGGAAGCTGGACATCGTGAGCGTGTTCGAGGCCGTCGGGGCCCACGCCGTGGGCGACATCGACGACGAGGAACTGCTGTCGATCGAGCGCTCCGCCTGTCCGACCATCGGCAGCTGTGCAGGGATGTTCACAGCCAACACCATGGCGGCGGTCGGCGAGGCCATCGGAATGTCGCTCCCGGGTTCGGCCTCGGCCGCAGCGGTCGACACCCGTAGGTCCGACATCGCGTTCGCCAGCGGCCACGCCGTGATGAACCTGCTGCGCCTGGACATCCGTCCGCGCCAGATCATGTCCCGGGGTGCCTTCGAGAATGCCATCGCCGTGGTCATGGCCCTGGGGGGCTCGACGAACGCCGTGCTGCACCTCATGGCGATGGCCTTCGAGGCCGACCTGGAACTCGAGTTGGAGGACTTCAACCGGGTGGCCGCCCGGGTTCCCCACCTGGCCGACACGAAGCCGCATGGGAAGTACCACATGGTCGACATCGACCGGATCGGCGGGGTGCCGGTGGTGATGCAGATGCTTCTGGACGAGGGACTGCTCCACGGTGACGAGATCACCGTGACCGGTAGGACTCTGGCCGAGAACCTGGCGATGCTGGACGTGCCGGCTCCGGATGGCGAGGTCATCCATGCCTTCGACGATCCGATCAACGCCGTGGGCGGGCTGGCCATCCTCCGGGGCTCGTTGGCGCCGAAGGGTTCCGTGGTCAAGGTGGCCGGGCTGGACTTCGACCGGTTCGATGGTCGTGCCCGGGTGTTCGACGGCGAGGACCTGGCCATGGAGGCCGTGCTGGCCGGACGCATCGCGGCCGGCGACGTCGTCGTCATCCGCTACGAGGGACCCAAGGGGGGTCCCGGCATGCGCGAGATGCTGGCCATCACCGGTGCCATGAAGGGCGCCGGCAGGGGCGGCGACGCTGCGCTCATCACCGACGGTCGGTTCTCCGGCGGAACCCACGGCTTCTGCGTGGGACACGTTGCTCCTGAGGCCGTGGATGGTGGCCCGATCGCCCTGGTCGCCGAGGGTGACCGCATCCTCATCGACGTCGCCAGCCACACCATCGACCTGCTGGTTGACGAGGCCACGCTTGAGCAGCGTCGTGCCGACCTGAAGGACTTCGAGCCCCGCTACACCTCCGGTTTCCTGGCCAAGTACGCCGCCCTGGCCCAGGGCGCCGACAGGGGTGCCATCACCCAGGCGTAGCCCCGCCTCCTGCGGCTACGGGCTGCTGGCCCACATACCGGACGACCGGGCGGCCGAGAGCATCATCCACGGTGCGCTCGCCACCGCCGTCGTCGACGACTGTCGGGCCACCCACCCGGGAACATCAAGCCGCACCTCGGCCGGAACGTGCAGGCCATCGCGTGGTGCCACGGCACAGGTGGGTAGGCGGCGTAGAGCTTCGGCCATCACCGCCTCGGCCCGGTCCGCCCGGGTTCCGGCACCGGCTCCATTTCCACCGGCGTCCCCATGACGACCCCCATGCCCGTTCCCATAGAACGCCGGGTCGTGCAGTTGGTGCCACTTGTCGGCTCCCATGACCACCACGTCGTATCCCGAGGCCATGTCGGCCACCAGCCGGGCGTCGCTTACCTCCACCTCCAGCCATGCATGGTCGTCGGCCACCGAGTCGAGGACGGCACGCCGGGCCTCCACGGTCGTCCGACCGCCCTGCTGCTTGCCGAGGGGATCGCGCGACAGGGCCCAGACCACGCTGTCTAGGTTCCAGCGGCGCCGTGCAGCGTCGGCGATGGCCAGGTGGGCCAGCGTAGGAGGGTCGAAGGAACCGGGTTGGATACCACTGCGCACGTTCCCATGCTTGCCGATGAGGTCGTCGGGTGGCGGCACGGGCCCGCTGGGCCGTTCGCACGGTTTCGGTGATGATCGAAGTGACGGGTTGTGGTCGTCGGCGCCGTCGGCGCATAATTGCGATCCATGCGGCCATCTCCGACCACCTTCGCCCCTGAGGTAGCAGTACTGCCGTAGGCACGCGTCCTCCGCCAGACGGTTGCGTGCCTCGACCTCCCGTAGCGGGAGGTCGTTTCACTTTTCGTCACGATTCCCCGAAAGTCAGAGCCCAATGGCAACAGAACAGATGGACGGCGGCAGAGCCCTCATCCGTGCCCTCGAGAACGAGGGCGTCGAGGTCATGTTCGGGCTGCCTGGCGGGGCGATCCTGCCTGTCTACGACCCGATCATCGATTCGTCGATCCGGCACATCCTGGTCCGCCACGAGCAGGGCGCCGGTCACATGGCCGAGGGCTACGCACACGCCACGGGCCGCCCGGGTGTCGCCATGGTCACCTCCGGCCCGGCGGCCACGAACATCGTCACCCCGCTGTGCGACGCCTACATGGACTCGGTCCCGATGGTCGTCATCACCGGACAGGTCCCGACCGGCGCCATCGGCACCGACGCCTTCCAGGAGTGCGACACGACCGGCATCACCCAGTCGATCACCAAGCACAACTTCCTCGTCACCGAGGCCCAGGACATCCCGAGGACCATCAAGGAGGCGTTCCACATAGCGACCACCGGTCGCCCGGGTCCAGTCCTCGTGGACATTCCGAAGGACATCGTGGATCCGGGCAACCCGCGGTCGGCCATGACCTGGACCGATGACGTCACCATCGACCTGCCGGGCTACAACCCGCAGACCGAGGTCGACCCGGAGGCCATCCGGGCCGCGGCGGAGCTCATCCGAGCATCCGAGCGACCGGTGCTGTACGTGGGCGGTGGCATCCTCAAGGCCCGTGCCGCCGACGCTCTGCGGGAGCTGGCCGAGCTGACCGGAATCAGCGTGGTCACGACGCTTATGGCCCGGGGGGCCTTCCCGGACGGCCACGACCTCTGCCTCGGCATGCCGGGTATGCACGGCAACTTCACGGCGGTCACCGCCATGCAGGAGTCCGACCTGCTCATCGCCCTGGGTGCCCGTTTCGACGACCGGGTCACCGGCCGCCTGGACGGCTTCGCTCCCGACGCCAAGATCGTCCACGCCGAGATCGACCCCGCCGAGATCGGCAAGGTCCGCCGACCGGACGTGGCCATCCAGGGTGACGTGAGGCTGGCCATCGAAGCCCTCGTGGCCGAGTTGGCGACCAACGGCACCGGCGACGTCGACCGCGACGCATGGAGGTCGAGGCTGAGCGGCTGGCAGGAACGGTTCCCGCTGGCCTACGAGCAGTGGGTGCCCGGCGACCCCCTCAAGCCCCAGTACGTCATCGAGTGCCTGCGCGACAGCACCCCGGACGACACCATCGTCGCTTCCGGCGTCGGCCAGCACCAGATGTGGGCCAGCCAGTACTGGAAATTCGACCATCCCTACACCTGGATCAACTCCGGCGGCCTCGGCACGATGGGCTTCTCCATCCCGGCGGCCATCGGTGCCAAGGTGGCCTTTCCGGACCGCATGGTGTGGGCGGTGGACGGTGACGGCTGCTTCCAGATGACTGCCCAGGAACTGGTTACGGCGACGGTCGAGAACATTCCGATCAAGGTGGCGCTGCTCAACAATTCGTACCTCGGCATGGTCCGGCAGTGGCAGGAGATGTTCTACGAGGAGCGGTACTCGGAGGTCTTCCTGTCAAAGGACGTTCCTGACTACAAGATGTGGGCCGAGTCGATGGGCTGCGTGGGCATCAGGGTCGACGACCCCGAGGAGGTCGAGTCGGCCATCGCCAAGGCAAACGAGATCGACGACCGACCCGTGGTGATCGACTTCCGTGTGGACGCAGCCGAGAAGGTCTATCCGATGGTCCCATCGGGGGCCACGAACTCGGAGCTGGTGGTGCCGCCCTTCCAGCAGGACCAGCCCCGATGAACACCCAGGCACCGGACTACCGGTACCACACGTTGGTCGTGACCGTGGAGAACAAGTCGGGCGTCCTTGCCCGTGTCGCCTCGCTGTTCGCCCGTAGGGCGTTCAACATCGAGTCGCTGGCCGTGGCTCCGACCGATGACGAGCTGTTCAGCCGGATCACCGTGGTCGTGGACCTCGAGTCGGCTCCGCTGGACCAGATCGTCAAGCAGTTGGACAAGCTGGTCAACGTGGTGGAGATCCGTGAGCTGTACCCGGGACACGCGGTGGAACGCGAGCTGATGCTCGTGACGGTTTCGGCTGAGCCGGATCGCCGGGACGAGATCGTCGAGCACCTGGACCGGGCCGGCGGAAAGGTTCTGAGCGTGGGCACCGACCGCATGATGCTGTCGCTCGTCGGCCTGCCCGCCCGGGTGGACGAGTTCGAGGACCTGCTCCGGCCGTACGGGATCGTCGAGCTGCAGCGCACCGGCCGGGTGGCCCTGGCCACCCTGGATGACCACGACGGCCCGGGCCGGTGACAACTTCCAGCGGCGGACACCGATATCCAATCCATACCAGCAAGCCAGCCAAGACCATCAAGCCCTGATCCAGACACCAAGCCAGGAGAATCCCGTGGCCAACATCTACTACGAGACCGACGTCGACCGTTCGGCGATCGCCGACCGGAAGGTGGCGATCCTGGGGTACGGCTCCCAGGGGCATGCCCACGCCCTGAACCTGAAGGAGTCCGGCATCGACGTGTGCGTCGGCCTGCGCGACGGTTCCCCGTCGGCGGCAAAGGCCGGAGAGGCCGGACTCGACGTGCGGTCGCTGGCTGATGCCTCGGCGTGGGCTGACGTGATCATGCTCCTGCTACCCGACACAGACCAGGCTGCGGTCTACGAGGAGCACATCGCCCCGAACCTCCAGGCAGGCGACGCCCTGGCGTTCGCCCACGGCTTCAACATCCGGTTCGACCTGATCCAGCCGCCGGCCGACGTTGACGTGATCATGGTCGCCCCCAAGGGCCCCGGCCACCTGGTTCGCAGGACCTATGAGGAGGGCGGCGGCGTGCCGTGCCTCATCGCCGTCGAGCAGGACCCGTCGGGTGGCTCCAAGGCGCTGGCCCTGGCCTACGCCGACGGCCTCGGCGGTGCGCGGGCGGGCGTGATCGAGACGACGTTCACCGAGGAGTGCGAGACAGACCTGTTCGGCGAGCAGGTGGTGCTCTGCGGTGGTGTCACCGAGCTGGTCCGCAGCGCCTTCGACACGCTCGTGGACGCCGGCTACCAGCCGGAGATCTGCTACTTCGAGTGCCTCCACGAGCTGAAGCTCATCGTGGACCTCATGTACGAGCAGGGCATCGGCGGGATGCGCTTCTCGGTGTCGGACACCGCCGAGTACGGCGACCTCTCCCGCGGCCCGCGGGTCATCGATGACAACGTGCGTGCGACCATGAGCGAGATCCTCTCCGAGATCCAGAGCGGCGAGTTCGCTGAGGAGTGGGTCGCCGAGGCCCACAGCGGGCGGGAGAACTTCTACCGCCTGGAGGCGGAGGGCCGCCAGCACCGAATCGAGAAGGTCGGCAGCGACCTGCGGGCGATGATGCCGTGGATCAGCGCAGGCAAGGTCTCGGTCCAGGACGCCTCCGGCGGCCAGGGCTGACCGACTGGCCCGACCCCGGGCAACCGTAGTTTTCGCTGCGATCTCGAGTGTCCGAGGCGGACCACCGCCCGCCGGTGACGCCGCTGACCTGGTCAGTCGAGGCGCTGGGTCAGCTCAGACGCTGCACGACCATGGCCATGCCCTGGCCTCCGCCCACGCACATGGACTCGACGCCGAACTCGCCGTCGGTGTCCTCGAGGCCGTTCAGCAGGGTGGTCATGATGCGTGCGCCGGTCATGCCGAACGGATGTCCGAGGGCGATGGCGCCGCCGTTCACGTTCAACTTGTCCAAGTCGATTCCGATCTCATCGGCCGAGGGCAGGACCTGCGCGGCGAAGGCCTCGTTGATCTCGAACAGGTCAATGTCGTCCGGTGTCATGCCGGCCCGACCGAGGGCCTGACGGATGGCCTGGATGGGGCCCAGTCCCATGATCTCCGGGCTGAGGGCCGAGACGCCCGACGAGATGATCCTGGCCAGCGGCTTAATGCCCAGCTCGGCTGCACGGGTGTCGCTCATGACCACCACGGCGGCGGCCCCATCGTTTAGGGGGCAGGCGTTGCCGGCCGTCACGGTGCCGTCGGGACGGAACACAGGCGAGAGCTGTGACACCTTCTCGTAGGTGGTGCCGGGCCGGATGCCGTCATCGGTGGATACCACGGTGCCGTCCGGAAGCGTGTACGGGGAGATCTCCCTCTCGAAGAAGCCACGGGCCTGGGCGGCCTCGGCCCGGTTCTGGGAACGCACGCCCCATTCGTCCTGGGCTTGACGCGACACCCCCATGTGTTCGGCCACGTTCTCGGCGGTCTGGCCCATGGCGATGTAGACGTCCGGCAGGCCGGAGGGCGGGGACCATGCACCGGAGCCCTCCCCGGTGCGTTCGGCGGTGCGGCCCTCTGCGTCGCTGAAGCGCGGGTTGTGGGAGCCGGTGTCGGATGCGCCGAACTGGAAGCGGCTCACGCACTCCACGCCGCCGGACACGAAGGCGTCGCCTTCGCCGGCCAGGATGGCGTGGGCGGCCATCCTGATGGTCTGGAGCGAAGACGAGCAGTAGCGGTTCACGGTGGTGCCCGGGGCGTCCAGGCCGGCCAGCAGCCCGGCCACGCGACCCAGGTTGTAGCCCTGCTCGCCCCCCGGCTGGGCGGTGCCCCAGATGACGTCCTCGATCTGGTCGCGTGGAAGCTCGGGGACCTTCCCCAGGACATCGTCGATGATGAAGGCGGACATGTCGTCGGGACGGACGTCCACGAAGCTGCCCTTTCCTGCACGGCCGATGGCGGTGCGGCTGGTGGCGACGATTACGGCTTCGGCCATTTGAGTGGTCCTCTCGCTGGTTGGTGCGTGCCGGGCTGCGGCGGTCCGTCGGCTACCGACAGGTAACCCTGTGACCGCCGGGGAGCCTAATCCCGGGCCTGTCTGTGGTCACACCCGGGGCGGGTCAGTGTCTCCGTACCAGGGTGACGCCGTCTCCGATGGACAGCATGACCACCTCCACGCGGTCGTCGGTGACCACGCGCGCGTTGAACTCCCGGAGGGCCACGGTGTCGGGGTCGACGACCGACGGGTCCATGACCCGGCCGGACCACAGCACGTTGTCCACGACCAGGATGCCGTGGTCCGACAGGCGTGGGACCAGTTCCTCGTAGTAGGCGAGGTAGCCGGTCTTGTCGGCGTCGATGAAGGCGAAGTCGACCGGCATGTCGTCCGGCAGCGCACGCAGCGTCTGGATGGCAGGCGCTATTACCAGGTCGATCCGGTCCGACACGCCGCCGGCTTCCCAGTGGCGCCTGGCGATAGCGGTCCACTCCTCGGAGACGTCGCAGCAGAGCAGGCGTCCGCCGTCGGGTAGTGCCCGGGCGATGGCCAGGGAGGAGGCACCGGTGAAGGTGCCCACCTCGACGGCCAGCCGGGGCCGGACGGCGGAGACCAGCATCGAGAGGAACAAGCCCTGGTCCCTGGCGACCTGCATGCGCGCGACGCCGCCGAGTTCCCGGGTGGCCTCGGACAGCGACTCGTCCACCGCGTCGCCAGCGGTGGTGTTGGCCAGCACGTAGTCGTGCAGGGCCTCTCCCAGGAAGAAGGAACGGTGGTCGGCCACGGCGGTGCTCCTCTCCGGGTCAGCGGCTGTCGGTGCCGCTGCGGAGCACCCGTCCGGGTCGGGCACGGGTGAACGTTCCGGCCTCGACGACCGCAACGCCCGCCACCAGGACCTCGTCGATGCCCGAGGCGCCCGCGTAGAGGCGAGCGGCGCCACCCGGTAGGTCGGGGCGCATGGAGACGGGGTCGCTGTCCACGGCGGACTCGTCGATGAGCAGCACGTCGGCGTGGGCACCCTCGTGGAGCCTTCCCCGGTCCACGAGGCCGTAGAGGTCCGCCTGGACTGCGGTCATGAGGTGAACCGCCTCCTCCAGCTCCAGCAGGCCGTGCTGCCTGACCGGCTCGGCCAGGACCCTGGTGGGGTAGTTGAAGGTGGCCAGCAGGTCCAGGTGGGCGCCGGCATCCGAGGCACCGATGACCGCACGGCCGTCCCGCCAGATCCCCACCCGTGCCTCCCAGTCCTCCCGGCTGGCGGGCATGTCGGCCCGACCGAAGGAGGTTTGCAGGTCGTCGGCGAGGGCAATGTCGAGCAGGGCGTCGAACGGGTCGCAGCCCAGCTCGGCGGCGATGTGTGCCACCGTGCGCCCGTCGAAACGGGCGTTCACCGGGTTCACGGTGTCGAAGATGGTGAGCGCCCCCCAGTTGGCCAGTCGCCGGAGCGGGTGGTCGCCCTGGGCCAGGTCGTCTAGTCGCCTGCGTTGCGCGGGGTCGGCCAGGATCTGCTTCTTCTCCTCGCGGGGAAGGAACATGACCTCTTCCCAGCCCGGGATCGCATCCAGCACGAAGCCGCTGGCCAGCGAGAGGCGGGCTGCGATGAGCGTGGGCACGGTGAGGGCCACGACCTTGGCGCCCCGCTCGGCCGCATGGGTTCCCGCCTCCAACTTCAGCAGGCACTCGTCGACGTTCCCAGCTGTGACCTGCATGACGTTCCAGTTGAGCTGCCTGCCACCGGCGGCCAGCGACATGTCGGTGAGGAGTTGTCGCGACTCCTCGTCGACCGGCCCGCCGATTCCGGGCAGGAACTCCAGGCCGGTGCCCGGGAAGTCCACGAGCACAGAGCAGAGGTGGATGAGCTCGCTGCGTGACGCATGCCGGCTGGGTACCGGTCGGCCCTCGGCGTCGTTGTGGGTGGTGGACCAGGTCGACGAGAATCCTATGGCGCCGGCTGCCAGCCCTGCCCTGAGGAGTTCGGCCATGGCGGCCACCTCGACGTCGGTGGCCTCCCGCTGTACGGCATCGTCGCCCATGACGACCCGCCGTAGCGCTGAATGCCCGACCTTGTAGCCGGCGTTTATAGCCAGCAGCGGGTCGACGGCATCCAGGAACTCGGCGGTGCTCTTCCAGTCCCAGGGCACGCCCTCCTGGAGGGACTCCAGAGGCATGCCTTCCACCCTCGACAGCATCCTCATCAGGTACTCGCCGTCGGCCGGGTCGTCGGAGAGCGGGGCGATGGTGAAGCCGCAGTTCCCGCCGATGACCGACGTGACGCCGTGTAGTGGCGACGGGCTGAGGGTGCCGTCCCAGAACGGCTGGGCGTCGTAGTGGGTGTGGACGTCCACGAATCCGGGACACACGATCCGGCCGTCGGCATCCAGCACCGTCGCGTCTGCGGTGTCCAGGTCCGTTCCGATGCCGGCGATGCGCCCGTCCACGATGCCCACGTCGGCACGGCGCCGTGGGCCGCCGTCGCCGTCCACGACCCAGCCTCCCCGGATCAAGGTGTCGAACATCGGTGCTCCCGTCCCTGTCTCGTCCTGCGGTGTCGTGATCTGCAGGAACTTGAAGTGTCGTCCAAGGGTGCGGGTGCGTCCAACCGCGTGGGCGGTGTCCGGCCCGCGCGAGGGTGCGGGCCAGCGCTCCGGTGGGCCGGTGGGGGGCCGAACGGGGCGTCTCGGTACCCTCTGGCGAGAACATCTGACGTCGTGTCAGGCGCCCGGGGCCGGTCCCGAGCGAGACGACGCCCGATCTGTACCGGGGAGAACCAGTGCCATGGGTGAGATCGCCGACATCGATCCGCAGGAGGAGTGGAAGCTCCTGGTCGGAGGGGAGTGGACGTCCACGTCAGGTACCTACGAGGTCGTGGATCCAAACACCACCGCCGTGGTGGGTCATGCCCCCGATGGGTCGGTTGCGGATGCCGAGGCGACCGTCGCGGCGGCGAAGGCTGCCCTTCCGGGCTGGCGTGATACCCCGCCGGTCGAGCGTGGAGCACTGCTGGGCCGCCTCGCCGATGTGCTCCGTGAGCGGGCGCCCACATGGTCGGCGCTGGTACAGGCCGAAACGGGCGCCACCATCAAGGTGGCCGAGACCATGCAGGTCGGACCGAACCTCGCCGACCGCTATGCCCAGTACTCCATCCCCCGCGACCTCGACCGGGCCGAGCTGCCGGTCGCCCAGGCCGCCTCGGCCCTGGGCCCCGCAGGCCTGGTGGGAGCGGTCTCGTATCGCCAGCCGGTCGGTGTCGTCGCCTGCATCACCTCTTACAACTTTCCCCTTGTGAACGTGGCCGGCAAGCTGGCTCCGGCGCTGGCCATGGGAAACACCTGCATCATCAAGCCGGCTCCCCAGGATCCGCTGGGCGTTCTGCGACTGGGTGAGGCGGTGGTCGAGGCCGGCTTCCCACCCGGCGTCGTGAACATCCTGACGACCTCTGGCGTGGAGGCATCCGCTGCCCTGGTCGCCTCGCGGGACGTGAACATGGTCAGTTTCACGGGATCCTCGGCGGTGGGCAAGCGGATCATGGCCGACGGTGCGGCATCGATGACCCGGGTGCTGATGGAGCTGGGCGGCAAGGGCGCCATGGTCATGACCGAGGATGCCGACGTGAACGCAGCCGTCGGGGCGATCGCCAGCGTGTGGGGCTTCCACAGCGGACAGATCTGCACGGCACCCACCAGGGTGATCTGCCACCGCAGCATCTACGACCAGCTCGTGTCGACGCTGGAGTCGGTGGCCGGGATGCTCAAGGTCGGCGATGCCACCGAGCGAGACACCCTCGTCGGCCCGCTGGTATCGGAACTCCAACGCGACAGCGTGGAGGCGTTCATCCGCAACGGGGTGGACGGTGGCGCCACGCTGGTGTGCGGAGGCGATCGTCCGGACCTACCCGGCTACTTCGTGGCACCGACCCTGCTGGCCGACTGCACGTCCGACATGCACGTCGTGCGGGAGGAGGCGTTCGGACCGGTGGTGGTGGTGTTGCCCCACGACGGCGACGACGAGGCTGTGGCCATCGCCAACGATTCCGCATACGGGCTCTACAGCTACGTGTATGCCGGCGACATGGCACGCGCCTATCGCATCGCCCGCCGCCTGGAGTCCGGCAACGTGGCCCTGAACAGCATCGTGCCCCACCCGAACGCTCCCTTCGGAGGGTTCAAGGAGTCTGGGATAGGCCGTGACCGTGGCATTGCCGGCCTTGAGGCCTACAGCGAGGTCCAGGCGATCTCCTGGATGGCCTGACCCGGTCTCGGGCCGGACGGCCTGGGCGCTAGGTTCGGGCAGCGACACACCATGTGACCGGAGGAGACGGGATGCTCGAAGTTGGAACCACGGCGCCGGGCTTCGCCGTGTCCGACCAGGATGGTCAGGTCGTGACCCTGGAGAGCCTGCGTGGCCACTGGGTGGCTCTCTGGTGGTACCCGGTCGCATCCACCCCCGGTTGAACGCTTCAGGGTGGTGGGTTCCGTGACCGAGCCCCGGACTATGAATCAGCCGACGCGGTGATCGTCGGCGCCAGCTTCGATACCGTCGAGGCGCAGAAGAACTTCGCTGACGGGCAGGGTTTTCCATTCCGCCTGCTGGCCGACACCGACAAGGTGATGGGTACGGCCTACCTGGCCGTGCAGGCGGACAAGGGCTACCCGAGGCGCATCAGCTACCTGATCGACCCCGAGGGCACCATCGTCCGTACCTACGATCTGGCCGGTGAGGACCTCAACGGACACGCCTCGACCGTCCTGGAAGACATACGGGCCCTCTCCTGAACCTCCCGGTCGGTTGGAGGAGGTGGTGACCGCCCCACTGGAGGGCCTTTCGGTCGTGGAGGGCACGGCCTTCGTGGCAGCGCCGTCCGGCGGGATGGCATTGGCCCAACTGGGCGCCGACGTCATCCGCTTCGACCAGGTGGGTGGAGGCCTGGACCACCACCGTTGGCCGTTGACCGCCGACGGCGTCAGCCTCTACTGGAACGGCCTCAACCGGGGCAAGCGCTCGCTGGCCGTGAACCTGCGGGATCCCGAGGTGACCGAACTGCTGTCCGAGCTGATTGCCAGGGCCGGCAACTTCCTCACGAACTTCCCGGCGGTGGGGTGGATGTCATACGACGAGTTGCGGTCCCGTCGCGAGGACCTGGTGATGCTCGTCATCACGGGCTCGCACGACGGCACCAGCGCGCTCGACTACACGATCAACTGCGCGGTCGGTTATCCGGCCATGACAGGCCACCCGGACGACCCGCGCCCGGTGAACAACGTCGTTCCTGCCTGGGACCTGGTCTGCGGGCAGATGGCGGCGCTCGGCCTGGTGGCCGCCGATCGGCACCGCTATCGGACCGGCGAGGGCCAGCAGGTCACCATTGCCCTTTCCGACGTGGCGCTGGCCACGGTGGGATCCCTGGGGAACCTGGCGGAGGCCCAGGTCAACGGCGAGGTCCGTGGTCGGGTCGGCAACGCCATCTACGGGGCCTTCGGGCGGGATTTCACGACGGCCGACGACCGGCGGGTGATGGTCGTGGCGATCACCCCGAAGCAGTGGCGGGGCCTGCTGGAGGTGACCGGAATGGGCAGCGAGGTGGCCGCCCTCGCCGACGAATTGGGTGTGGACTTCGCCGACGAGGGTGCGAGGTATGTGGCCACCGGACGGCTCTGCGACCTGTTCGATCCCTGGTTCGCGGCACGCACCCTCGCCGAGGTGGCCAACGGGCTGGACGCACACGGCGTGTGCTGGGGTCCGTACCGGACGGTCGCCGAACTGGTGGCCGAGGACCCCAGGTGCTCGACGGCCAACCCGCTGTTCGCCGAGCTGGACCAGCCGGGCGTGGGCACGCACCTAGTTCCCGGATCCCCGCTGGCCTTCGGTGGCTCCGCGGTTGCCGTCGGTGGCGTCGCCGACAGGGGTGCGCAGGTGGCACCGCTGCTGGGCCAACACAGCGTGGAGATCCTGACCGGCGATCTGGGCCTCACCTCGGCCGAGGTGGGTGTGCTCATCGACCGGGGAGCAGTGGCGACCGCAGACTGAGTTGCCGTCTCTGACTGCGGGGCACGCGATCCGGACTCGCATCGACGTTGTGTGGTCGGAGTACGCGATTCGGGAACGCTCCCGGCGGGTACTGCTCAGGCGCCCCAGGTCACGACGCGCCAGTCCAGGACCGGGACGGCCTCGCCACCGCGATCGCTGTCCACCTCGACCCTCACGGCCCGGAGTCGACCGCCGGCGGCGGGCTTCTCGTCGAGCAGCGTGTGGTGGCAGGCCAGCACGTCACCCTCGAATACCGGGGCCAGGTGGTCGCAGGCCTGCCAGCCGAGCACGGTGGCCGTGTCCGGCAGCATCCGGATTAGGGAGGCCTGGGCCAGACCGATGGTGTGGCCCCCGTATACGAGTCGCCGGCCCTCAGGCCCCAGCGTCGGATCCCGGTGTACGGGGGCCTGGTTCTGGGTGAGGCGGGCGAGTTCCGTGGCCAGGCCGACGGTGTCCCTGAGCCTGTCGCTGCGTCGGACGCCGACACGCCAGCCCTCGACGGTTACCGGGCTGAGTGGCGTGGGATCCCACCCGGACGGGATCCGATCCATCCAGTCGTCGAGTCGGATGTCGAGGGCGACGGCTCCCAGGTCGTCCTCGTGTCCGGTCATCGTGGTGGCATCCCGGAACCGCAGCATTGCGCACCGCTCGTAGTCGGCCACGGTGGCGCCGTCGTCGACCCGCACGGTGTGGATGCCCAGCAGGGCCAGGCCTCGGGCGGGGCGGTCGTCGCGTCGTCTCAGCTCGGAGAGGCCCCGGACCTCGACGGTGGTGTGGAGGGTTTCGCCGTGGCGGACCGGTTGGTGGAGGACGACGCCCCGGTAGAAGAGGTTGGCAATCACGCGACGGGTCGCCACCGTGCTCTGGCCGATCGACACGTGGAGGACGAGCGCCGGGTTGACCAGCGCACCTGGCTGGCCTGTGACCGCTTCGGCCAGTGGGTGGCTGAGCGAGGTGGCCAGGGGGTCACCGCAGATGGCCTGGTAGATGGCCGCTTCTCCGGGTCCGATCGTGACGGCCGGTGCCGGCTGGAGGGTCTGTCCGACGACCAGGTCGTCGAAGTAGGGGCCTGGGTCGTGGTCCTCGTTGTCCACGTGGGTCTCGTTGTCCATGTTGATCAGGGAATCGTCGGGCACGGTGCCACTCTGGCAGCCTCGGGTGGGCGATGCACGACCCGGGTGGATGTGGTCCGACGGGAGACGCCGCAGGGGTGTCGCCGTGGGGGGGGTTGGCCGGTTTGTTACCCGATGGTCATCGTGGACAGGTATTCAACATGAATGAATGATCGCTTAAATAGATAGATAGGTTCTCTAACAATCATCGCGAAACACTGGAGCGCGTCGGATGGGATTCCTACGATCTCAGGGCAGGCGAGATGACGACATCCGCAGAGGGACAATCCGTCCCATCCGGTCGAGGTGTCCGAGGAAACGAGGGAACCGTGTCAGATGCAGTGGTGAACCTGTACGTCGACTCGCAGGCGATGAACTGGGTGGATGACGCCCTGTGTGTGGGCAGGAGCGACCAGTTCTTCGCCCCCTTCGCCGAGCGTCCCGAGGCCAGGGTCCGCCGGGAGGTGCGTGCCGCAGAGCTGTGCGCCGCCTGTCCAGCCATGGACTCCTGCCGTGAGTACGCCCGTGACAAGCGCGAGCTGGGATTCTGGGGCGGAGAGTCGGAGGCCGAGCGGGCCACGGCCGGGTTCGCCCCGACCACGCCCATCATCGGGCGTCGCCAGGTGGCCGCACGTCGTGCCGCCGCCGCACTCGCCGAGGTGGGCTGAAGCCCCAGGCACACGCCGCCCGGTCAGAGACCAAGGAAGCCGCCACCGTCCACGCAGAGCGTCTGTCCGGTCATGAACCGTGCCATGTCGCTGGCCAGGAACACCGCTGCAGGGCCCACGTCACCCAGCGGGTCGCCGATCCGACCCAGTGGCGTCCGCTCCAGCAGTCGCTCCTGTAGTACCGGGTTCTCGTCGTAGGCGCGCTCCATCGCCGGGGTGTCGGCCACCGGTGCGATGCAGTTGACGCGGATCCCGTCGGCTCCCCATTCCGCCGCCAGTCCCTTGGCCAGAGTGCGCTGGGCCGCCTTCACCATGGCGTAGACGGGGAGGCTGGCGCTTCCCTCCATGCCGGCCGACGACGTCATGAGGATCATCGAGCCGCCAGCCTCACGCAGGTGCGGGTGGGCCGCCCGGGCTCCCTCGAACGTGGCCCGGATGGCCGTGGCCACCATGGCGTCCCAGTGGTCCTGCGCCACGTCCTGGATCCGGGTGGGGCCACCGGTCGGGGCGATGGCGTTGTGGACCATGCAATCCAGCCGCCCATGGGCCGTGACCGTCGCATCCACGGCGGTTCGGAGGTCGTCGGCCGAGGTCACGTCGCAACGGACGCACCGGACGTCGTGTCCGGCCTCCCGGAGCCCGGCGGCGGCGGGCTCGCCGGTCTCCGATCGTCGACAGGCCAGCACGACCGCCGCCCCGTGCGCCGCCATGGCCGTGGCCATACCGAGGCCCAGGCCTGACGCACCACCGGTGACCAGCACCACGCGGCCTTCCAGCAGTCTGCCTCCCGGTACCAGGCCCGGGTTCACGGTGCCATCCAGACGCCGCCGTCGGCCACCAGCGTCGCACCGGTCATGAACCGGGCTGCCGGATCGGCCAGTAGGTCGAGTAGGGGGGCGATGTCCCCGAAGGCGTCCCCCGGTCGACCCAGGGCCGGACCGGCGGTCGCCGATATCCGCGCTCCAGCGCCCGCGTCGGATGGAAAGGCCAGCTCGGGTGCCACGGCCAGCACCGCCGTGGTCAGGCCCTCTGGCCCCCACTGCCTGGCGGCGCTCTTGGCCAGGGCGCGGATCCCCTCGGAAGCCGCTGCTGACCCGACGAAGCCTGCGGCTCCACCCATGGCGACGGTCGGCACGACCCACACCAGGCGTGCACGGTCGGAGAGGTGCGGCCGACAGGCCCGGGCCACGGCGAAGGCCTCGGCCATGGGTGCCTCGCAGGCTTCCACCCACCGCTGCGTGGTCTGGTCGACGAGCGGCACGGGGCTGGCCGGGACCGGTGGGACGTGGACCACGAGGTCGGGCCGGCCGATCAGGCTGACGCCGGCACCTATGCCCGTGCTGATGCCCGTGCCTGTACCCGCCTCGATGCCCGTCCCACCGTCGGTGCGCACAGGCACCACCTGGGCCACCACGTGGCCACGGTCCACGAGGCCGTCGTGCAGTCCATCGACGAGCGGTCCGTCGCCGACAAGCAGGGTCCGGGTCCCGTCAGCCATGGGCTTCCGGGCTCAGGGGAAGATTCCCCGCTGCTCGTACACGACCTGCAGGCGTCGGAGGGCCACTGCGTAGGCGGCATCCCGGCGGGACGCGATCTCCAGCTCGGAACGGATGTCGACCACCTCGTCGCAGGCCTTCCACAGGATCTCCCGCAACTTGAAGTCCACGTCTTCCAGGTCCCAGCGCTGTGCCGAACGGTTCTGCAACCACTCGAAGTACGAGACCACGACGCCACCGGCGTTCACCAGGATGTCTGGTAGCACGTCGATGCCGCGCTGTTCGAGGATCTTCTCCGCCTCCAGCGTCGTCGGACCGTTGGCTGCTTCGACCACGACCCGTGCCTGGATGCGTCCCACGTTCGCGGCGGTGACCTGGTTCTCCAGGGCGGCCGGCACGAGGATGTCGGCCGGCACCGACCAGAAGTCCTCGTCGTCGATCCACATGGCCTTCGGGAATCCGGCCACCGAGCCGTGTTCCCGGACCCAGTGGGCCAACTCGAAGGCGTCGATGCCGTCCTCATCCGTGATGGCCCCGGCGTGGTCGGCCACCGCCACGAGCCTGGCTCCGTGCACCTGCAGTATCCGTCCCGTTGCGCTGCCCACGTTGCCGAAGCCCTGGATGCTGACCGTGGCCCCGACCAGGTCGAAGCCGACCTCGTCGGCCCAGTGCTGGAGGCAGAACACGACCCCCTGTCCGGTGGCTTTCTCGCGGCCGGGGCTGCCTCCCGTCTCCAAGGTCTTGCCGGTGACGATCCGCTTCACGTTCTGGCGCTCCGTCGCCCCGGTGGAGTTGGCATACGTGTCCATCATCCAGACCATCGACTGGGCGTTGCTGCCCAGGTCGGGGGCGGGGATGTCGTGGTCGGGACCGATGTTGGTCCCCAGGGCGTGGGTGAACCGTCGGACCACCCGCTCCAACTCGTCGGCCTCGAGCGCTGTCGGGTCGAACGAGATGCCGCCCTTGGCACCCCCGAACGGAATGTCGCAGAGGGCCGACTTCCATGTCATCCATGTGGCCAGGGCCTTGACCTCGTCCAGGTCCACCATCGGGTGGAACCTCACCCCGCCCTTGTACGGGCCCAGCAGGTTGCTGTGCTGGATCCGGTAGCCGCGGAACACCCGGTAGGACCCGTCGTTCATGAGGACCGGGAAGTTGACGATGATCTCGTTCTTGGGCTGCGAGAGGATCGACCTGAGGTCGCCGGGGAGGTCGATGATCTCGGCGCCACGGTTGAACTGGTCCAGGGCTGTGGCGAAGAGGCTGTTGCCGGTGTCGGTCATCGGGGACCCCTCGGGTCGGGCGAGGATCGCCGTTGATCCCCATGTTGCCCGGTGACGCTAGTCGCGGGCCTCCTGTGGCTGGTCCGGCGGTCTAGCGCCGTGCCGGCAATCGGTCGAGGAGCCGTGGTAGGACGGCCACCAGCAGGCCACCTACTGCCGTGCAGACCGCAGCGGTCAGCCACGCTGACGTGGGTGGAATCACCAGTTCGAAGTAGTCGCGGGGGAATGACCAGGCCATGGTGAGGGCATACCAGGCACCCATGGCGCCGGCCAGCCCGACCTTCCAGGGTCTGAGCGGGCGGCTTATGCCGAGCAGGACGACGAGGCTGATGCCCAGGAGCGTGAGGGTCGCCGAGGTGCGAGCTGCCTCCAGGGTGGCGTCGCTCCGGCGGACCACCTCGTAGGCCGCGAAGGTGGCGGCAGCGGCCGCCGTGCCGGCCGGCACGGCGTAGCGCAGCACCCGGGGCAGGAACCCCGGCCTGACGAGGGAGGCATCGGGAGCGAGGGCCAGGAAGAAGCCGGGTACCCCTACGGAGATGGTGCCGATGAGGGTCAGCTGCTTCGGCAGGAACGGGAACGGAACCCCGAACAGGCCCACCAGGGCGGTGAGCAGGACGGCGTAGGTGGCCTTGGTGATGAACAGGTTCGCCACCCGTTCGACGTTGTTGATGACCCGACGGCCTTCGGCCAGCACCCTGGGCAGCGTCGAGAACTGGTCGTCCAGCAGGACCAGCTGGGCGACCGCCCGGGATGCCGAGCTGCCCGAGCCCATGGCTATACCCATGTCGGCGTCCTTCAGGGCGAGCACGTCGTTCACGCCGTCGCCGGTCATGGCGACCGTGTGGCCCCGGGACTGCAGGGCGTCGATCATGGCCCGTTTCTGGTGTGGTGTGACACGCCCGAACACGGCCCCGGCGGCCACCGCATCGGCCAGGGCTTCCGGGTCGTCGGGGAGGTCCCTGGCGTCGATCCAATGGTCGGCTCCGGGTACGCCGGCCCGCCGGGCCACCGCGGCGACCGTGGCGGGGTGGTCGCCGGATATCACCTTGAGGCTCACGCCCTGTTCGGCGAACCACGCCAGGATCTCGGGTGCCTCGGGCCTGACCGTGTCCTCCAGGAGGATCAGGCACATCGGCAGTCGGGCTGCGGGAAGGGTCTCGGTACCACACGTGCCGGCACTCGAGCGGGTGAGCACGAGGACCCGCTGGCCCGTCTCGGCCAACTCGGCGACCCGCTCACGCGCAACCGCCCACTCACCCTTCGGTAGGAGGATGTCGGGTGCTCCCAGGTGAAAGGTGGCCCTGCTGTCGAAGTCGGCTGCCGCCCACTTGCGGGCCGACGAGAACGGAACGGTCGTCGTGGCGGTCCAGTCGGGTGCATCCAGGGCGGAGGCCAGGGCGGCGAGCGTGGCGTTGGGGGCGGGGTCGACCGCTGCCATGGCGCCCACGGCTCCGGCTGCCTCGTCGGCAGTGGTGGCGCCGATCGTCTCGATGCCGGCGAAGGCGATATCGCCGGTGGTGATCGTGCCGGTCTTGTCCAGGCAGAGGATGTCGACCCGGGCCAGGAGCTCCACCGAGGCCAGCTCGCGAGCCAGGGCCTTGCGCCTTGCTAGGGCGACCACCCCGACGATGAACGAGAGGCTGGTCAGCAGGACCAGGCCGTCCGGGACCATGGCGACGGCGGCGGCCACCGTGCCCCGTAGCGCCTCCTCCCAGAGGTCCTCGGTGACGAGGAGCCGGAGCAGGAGCAGGCCTGCGGCCGGGGGGATGATCACGGTCAGCCACCGGAGGATGGAGTTCACTCCCGACCGGAGCTCGCTGTCGACCAGGGTGAATCGCCTGGCCTCTTCGGCGAGGGCGGCGGCATACGACTCGGAGCCGATCCCTGTCGCCCGGACGTGCCCCGTGCCGGCCGCCACGAAGCTTCCAGACAGGACCCTGTCACCGACCGTCTTGTCCACCGGGTCGGCTTCACCGGTCAGGAGGGATTCGTCCACCTCCAGGCCGAGGGCGTCGACGACCACGCCGTCCACCACGACCTGGTCTCCGGGTCGCAGTTCCAGCAGGTCGTCCGCCACCACGCTTGACACGTCGATGTCGATGGCAGTTCCGTCCCGTACCGCCCTGGCTCCGGGAGCCGAGAGGACGGCGAGGTTGGTGAGGGTGCGTCGGGCCCGAAGTTCCTGGACGGTCCCGATGATGCTGTTCGAGACGATCACCCCGGCGAAGAGGGCATCGCCTGGGAATCCGGCCACGAGGATCAGCGCGAACAGGGCGCCCATGATGGCGTTGATCGGGGTAAGGACGTTGGCCCGGAAGATCTCTCTGGTCGTCCTGACCGGAGCGTCCGGTACGTCGTTCACCCGGCCGTCGGCGAGGCGTTCGGCCACCTCAGCAGTGGTGAGGCCGGTAAGGGCTGGCGCGTCCTGCACGGTCGTCTTCGGTGTGTTGTCCACGGTGGCCGATCGTAGGTGGGGTGGGTGTGAAGTGTGGGCGCGACCGGTCAGGACCGGTCGTCCTCGAACCGGTACCGGTCCTCGACCATCGTCAGGCGATGCCTGGCGCCCGGCATGGTCGGATCGTTCGTCTCGTATCCGCCGTCGCCCTCCCACATGGCGACCGGACCGTTGTCGGTACGCGCCATGTGCGTCTCGTAGAGGGCCGGCTCGGCTGCCTCCATGTCGGCCAGTGCACCGGCGACGTCGGTGTAGCGGGCCAACTGGTTCAGCGTCACCCAGGTGGGCGGTGCCAACTCGATCGCGCCGGCATCGCGCCGGTCCATCGCATCGGCTGGACGCATCCACTCGTGGTCGGTGATCTCGCCGTCGTCTATGGCGACCGACCCGGCGTCGCCCTCCAGGCGGGCGGCGAAGAAGAAGGTGTCGAACCGCTTGGGCATGACGGTTGGCGGTCTCCAGCGGGCGAACCAGGCCATTTCGTCCGGGTCTACGGTCACCGATGCCTCTTCGGCCGCCTCCCTCGCCGCTGCTGCTGAGGCCGTGGCCAGCTCGTCGGGCCTACCGTTCTCGTCGAGGACCTCGTCGGCGTCGTCGATGCGGCCACCTGGGAACACCCACATGCCGCCGAAGGCGATCTTCGAGTTCTTGTGGAGCATCAGGGTCTCGAGGCCGTCAGGGGTGTCCCTCAGGACGATGACGGTGGCTGCCGGGATGAGTTCCGTCGAGCCGTGCTCGTCGTGGTGTGTGGTAAAGGCGTCGTATCGCTTGTGGTCGCGGTGCTCCCGGCCTGCCAGGCCGTCGATCATCCGACCACCCCTGCCGCTCGCAGTTCGTCGATTCGATCAGAGCGACCGGTCTCGGCCAGGATCTCGTCGGAGTGCTGGCCGAGCGTCGGGGCGGCCGGTTCACGGAGCTCGGTCGGAGTGCCGTGGAATCGGGTGGGTGGCCGGTGGTGTCGCACCCGACCAGCCGCCGGATGGTCGAACTCGGAGAAGACCCCGTTTGCGATCACCTGCGGATCGTTCTGGATCTCGTCGACGGCACGCACGATCCCGAACGGCACCTGGTTGGCCTCCAGCAGTGCCTCGGCCTCTGACACGGTGAGCCTCGTTGCGTTCTGGCGCACGGCACGGTGGACGGCCATCGCCTTTTCGCGGTTGGTGGTCCGGTCCCTTATGGTTGCGAGACCGGGATCCGAGCTGTCCACGCCCATTGCCCGGGCCAGGCCGTGGAACTCCTTGTCGGTGGGAACCGCCACGGCGGCGAAACCGCCGTCTAAGGCCAGCGGGGTGTTGTTGGCGGCAACCGATTGGGGTCCGGAATGGTCCCCGTCCAAGATGACCTCGTGGTCGGCACCGTCCACGAACAGGAAGGCGATGCAGGCATCCAGCATGCTCAACTCCATGTGCTGGCCGCCGGCGCCCCGACTCCGTGCGAAGAGGGCCGCTGTGATGGCCTGGCAGGCCGTGTAGGCGGTGACCTTGTCGCACACAAGTTGCTTGAGGAACTTGGGCTGGTCGTCGTTGAGGCCGGTCTGGCTGGCCGCCAGGCCTGACTGCGCCTGGATGACCGTGTCGTAGACACGGCGGTGGCTGTAGGGGCCGCTGGTTCCAAAGCCGGTGAGGTCTGCGTAGACGATGTCGGGTCGGATGGACCGTATGTCCTCGTAGGCGACGCCCAGGCGTTCCGCCACGCCGGGTCGGAAGTTCTGGACCAGCACGTCAGCGTCGGCGACCAGGTCCCGGAGGATGGCCAGGCCGTCGGCCTGACGGAGGTCCAGCACGATCGACCGCTTGCCCCTGTTGGCGGCCTGGAACATCGCCGAGATCCCGGCGACCGTGCTGCCCAGCCATCGAACCACGTCGCCGGTGGGCGCCTGCTCGACCTTGACGCAGTCGGCGCCCTGGTCGACGAGCATCCCAGCGGCCAGCGGGCCGGTGATGGCGACGGACAGGTCCACGATCCTGATTCCGTCGAGGGGCCCGCTCATGGGTCGACGGTACCCGTGGCTTACCGGAGTGGGCGTGCCGGGCGGGGCACGCCATCGGCCCCGACGGCAGGGGTGCCCGACTGCGACTGTTGGCCCGGCATGGGCTTACCGTCTGGGCACAGAGACAGGTGGCCGGTGGACTACGGGGGTACTTCATGCTCGAGGAACTGGACGGACGGGTGGCCGTGGTCACCGGGGCGGCTTCGGGCATTGGCCTGGCCATGTCGGAGGCCTTCCTCGCCGAGGGCATGCAGGTTGTCCTCTCGGACCGCGACGAGGCTTCCCTCGACGCCCAGGTGGCTAGGTTGGCCGAAGCCGGAGGTTCGGTCTCCGGGGTGGTCTGTGACGTGGTCGATCCGGAGGCCGTCGCCGCCCTGGCCGATGCCGCCTGGGACCGCTACGGAGCCGTGCACCTCCTGTGCAACAACGCAGGCGTGGGTCCTGCAGGGCCGATGCTGCAGACGACGCCGGCGGAATGGCGGTGGACCTTCGACGTGAACGTCCTCGGCGTGGCACACGGCGTCACGACCTTCGCCCCACGCATGGTGGCTGCCGGCGAGGGGCACATAGTGAACGTGGCATCCCAGGCCGGTGTCATGACCACCGAGCTGCTGGGCATGTACTGCGCCTCGAAGCACGCCGTGGTCGGCCTCTCCGAGGCGCTATACCGCGAGCTGGAGCCGACTCCCGTTGGAGTGTCCTGCCTCTGCCCGGAACTCGTCCGGACGGAGATCTTCGACGTGGGCCGGCTCCGGCCCGACTGGGTGGACGTACACGGGTCCAGTGGGGCGACGCAGGCGGCCCTCGGCGAGATTCTGGACGAACGTGGGATCGAGCCGGCCGAGGTGGCGGCCCGGGTGGTCGAGGCCGTGAGATCCGGTCGGTTCTGGATCTTCACCCACGACGTCACGCTGGGGATGGCCATGCGAAGGTTCGAGGACCTTCAGGCGGACCGGAACCCGACGATCATCGGCTAGGTGCCTGTTCGGGTGGCCTCAGAAGGGAGCGCGGTCGAACCAGGCGGATTCCTCGCGGAGTCGCCGGCTGCGCCATCCGTCGGCCGTTCGCACCAGGTCGTGGTGGTACCAGCCGCCCGTGAACCAGGTATCGCCGCCCGGTAGCCGCATCGGGTTGTTGAACATGGCGGTCACCCGGGCGGTGTCGCCGTCCACCTCGACCTCCAGGTTGGCCACCAGGTGCTGGGTCATCTCGAAGCCGGACAGCACCTCGTCCAGGAACGCCACGACCTCGTCCACGGTTCCGGCGATTCCGCCTGCCGACGTGTAGTCGATCTCGGCGTCGGTCGTGAACACGGTCCGGTAGAGGTCCCAGTTGCGGCGGTCCACGGCGGTGGCGTAGCGAGTCAGCAGGTCCCCAATGGCCACCCGGTCTGTGAGCAGTCTGATCGGATCGATGGTCATGGCCCGAATCTAAGCGGCCGACGGCTACCGGCCCGGATCGGGAGGGAGGCCGATGCACCGCGTAGGTTCGGGCCGATGGGATCCACCGACGCTGACCTTGCCGAAATCGACCTCTCCGACGTCGACCCGTTCTGGTCGGGGCCGATGGTCGACCGGTACGCGGGTTTCGCCACCCTTCGCCGGGAGGACCCGATCCGCTTCTTCGCCGAGGTGGGGAACGACTTCCTTCCGGCAGGGCCCGGCTACTGGGCCATCACCCGCCATGCCGACGTGATCGAGGCCAGCCGCCACCCGGAGTGGTTCTGCTCGGGAGAGGGAACCAACATCTCCGACCTGCCACCGGAGTTCCGCGAGTTCTTCGGGTCCATGATCTCCATGGACGACCCCCGCCACGCCCGACTCCGCAAGGTGGTGTCGGCCGGCTTCACGCCGCGCATGATGCGTTCCCTCGAGGACGGCGTAGAGCGGACGGCCGCAGCGATCGTGGATGACGTGGCTGAACGTGGAGAGTGCGACTTCGTGACCGAGGTGGCGGCCCGCCTTCCGCTGGCGGTCATCTGCGACATGATGGGAATCGCCCCTGATCGCTACGACGAGGTGTTCAACCACTCCAACGTCGTGCTCAGCCAGGGCGACCCGGAGTACATCCCGGTGGATGTCAACCCCCTGGAGGCGCTGCTGGGCGCCGGCGCCGGCCTGGCGGCCATCATGCACGAGACGGCCGAGGGCCGACGCGGTGGTGACGGCCAGGACCTCACCTCGCTGCTTGTGAACGCCGAGGTGGATGGCGAGCGCCTCTCCGCCGACGAGTTGGCGTCGTTCTTCGTGCTGCTCTGCGTGGCCGGCAACGAGACGACCCGCAACGCCATCTCGTGGGGCCTGCACTACCTGACCGGGAACCCCGACCAGCGCACCATCTGGCTGGCTGACATCGACGGTGTGACGCCGACCGCTGTGGAGGAGATCGTCCGGATGGCCAGCCCGGTCACCCACTTCCGGAGGACGGTGACCACCGACGGCGTGCGGCTGGGGGGCCACGAGTTCAAGGCTGGCGAGAAGGTGGTGCTCTGGTACAACTCGGCCAACCGGGACGAGGCGGTGTTCGATGGTCCCGACCGGTTCGACGTGAGGCGTGACCCCAATCCACACGTCGGCTTCGGTGGTCCCGGCCCCCACTTCTGTCTGGGGGCGCACCTTGCCCGGCGGGAGGTGGGCGTGATGTTCCGGCACCTGCTCACCAGGTTGCCCGACATCCGTTCGACCGCCGAGCCGGACCTGCTGCGAACCAACTTCGTGAACGGGATCAAGCACCTGCCGTGTGCGTGGACTCCGGCCTGAGCGCTGCCTGCGCCTGCGGGCTCCTCACGGCGTAGGCGTTCGCCCGTGCGTGGGTCTCAGCAGTCGGCCGGGCCTGTCCGTTGGTCCAGCATGGCCACCATGCCGTCCCGCCAGCCAACGGTGCATGGACCCGTGAGCGAGAGACGCTTCGTCGGGTCGGCGGCACTTCCCGGCTGGCTGCCCGGAAGGTCGTAGTAGGACAGCTCGGGTTCGATCCCGAGGCGTTCGCCGAACAGGGCGCACCACTGTTCGGCCGTCACCGTCTCGTCCCCGCACCAGTTCACGATCGTGGCCGGTGCCGACGCAGCGTCCAGCAGCGGCGCCACCTGCCCAGCCAGGTCCTCCTCGTGGATCGGGGTGTACGGGGACTGGTCGGGGGATCGCAGGAGAACAGCGTGGCCGGCTGCGATCGCGTCGCAGTGGTAGGCGGGGAGGCCGCCGTTGGGTCCGTAGCTGGCGTTGATCCGGGCGATGGTCGTCGGCAGGTCCAGTGCCCGCGCCATGGTGCGCGCGACCGCCTCCTGGCCGACCTTTGAGACGGCGTAGGTCGGGCTGTGTGGTGCCGTCGGAACGCCCAGGGGGTCGGTCTCCAGATAGGCGTGCCAGGGGTCCTCGTTGGGCCGGTAGACGGTGTTCGTGGAGGCGATGAGGGCTGCCTCGGCGTGCCGGCAGTGCGCCATGAGCAGTCCGGTGGCCTCGGCGTTGGCCCGCATCGCCCGGTCGAAGTCGGGGGCCGGACCCTGCCAGGCGGCGAAGTGGACGAGGTGGGTGAAGTCCGTCGGCAGGTCCCCGTAGTCGCCGGTCTCCAGGTCGGCCATGTGGGGGTGGACCCCTATGGCCTCGGCCCGCTCCCGACTGCCATCGGCCGAGTAGCGGGCCACCCCCCACACCTCGTTGTCAAGTGCAAGGAATCTGGCCACTGGATGGCCGATCTGGCCGGTCAGGCCGGTGATGAGGATCTTGCGGTCCGAGGGCATGGCCCTGACGCTAGGGCGGCTCCGGGAGCCGGACGACACCCAGGGCGAACTCGCCGGCTGCCGCGTAGTAGAGCCACCGCTCTCCGTCGTCGTCCAGGACGAACGGGTCCCGCAGGCCGTTCTGGGGTTGGAATGCCGGACCCCTGGTGGTGGGCTCCACCGGCAGGTCGGCTCCTTCCCAGGGCTCTGCCGGGCGAAGCACCTCGACCGGTTCGGAGGGCGTCCAACCGGTCCAGTCGTCCCGGAGGTCGACCCGGCACTCCATGATCCGCTCGGGGGCGTCACCGGCCCTCGTGAACCAGATCCGGAGGTGGTGGCCGTCGACCAGGACGCCGCTGTGCCGGATCTCGGCGTCGTCGAACAGGGTCGGCCCGTACTCGTAGCCGGAGAGCCCGTCGACCGACCGCACGAGCTGTGATGGCATGGACAGCCCGTAGCACCATCCGCCCCAGGCGAAGCCCCGTTGGTAGGAGGGGGAGATGGCCGGGCCGTCGAGCAACGGGAGGAAGCGCCGACCGTCCTGAGAGGTGGCCACCAGCGTGTGCTGGTCGTAGGTGGGGTAGGCACCCCAGGAGGGCAGGTGGCCTCCGGCTGAGGGGGAGACATGGCCGTGGAACGTCATGCGGAGGCGGCGGTCCTCCTCGTCGACCTGGACGTCGGGCGAGGCCACGTGCAGGTTCGGGTGGTCGGCGGGCAGGACCGGTGCGGCATCCTCGGCGTTGAGAACGTCGCTGGAGACCAGGTGCCATGGGCCGGCGGGATGGTCGGAGGCCGCCAGCCGGATGGAGGCCCCGCGGTGGTGGGCGAAGTAGAGGAGGTAGGCGCCGGGTGGATCGGGAAGCCAGGTGGGGCAGCGGATGACCGATGGCCCCTGCACGTTGAAGTCGCCGTGCTCGGTGGGTATCCCCGCCATGCCCCTCGGCACGACCACGTGTCGCTCGCTCAATGCCACTCCTCGGGACGTGGATCCGGACGGTCGGGAAGTACCGTCGGGCCGACCGTACGGGAGGGGACAACACCATGCTGGATCGAGACGGGGTGGCTGCACTCCACGACCTGACCGGACGGGTGGTGATCGTGACCGGTGGGAGTCGGGGCATAGGTCGGGCGGTCGCCGAGGCCTTCGCCGCCCAGGGAGCCAGCGTCGTGGTGTCCAGCCGCAAGGCCGATGCCTGCGATGAGGCCGTGGCCGCCATTCGTGCCGCCGGCGGCGAAGCCCTGGCCGTTCCGGGCCACGCGGGAGACCTCCACGACCTGGACAGGCTCGCTGCCACGACGGCCGACGCCTACGGCGGTATCGACATCCTGGTCAACAATGCGGCCAACCCGGTGGCCCAGCCCATCGGGGAGATCACGCCGGAGGCGTTCGCCAAGTCCTTCGACGTGAACGTGCGGGGTCCGTTGTTCCTTTTCCAGGCCTGCCTGCCCCACCTGCTGGTCTCTGACCACGCCTCGGTCGTCAACGTGATCTCGGCGGGAGCGTTCCTGAACACCCCCGGGAGGTCCATGTACGGGGCTGGAAAGGCCGCCCTGCTGCACTTCACCCGGTCGATGGCCGCCGAGTACGCCTCGCGTGGCATCCGTGTCAACGCCCTGGCCCCGGGGCCGGTCGATACGACCATGGTCCGCAACATCGGGCCCGAGCGTGCCGCTGGGATGGCCCGGTCCAACTACATGAAGCGACTGGGCGAGCCCGACGAGATGGTCGGGGCAGTCCTGTACATGGCGTCGGACGCGGGCAGCTTCATGACCGGCCAGTGCCTCACCGTGGATGGCGGGATGGTCCCGGCGCGCTGAGCGTGGACGACCGGACGGTTCCGGAGCGATAACCACCGACCCACTGGTTCCGCTTCTCCGACCGGGGTCGGGGATCGGGTCCGCCGCTAGGGTTGCCACTTGATCTGACGGACCGTCAGGTCCATTCACCCCCTGATCGCACTACCCCCGGGAGCAGACCATGGCCGGCCATCTGGCAGGAAAGAACATCGCCGTCACCGGTGCCGGGAACGGGATCGGCCGGGGCATCGCGCTGGCCTGCGCCGCCGAGGGCGCCAACGTCGTCGTCGCTGACTACGGGGTGACCATGGACGGCAGCGATCCGTCCAGCGAGGTCGCCGACGTTGTGGTGGACGAGATCCTGGCGGCGGGTGGCACGGCGATGGCGGTGGCCGGTGACGTGTCGGAGATGGCGGTCGGACAGCGCATCGTCGACACGGCGGTCCAGAACTGGGGGACCATCGACGGCGTGGTCTGCGTCGCCGGCATCGTGCGGGAGCGGATGCTGTTCAACATGAGCGAGGAGGAGTTCGACCACGTGGTCAGCGTCCACCTGAAGGGCCATTTCACGCTCTACCGGGCCGCCTCGGCGGTCATGCGAAAGCAGGAGACGGGCGGCAGCCTGGTCGGGTTCACGTCCGGTGCCTTCGTGGCCTCGACGGCCCAGGCCAACTACTCGGCGGCCAAGGGCGGGATCGTGTCGCTCACCCGCAGCGCCGCATTCGCCCTCCGGCGCTACGGCATCAACGCCAACTGCATCGCACCGGCTGCGATGACCCGCATGTCGGAGAACGTGCCGTTCGAGATCGAGGCCGGTGGACCCGAGGCGATCGCCCCCCTGGCCGTCTACCTGCTCTCGGACGCCGCCCGGGACACGACGGCCCAGATCTACACCTGTACCGGGAAGCGGATCGCCGTCTGGAACCAACCGGAGGAACTGCGACACATGTCGGCTGACGACGGCGAGATGTTCACTGTCGACGAGATCGCCGAGAGGCTCCCGACCGCCATCGGAGCCGAGGAGATGCCGATGTTCGCCGACCTTGAGCGGCGCATGAGGGAGATGGCCGAGAGGAAGGCCGCCGAAGGGGCCGGGGCGGCGTCATAGGCACCGTCTCCGGAGCGCCTACCCTCCTGCCATGACCGCTCCCCCCTACGTAGAGGGCCACGGCCTGCTGGACGGCAGGATCGTCGTCGTCACTGCTTCAGCCGGTGCCGGCATCGGGTTCGCCGTCGCCCGACGGGCGGTCGAGGAGGGCGCCACGGTCGTCATCTCGGACGTCCACGAGCGACGCCTGGCCGAGGCTGCCGATGCTCTCGAGGTCGTGGCCGGGTCGAGGCCCCTCGCCCTTGTCTGCGACGTCCGAGACGAGGCCGACGTCCAGGGCCTCATGGACGCAGCACTGTCTGAGCACGGGCGGATCGACGTGCTGGTCAACAATGCCGGCCTGGGAGGCGACACCCGTCTCGTGGACATGGCCGACGAGGAGTGGGACCGGGTGCTGGACATCACCCTGACCGGCACCATGCGCTGCACCCGGGCTGCCCTGCGGATCATGGAGGCCCAGGGCCACGGCGTGATCGTGAACAATGCCTCGGTGGTCGGATGGCGGGCCCAGACCGGCCAGACCCACTACGCGGCGGCCAAGGCGGGCGTGATGGCCCTCACGCGGTGCTCCGCCATGGAGGCGGCCGGATCCGGGATCCGGATCAACTGCGTATCGCCGAGCCTCGCGATGCACCCGTTCCTGGCCAGGACCAGTAGCGATGAGCTGCTGGAGTCCCTGGTGGGCGACGAGGCGTTCGGCCGGGCCGCCGAGCCGTGGGAGGTGGCCAACGTGATCGTGTTCCTGGCCAGCGACTACTCGTCCTACATGACCGGCGAGGTCGTCTCGGTCTCCAGCCAGCACCCGTAGCCGGACCCATCAGGGGTTCGTCAGGCCAGGCGCCAGTCGGCCTTCCAGTCGGATTCGTCGCCCGAGGCGAGGCTGTCCACCCGACCCGCCCGTGACAGGGCCAGTAGGTGTGCGTACACCGAGGCGCCGGCGGCCTTGTGCAGCTTCGGATCTATGTCGGCGTAGAGCCCCCCCACGATCGAGATGATGTTGCGTGGGCCGTCGGCCAGGGCGTCCACGATCTGGCGCTCCCGCATCCTGCGATGTTCGATGAGCGCCGAGACGTACGGGATGGGATCGGTGATCGCCGGCCCGTGTGTCGGCCGGTAGGTGGTCTCCGGGCGATCCAGGAGGCGTTCCAGGTTCTCCAGGTAGTCGTTCAGGTCGCCGTCGGGTGCCGGGACCACCGAGGTGGACCAGCCCATGACGTGGTCCCCCGTGAACAGCGTGGCCTCCTCCCGGAAGGCGAAGCAGAGGTGGTTGGAGATGTGGCCCGGCGTGTGGAGCGCTTCGAACGTGAAGTCGGCACCGGTGATCACGTCACCATCCGTAGTCACCACGTCGGGGACGAAGTCACGGTCACCCGATCCCTCCCCGTCATCGGCCTCCGGCTCCTCGCCTGCCTCGATGGCGCGGCGGACCCGTTCGTCATGGGCCCGGATGGCCTCGGCGGGGTGTGGGCCGAACCCGTGGGTCACCGCTCCCGTGGCCGCCTTCACGGCGGCCGCCGCGGGGGAGTGGTCGGGGTGGGTGTGGGTGATCAGCAGGTGGGTGACGCGCTGGCCCTCCACGGCTCGCAGCAGGGCGGCCACGTGGTCGTCGTCGGCAGGGCCCGGGTCGATGATGGCGACGTCGCCGCCGGTGGCCGGGCCGACGATGAACGTGCCCGAGCCGTGGTAGGTGAACCTGGACGGGTTGTTGGCCACCACCCGGCGAACGAGGGGTGACACCTGTTCCACCTCGCCGTAGGGCGGGGTTTCCTCGGTGCTGAACTCAGGGGCCATGGCGGGATTCTGCCCCATGGTCGGAGCCGTCGTCGCTACGGGCGACGCCGGTGGCTCCGGATCAGGTGGCGCACTCCGACTCGCCGATCTCGGCCACGTATGGGCCGGTCTCGTCGTAGTCCACGTAGAACTCGGGTCCCTCGTCCGGCGTCGGGAACTCGTCCAGGTCCTTCAGGCCGGCGGCCACCTCGCTGGCACCGCCGGAGCGCTCCAGCCAGTCGATGAACCGCTCGCCCGCCTCCCGCTCTCCGGCGAACCTGCCGACCACCCGTACCGTGGCTTCGGCAGCGTTCTTGGCGGGCAGCCGCAGCGCCTTCCTGCCGAAGTGGATCTGTTCCTGTCCCACGTAGCCACCCAGCAGCATCTGGTAGCCGGGAGCCGGTTGGCCATGGGCACGACGTTCGGCGCCGAAGAAGCCGATGTCGGACGTGTGGTGCTGGCCGCAGCTGTTGGTGCATCCCGAGATGTTCACGCGCAGTCCACCCACCTCGGCCAGGCCGGCCTCTTCAAGGGCGGCTCCGATGGCGCTGGCCAGGCCGCGGCTCTGGGTGACGGCGAGGTTGCAGGTGTCGGCACCGGGGCAGGCCACGACGTCGCGTGACAACT
>CAJWFS010000005.1 GCA_913030665.1 uncultured Acidimicrobiaceae bacterium
AGCCGTGGGCGATGAGGGTCTTGCCGATGATGCCGACGCCCTTGCCGATCTGGGGTCCTCCCCGTGCTGCCAGCGCCTCGTTCAGGATGTACTCGTAGATGCCTTCGCCCTCCTTGCCCCCGTACTCCTTCGGCCAGGTGATCCCCAGCCAGCCCTCTTCGCCGAGCCTGCGCATCAGTGCCCTGCGCTTCGGGGTGTCGACGATCTGGGCCATGTTCTCCCGCGTGGGGTCGAACACATCGGGATCGTCGTTGGCGTCCAGGAACGCCTCGACCTGGACGGCGAAGGCCTGCTGGTCGGGTGAGAAGTCGAAGTCCATGCCTGGTCGGGGTTTCCGGTTCCGGTGGGTGGTGCTGAATCTGACGGTGTGTCAGGCCTTCAACGTATCCGATGCGTGCGCCGCTGTCCCCTCCGGGAGGCGCGGGACGGAGGCCGGGGTCGGTGTCGATGACGTCACCCCGTAGGATCGTTTCTGACGGACCGTCAGAAACTGGCGGTCACCCACACGGCGGAAAGCGGAGCAGGATGGGAGCATGAGCGGCAGCAGGGGAATCCTGGCCTACGGCGTCCACCTGCCCTACAACCGGCTGGCCCGTTCGGCCATCGACGAGGTGATGGGAGCCGGCGGCGGACGCGGGCACCGGTCGGTGGCGTCGTACGACGAGGACACCACCACCATGGGCGTGGAGGCCGCCCGGCGGACCCTGGCCGGCGGCGCACCCGGACCGGAGGCCGTGTGGTTCTCCACCGTCGCCCCGGCGTACCTGGACAAGACCAATGCCACCGTCGTGCACGCTGCCCTTCGACTGGATGCATCTGTTCCGGCGCTCGACTTCGGCGGTGCTGCGCGCTCAGCCGTCGGTGCCCTGCGAACGGCACTGGACGGCCCGGCGCGGACGCTGGTGGTGGCCTCCGACATCCGGGTGGGCCTTCCCACCGGGCCGGAGGACGGTGGTGGCGGCGACGCCGCTGTCGCCGTACTGGCAGGGTGCTCCGAGGACGGCCCGCTCCTGGCCGAGTACCTGGGTGGAGCCTCGGCCACCGCAGAGTTCACCGACCGCTGGCGCACCCCGGGTAGCGACCATTCCCGCAACTGGGAGGACCGCTTCGGCGAGCAGGCCTACCTGCCGCTAGTTCAGAGGGCATGGGCTGATGCGTTGGCGGCTACCGGGCTGAGGACCGACGACGTGGCAGTCGCAGCCGTCACCGGACTGCACGCCCGTGCGACCAGGAAGGCCGCATCCGGCCTCGGCGTGGCCACCGCCGGCGACAGGTCGGAGACGGTCGGCAACGCCGGAGCCGCCCACCCGGCCCTGCTGCTGGCCGATGTCCTGGACACGGCCGACCCCGGAGACGTGGTCGCCCTGGTGGTGCTGGCCGACGGCTGCGAGGTCCTCTTCTTCCGAGCCACCGACGCACTGGCGGCCGGCCGGCCGAAGCGGTCGGTGGAAGACCAGGTCGGGGACAGGGCCGACGTCGCCTACGCCCGCTACCTGGCGTGGCGTGGCCTGCTCCAGGTGCAGTCCCCCAACCGCCCGGGGCCGAACCGCACCTCGGCGCCCGCCGCCCTCCGTCGGACCGGGTGGAAGCACGGTTTCGTGGGTTCAACGGACCGCACCACCGGCATCACCCACCTCCCGCCGTCCAGAGTGGGGATCTCCGGTGGAACCGTCGACGACATGGACCCGACGCCCATGGCCGATGCCATCGGCAGCATCGCCACCTTCACCGTTGACCGGTTGGCCCACTCGCCCAGCCCACCCGTGGTGTTCGCCGTGGTCGACTTCGACGGTGGCGGTCGGATGCCGATCGAGCTGACCGACGTCGACCCCGCGGCCGTGGCGATCGGCGACAGGGTGGAGATGACCTTCCGACGCCTGTCCACGTCTGATGGCCTGCACAACTACTTCTGGAAGGGCCGGCCCCTCCGGGGCTGAGCCGGCACGAGGGGACTGGAGTCCACATGGCCTCACACGGCATACGGGACCGCGTGGCGATCGTCGGCATGGGTTGTACGCCGTTCCGGGAGCACTGGGACTCCTCCCTGGACGACCTCCTGATCGACGCCCACGGCCTGGCGCTGTCGTCGGCCGGCCTGGTCGCCGACGACATCGATGCGTACTGGTACGGCACGTCGCAGTCCTCGGCCTCCGGCATCTCGCTGGCCACGCCGCTGCGCCTGGCTGACAGGCCGGTGACCCGTGTCGAGAATTACTGCGCCACCGGGTCCGACTCCCTGAGGCAGGCCTGCTACGCCGTGGCGTCAGGGGCCTACGACGTGGCGGTGGCGATCGGTGCAGAGAAGGTCAAGGACGGTGGTTACCAGGGACTCAACGCCTTCCCCATCCCCACCGACGGCACCAACCGGACGCTCACCGCGGCGGCGATGTTCAGCCTCATCCTCCCCGCCTATGCGGAGCGCTACGGCGTGGACGGGGACGAGCTTCGCTACGTGGTGGCGAAGATCGCCGAGAAGAACCACTTCAACGGGGCGCGCAACGAGCTGGCCCAGTTCCAGCGCGAGACCTCGGCCGAGGCCATCTGCGAGATGGCGGCAGTGGCCGGTGGGCTCTCGGTGTTCGACTGCGCAGGGGTGGCCGACGGCGCAGCAGCAGCCGTCGTGGTGGCTGCAGACCGGGCGACGGACTACACCGATGCACCGCTGTACGTGAAGGCCCTATCGCTGGTGGCCGGCAACGGAAGTGGGCTGGTGGACCCGGGGTTCGACTTCACCACGCTGCCGGAGTGCGCAGCGGCCGCCACAGACGCGTACGCCCAGGCCGGCATCACCGACCCGCGGACCGAGCTGGCCATGGCCGAGGTCCACGACTGCTTCACGCCCACCGAGCTGGTGCTCATGGAGGACCTTGGCTTCTGCGATCGAGGCACGGCGTGGCGCGAGGTGCTGGACGGCACGTTCGCCCTAGACGGGGACCTCCCGGTCAACCCGGACGGTGGCCTGAAGAGTTTCGGCCATCCGGTCGGCGCCAGCGGCCTACGCATGCACTACGAGGCCTGGTTGCAGCTCCGGGGTGAAGCGCCGGTGGAGCGACGGATCTCAACGCTCGCCGATCGCAGCCGAGCGCTGATCCACAACCTCGGGGGCTACCCGGGCGAGATGGTCTCGTTCGTGGGGATCGTCGGCACCGAGCTGGGCTGAGCGACACCCATCTGGCCACCGGTCACAGAGAGCGATCGGTCAGGGGCTGACAGCCGCCCAGGCCTCGATGGCGGCGGTCTCGCCGAAGTACTCCAGTCCGGGCATGCGTCGGTTCCACACGAAGAGGTGGAGGTCTGAGGCCGTCCCCCGGACCGCCACATCACCCTTGCCGTGCTCTGCGGTGACCTGCAACGCACCATCGACGGCACGCACCATCCACTCACCCTCCCCATCGGTGCGGTGCAGGTGCAGCGATCCTTCCGGGTAGTCGGGGGCCGGACCCCGGAGGCGGTATCCCCATCCGACCTCGAGTGCTTCGGCCACTCCGTCGGCCGCCAGGTCGGCATCGATCTGAGAGGGGTGTCCGGCGGCGTTCTCAGCGTCCCAGCGGTGTATGGCCGTCTCGTGGGCCATCCGGCGACCGATCCATGCCACCGTTCGGCCTTCTTCGGGGCACCAGTTCCAGGCGGGCGCCGTCGGGTCGGCGCCGGCCAGCAGCGCCAGCAGGGCGTCGAGCGTCTGGCCCGCCGTCGAGGCATCGTCGGGATCGGGCCGGGCGGGTCGGTCTGGGGAGGCTGCCGACACCTGGGCCGCCATGAACCCCCACACGTTGCGCATGTGGTCGGCGAGGCCGGCGCTGTCCCAGTCGGGGCAGTGCTCGACCGTGGCATCCGGGGCACGGTCCACGGCGGCCAGCAGGGCCCGCCCCTGGGTCTGGATGGCGTTCAGGTACTCGGAAGGTTCCATGGCCGGAGTCTGGCCTGATCCGGACCGCAGCGGCCAGTCGTCGGGCGCCACCGGCCAGGTGGATCGCCGGGTTCAGGCGTCAGGTGGCGCATCCTGCTCGCGTAGGAATGCCTCCAGCTCGGCGGCCAGGTCGTCGCCCCGGGCCAGGAGGTCCTCGCTCTGGTCCACCTGGGACTCCAACCGCCGCACGTGTGCGCGTACCTCGGCGTCTCCGGCGACGGCCAGGTCCACGCGTGACTGCCACTCGGCGGCGGGGCCGTCCAGGTCGGCGTGGGCGGTGTCTATCCCGCTGACCTGTTCGAACCGGCGCAGCAGGGCACGGGTGGCCTTGGGGTTGGGGGAGTCAGGCAGGTAGTAGGGGACCGAAACCCGCAGGGATATGACCGGAATCCCCGCCCGGTCGAGGGTGTCATGGAGTACGCCGACGACGCCGGTGGGGCCCTGGTAGGAGGGCCGGTCCAGGCCCAGTCGGTCGGCCAGCCCGCGGTTGGTGGAGCTACCGGTGACCGCCGGTGGACGGGTGTGGGGCGACATGCCGCTCATGGATCCGAGGGTCACGACCAACCGTGATCCGGACCGGGTCGTCGCCTCCAGCAGGGCTTCGGTGAAGGTGCGCCACCGGAGGTGGGGTTCGATCCCGGAGACCAGCACGAGGTCGCGCTGGCCTTCAGCCGTGCGGACGGCCAGCACGCGGTTCGAAGCCCATCGGATCCCGCGCACGTCGTGCTCGTCGAACTCCACGACGGGTCGTTCCTGGGTGAAGTCGAAGAACGTCTCCGGGTCCACGTCGCCGACCTGCATGCTGTCCAGCCGTTCGGCCAGCCAATCGACGGCCGAGGTGGCAGATCCGGCGGCGTCGAAGAACCCGCTGAAGGCCACGACCAGGATGGGCCTGTCCAACCCGGCGGTGAACTGGTCGTCGGCGGTCCACCGGAGTTCGTCCATCCCGACAGGTTCGCAGATACAGGCGTCGGATCGGGGACCGGCGCCGGGGACATGCCGGATCAGGCCTACCGGGGGGACTCCGTGGGAGCATCCGCAGGTGACCCTCGTGGATGCCCACCACCACCCGTACAGGTGGGTCCTGTTCACGGGTATCTGCGGCGTCTACTTCGCCTTCGGGGTGGTCGCCATGTCGATACCGCCCCTGGTGGGCGACATCCGGGCCGACCTCGGCCTGAGCCGTGGCTCCATGGGCCTGGCGCTGGGCGCCTGGCAGGTCGTCTACATAGTCAGTGCACCCGTGGGTGGCCGCCTCATCGACAGGCTGGGCCTCCACCGCGGCATCCTCCTCGGGGCACTCGTGGTGACGGCAAGCGGCCTGGTCCGGGCGGCTGCCGGCGGCTTCGGCACCTTCTGGCTGGCCATTGCCCTGTTCGGGGTGGGCGGCCCGCTCATCTCGGCCGGTGCCCCCAAGGCCGTCGGCCTCTGGTTCGGGACGGAGAGGGAGCGCCGTCTGGCCATCGGCGCCTACAGCACGATGCCGGCGATCGGTGGAATGGCGACCCTTGTGCTCTCCAACTCGGTGCTGATGCCATTGACCGGCTCGTGGCGAGCCACCGTCGTAATCGAGACGGGGCTGATGGTCGTGGCACTGGGCGTCTGGCTGGTCGTCTCGGGTCGCGCACCCGAGCCGCCCGTGGCCGTGACATCGACGGGAGCCTCGGGTGCCGTCGGACGGCGGGGCCTGCTGGCCAGTTCCGAGTTCAGGTTGGTCCTCCTCCTGGGCCTCGGCGTGATGTTCATAGGCCACGGCCTGAGCGGCTGGATGCCGGAGGTCCTCAGGGAGCACAGCGGGTTCTCGGCCATGGCGGCTGCCAACTGGGTTGCGCTGGGTGGCCTCGTGGGGGTGGTCGCCTCCCTGGTGGTTCCACGTCACACCGAACGCCATCGGCTCCCTTCGGTGATGGCCATGATCCTGCTGGCGGTGGCGGTGGGGGTGGTGGCCGTGGTCGTCCTGCCGACCATGCTTGATCCAGTTCCGGTGGCCATGGCCGGGTTGCGTTCGGCCATGGTCCCGCTCGTGTTGGTGGTCCTCATGGAGTCCGACGCGGTGGAGCCATCGAACACCGGCGTCGCCTACGGCCTCTGGTTCGCCGTCGCCGAGATAGGCGGTGTGACCGGACCCCTGGTGCTGGGCCGGGTGGCTGACACCTCGGCCGGCTTCGGTGGGGCACTCCTGCTGGTGGCCCTGGTGTGCGTCCTCATGCTCGTGCCGGTCCGCCGGATGCGGCGATTCACCGATCGGGATCTTCACCGGTGACCCGTGCCCGGGATAGTTTCGGTAGCGGCCTGACGGTCGGACCGGCGTACCGGAAGCGCCGGGTGGGAGCCCCATGACCAGCAGCGACGCGCAGGCAGACCCGACTGAGGCGTACGCGGGCTTCGGCGGCGACGTCGGTCGGGTCATGTCCACGTCGACGCCGGACTGGCCCGAGCCTCCCACGGCTCCGGACGGTGCGCCCAACGTGCTGGTCATGCTGGTGGACGACCTGGGGTACAGCGACGTTGGGTGCTACGGCTCTGAGGTGGACACCCCAAACATCGACAGGCTGGCCACCGAAGGCCTGCGCTACACCAACTTCCACGTCAACCCGATGTGTTCGCCCACGCGGGCCTCCCTGCTCACGGGGCTGAACCACCACCTGGCGGGCGTGGGCACCGTGTGCCACATGGAGCCGGGCTTCCCCGGCTACGCAGCGTCCATCCGCGACGACGCCGTCACGATGGGCGAGGTCCTCCGGGATGCCGGCTGGTCGACGCTCATGGTCGGCAAGTGGCACCTCTGCCCGGACTCACAGCTCACCGAGGCCGGCCCTCGGAACGGCTGGCCGTGCCAGAAGGGCTTCGACCGCTTCTACGGGATCCTGGACGGCTTCACCAACTTCCACCAGCCGCACCGCCTCTACGAGGACAACCGGGCCCTGGACATCGACGACTACCCGGACGGCTACTACTTCACGGACGACCTGACCGACCGGGCCCTCGACATGGTCCGCCAACTCCGGGACGGACACCCCAGCCGGCCATGGTTCCTGTACTTCTCCCACGGGGCGGTCCACGCCCCTCTGCAGGCCAGGGCGGACGACATCGAAAAGTACCGGGGCCGCTACGAGGCGGGCTGGGATGAGGTCCGCCGCCGACGTTTCGAGCGCCAGAAGGAACTCGGGATCATGGCCGACGACGTCGTCCTGCCACCCCGCAACACCGAGGAGAACTACGCCGTGAAGGCGTGGGACGACCTCTCGGAGATGGAGAGGGAGCTGTTCGCCAGGTACCAGGAGGTCTTCGCCGGCATGGTCGACAACGTCGACCAGAACCTGGGCCGCCTCCGTGACGGTCTGGAGGAGATGGGCGAATGGGAGAACACCATCGTGGTGTTCACCTCGGACAACGGCGGCAGCAGGGAGGGGCTGGAGAACGGCACGTCGGCCTACTTCCGCACCCTCATCAGCCAGACGCGCACCAACCCGCTGGACTCCGTGGAGCTGGACCACTCACGCCTGGACCTGATGGGCGGACCACAGACCCTTCCCCACTACCCGTCGGGCTGGGCCATGGTCTCGGGCACGCCCTTCCGCCTCTACAAGATCAACACCCACCAGGGCGGCCACCAGGTGCCGCTCATCGTCTCGAAGGGGTCGGGCCTGCCGGACGGTGGTGGGATCCGCCGCCAGTACCAGCACGTCACCGACCTGCTGCCCACCATCCTGGACCTTGTTGGCGTGGAGATGGCCACGAGGAAGGGTGGGAGGCCGGTGCCGGCCCCGGCCGGTGCCAGCTTCACGGCTTCGATGGGCGATGTCTCGGCGGCAAGTACCCATCCCGAGCAGTACTACGAGCAGATGGGCCACCGCGGCATGTACCGGGACGGCTGGTCGGCGGTGGTCTGCCGCAAGGCCCGCACGCCGTTCAGCGAGGAAGTCTGGGAACTCCACGACCTGGTGGAAGATCCGACCGAGAGCCGGAACCTGGCCGACGAGTACCCGGAGAAGGTGGCCGAGCTGGTCGAGGCATGGGAGCGGGCCGCCTGGGCCAACCAGGTGTTTCCGCTGGACGAGGGCAACAACGTCAAGAACCTGCTCAGGCCTCCGTGGAACGCCGACACGGAGGCCGAGGCATGCTTCAGGCCCGGCAGCCCGACCACCGAGCGCTACCGGTCCCTGCAGCTCGTCAACTCCCGTTCCTTCCAGGTGGAGGTCTCGCTGGACCTGGCCGACGGCGACAGCGGCACGCTCGTGGCGCACGGCGACCAGGGTGGCGGCTACGCCCTCTACGTGGTCGATGGCCGCCTGCTCCTGGCTTGGAACGGTTACGGCTCCATGACCGAGGTTGACGGCGGCCCGTTGGCGGCCGGTACCTCCTCGATCATCCTGGCGGTTGAGGCAGTGGGGAACCTGGCCGTGCACGTGGAGTTGAGGGTGGACGAAACGGTCGTGGCCGGTGCCCGGGACCTGCCGGCGCTCACCGCCATGGCGCCGTTCCAGGGCATAGACGTGGGCATCGACAGGCGTTCGCCGGTCTCATGGCCGATCCGGGAGGGGTACGGAACCTTCGAGTGGAGCGGGACCCTGCACCATGTGACCTACCGTCCTGGGGAGTTGGCCCCGGACGCCGGGCAGCGTTGGCTGGACGTCCTACGCGAGTCGGGGACGAAGTACGAGTAGGCGCCCTGGTGACCTCCGGGGCGGATGGGACAACGGAGTCGAGAATGGACCTTCAGGAACTGGTTGCCCCGGACCACACGGCGTTGTGCATCGTGGAGTGCCAGAACGGCGTGGTCGGTCCGGAGTCCAGCATGCCCGCCGTGGCTGAGGCAGTAGCAGACGCAGGGCTGCTGCCCCGGCTGGGTGGCCTGGCCGTGGCCGCCCGCTCGGCCGGCGTGAGGGTCGTCCACTCCACGTTCCACTCGAGGGCCGACCTGTGGGGCGGCAACCGGAACTCCCGACTCTTCGCTGCGGGAAGGAAGGCCGACGTGCAGCAGCTGGTCGGGACGCCGGCCGTGCAGCCGGCACCCGAGCTGGGGCTCGACTCGGATTTGGACGTGGTCCTTCCCCGGTCCCACGGACTCTCGGCTGACTCGGGTTCAGGGCTGTCTGCCATGCTCCGCAACGAGGGCACCACCACCGTCGTGGTGGTGGGCGTGACGCTGAACCTGGCCATCCCCAACACTGTCTTCGACCTAGTCAACGCGGGCTTCCAGGTCGTGGTGCCGACGGACGGCTCGGTGGCCACCACCGAGGGCTACGGCGACCAGGTGCTGGTCCACAGCCTGGCCTACGTGTCCACCATCACTGATGTGGCGACCCTCAGCGAGGCATGGCTGCGGGCCTGATCCGACTGCCCTCAGGCCCGTCGGCGGCGTAGGCCAACGGCCAGCGAGACCAGGATCCCGACCAGGACCCCCTGCTCGACGCGCGGGCTGAGGGCGAGGGTGGCGAAGAACGTGACCCAGGCTACGACGGCGTCTGCCGGTGAGATCCGGGCCATTCCCAGGAGTCGTCCGGGCCTCACCAGGCCGACCACGGCAGCTATGACCACCCCACCCAGGGTTGCCCGCGGGAGTGGTGCCAGCACGTCGGCGAACGGCAGGAAGGCCAGAACCGTGATTCCTGTCACCAGCCCGGACCAGCGGGTGCGGGCACCGGCCAGACGGTTCAGCGAGGACCGGCTGAAAGATCCGCCCACTGGGAAGGACCCGGAGACGGCGGCGGCCAGGTTGGCCACCCCCTGGCTCACGAACTCCCTGTTGGCGCTCCACCGCTGGCCGTCCTCGTCGGCGAACACCCTGGCGATGGATGCCGGCTCGGCGAAGCCGACCAGGGCTATGAGGATTCCCCCGACCAGCAGCGAGCCGGTGGACCCCCAGGGGAGATCCAGCGAGAGGGTGGGAAGGGCCGTGGGAACGTCGCCTACCATCGGTCCTGCGTAGTCGGTCAGCCGGCTTACGCTGATTCCACCACCGACAGCGATGAGGGCCCCGGGGAACATCCGGTGCACGACCCTGCGACCCGCCAGTACGAGCAGCACTGTCGTGGCGGCGATGGCCAGTGACGCCGTCTCCCATACGCCGGGATGGCCCAGCGACCAGCCGGCCCGCCACAGCACCCCTCCGGGGGGTGTCGCCGTGCCGAGGGCCTTCGGGAGCTGCGAGGCCAGGATCAGGATCGCCGCAGCGGAGGTGAAGCCGGTGACCACCGGATCGCGCATCAGGTAGGTGACCACGCCCAGGCGGAACAATCCCAGCAGCAGGCGGGTGACGCCGACCATCAGGGCCAGCAGGGCGGCCAGGGCCACGTAGTCGGCGCTACCGGGGTCGGCCAGGCTGGCCAGTGCTCCGAAGGTGAGCAGGCTGGTGAGCGCCACGGGCCCTGTCTGGAGGTACGGCGAGGAGGCGAACAGGGCGGCCAGGATCGGAGGCAGCGCCGATGCGAACAGCCCGATGTGGGATGGCAGACCTGCCAGCTCGGCGTACGCCATCGACTGGGGGATCAGCACCATAGCCACGCTCAGCCCGGCCAGCAGGTCGGCGGGGACCGGTCGGGCGGGGGGCGCGGCTAGGGCCTTGTCGCTGGCTCCATCGGACACCCCGGCACCCTAGGTGCCCGGTCGCCGGTCCCTGTCGCCGCTGCTCTTCGCGGCTCCCCCTGGCCGGGCCCGGATGGTGGGACTGATCGGGTCGACGCGATCCGGGCGGTCGTAGCCTCAGGCCATGGATGACGGGCGGGGCGAAATTCGGGACACCGGTACGCCACGTCACGAGCTGTCGGTGGATGGGGTGCCGATCAGGTCGGCCGCCACGATCCTGCTGGTCGCCGACCGCCCGGACCTGCAGGTCCTGACCCTGCGCCGGACCGATGCCTCGACCTTCGTGGCTGGACACACACTGTTTCCCGGAGGGGCGGTGGATGCCGGCGACCACGATCCACGCTGGCCGTCGCTGGTGACAGGGCTCTCGGCTGCCGCTGCGGCGGAGCGGTTGGGCGTGGTTGACGGCCTGGGGTATTGGACGGCGGCGGTCCGCGAGACCGTGGAGGAGGTCGGCGTGGCGGTCGGAACCACCGATCCGGGGCTGGCAGCCCGCATGGTCGCGCATCGCCACGATCTGGAGGCGGGGAGGGTCGGCCTGGCGGACCTGGTCCACGACGGCGCCGCGACGCTGGACCTGTCCGGCATCCACGCTGTGGCCCGCTGGGTGACGCCCATGCCCAGCATCAAGAGATACGACACGTACTTCTTCGTGGCCACCGTGGACTCCGACGTTCGACCGGTGGTGGATGGCCGGGAGGCGGTGCACGCCGAGTGGTGCAGGCCGACCGACGTGCTGGAACGGTGGCGTGACGGGGAGGTCACGATGATCAGCCCGACCATCGCCATGTTCCAGCGGCTGGCCTCCCACGGGTCGACCGCCGGGGTACTGGCCGCGGCGGCGGCCGGTGGGCCGGCGAGGAGGGCACGGATCCTGGACGACTCGACCACCCCAGTCCGCTTCGAGGGGGATCCGGGCTTCCACGAGACGGGCACGCGCGAGAGCCTCGGCTGGATGTGGCTTCCCGCCGGGGACCGTCCCGATCCGACGACCGGGTGGGCCTGAACCGGCCGTTCCCCGTAGAATTGGCAACGTGTCAGCTCCCTCCCACGTTCCAACGCCTGCGGTCCGTTCGGTCGATCCCTCATACACCGGCCCGCTGCGTCGGCTCGGCCCCTGGCGGGCCGGTCGCCCCGGCGAGGTGGTGGACCTGGGTGGCCAGCCCAGCGGGACCAGCCTCGGCAGCCAGGGGCCGGACCAGGGCTTCGCGTTCCGCCTCGCCAGGTCGTTCGTGGGGCGTCTCCGCCCGGGTGCGGGGGAGCGGATACCGGACGTGGTGGCCGGCTGCGTGGGGGTGGCGCTGAAGCGTGCGGCCCTGTTCGGCAGGGCTCCGATCGCAGCGGACCTGGAGGTCGCCTTCGGCCTGTTCGGGTTCCTGGAGGATCCGCCCACCGGGGACCGCCTGGTCGAGCGGCGTCGCCTTTTCGCCGAGGCATCCCACCACCACCACTACTCCGAGGTGCGACGCATCGTTGACCTCGTTCCGGACAGTGACCTGCGTCCGGATGCTGCCACCGACGCAGCCGCCCGGGCCTCCTGAGCCGGCCCGACCCGGACCCCGGTACACGTGATCCAGCATCCGGCCGGACGGTCGGGCTCCCAGAAGGGGCGTGTCCTCGACTCGGTCCTCCCCATCGCACTGTTCCTGGTGCTGAACCGCATCTGGGGCCTGGGTGCGGGGGTGGCGGGTGCGACGCTGTGGAGCATCAAGGTGGCTGTGGACCGCCGTCGCCGGGGGGAGTCCGTCGGCAGGTACCTGCCGATCCTGGTCGGCTACCTGGTGGTCCGGGCGATCATCGGGATCCTCACGGACTCCGAGGCCGTGTACTTCGGGATCGGCATCGGCACGAAGGCGGCCGTCGGCATGGCCCTCATCGCCACCGTCGTGGCGGGTCAACCGGTCCTGGCCCGCTACGCCCCGATGCTCGTCCCGTTCAGCTCCAAGACCAGGGCCCACCCGCTCTACCTGAAGGTGATGGGCCGGTTGACCGTCTTCCTAGGCGTGTACCAGATCCTGACGTCGGTGTGGGACATCTGGCTGTTCAACCGGACCTCCACGGACGGCTACGTGCTGATCCGCTTCGCCGTCGGCTGGCCGGCTGGCACCCTCGCCACCATGATCGCCTTCGTATACGCCGACAGGGCCCTGCGGCCCATTCCGGACTACCCCGGGATCATGGACCTGATGGATGGCCCTTCCGAGGACTGACCTGCCTCGCGAATGGGTCGCCGGGTACCCCCGGTGGAAGGATCAGGTCCGATGACGATGGGGGAGACGACCTGATGGCGGATGGCGCACTGCGGGGCTACGGGGTGCTCGTGACCGGTGGTGGCACCGGAATCGGACGGGCCTGTGCGGAGGCGCTGGCCGTCGACGGTGCCGTGGTCACGATCTGCGGTAGGACCGAATCCAGTCTGACCGATGCGGTCGACGCCATTAGGCCCGGCTACGGAGGCAGCGTGCACCACGTGGTGGCCGACGTGACGTCGGAGGACGACGTACGAGCGGCGGTGGCCGCAACCGTCGCCAACGCCGGGAGCCTGCGCGGCGTGGTGGCCAACGCTGGTGGTGGCGGGGGTCTGGGGCCCTACAACGTCCAGGACCTCGGGCAGTTCGAGGCGGTCCTGCGCCTCAACGTGGTCGGCACGATGCTGTGCGTGAAGCACTCGGTTCCAGAGATGGTGGCCTCCGGTGGTGGCTCGTTTGTCGGAATGTCGTCGATCGCCGGCCACCAGAACCACCTCCACTTCGGTGCCTACACGGTCGCCAAGGCGGGGATCGAGGCCATGATGCGCAACGCCGCCGACGAGTTCGGCCGGTCCAACGTCAGGTTCAACGCCATTCGGCCCGGTTTCATAGCCACAGAGATGATGGAGTTCGTGTCGCGTGACGGCGAGGTGTTCGCCAGCTACCTGCGGAATACGCCCCTCGCCCCGGCTTCCGACACCGGCGTCGGGGAGCCGTCCGACGTGGCTGCCCTGGCCAGGTTCCTGATCGGCCCCGAGTCGCGTTGGATCACGGGGACGGCCATCAACGTGGACGGTGGGCAGGCCCTGCGGTCCGGGCCCGACTTCTCGTCGTTCATCGCCGCGTCGCTGGGTGATGACGTAATGGCCGGCAACAGGCCCGCCGACGACTGACCCCACGCCGGCCGTCAGGCCGCGTCGAACTCCAGGTGTGCCTGACGGAGCCCGTAGACGAAGGCGTTGGGCATCTCCACCGGTGTGGTTCCCGGCTTCAGGCGCAGGTCGGCGATGCGCCGCACGAACTCCTCGAAGAAGACCCGGATCTCCAGGCGGGCCAGGGCGGCGCCCAGGCAGAAGTGGGTGCCGAAGCCGAACGCCAGGTGGTTGTTGGGCGTCCGGGTGACGTCGAACGACTCGGGATCGTCGAAGTGCGACGGGTCCCGGTTGGCCGACGAGTACATGAGGAGGAGCTGGTCGCCGGCCCGGACCGGGATGCCGGCTACCTCGGTGTCGATGGCGGCCGTACGGCACATGTTGTGGATCGGCGTCACCCACCGGATGAATTCCTCGGTGGCCACGGTCATGTCGGCGCCGCCACGCAGAAGCGCCCACTGGTCGGGTCGTTGTGCCAGCTCCACCAGCGTGCGGGCTATCACGGTCCGGGTGGTCTCGGCGCCGCCGTCCAGCAGCAGCAGGCAGTCCGAGATCATCTCGTCCAGGCCGAAGTCGTATCCGTCGAGGCCCCTGCGTTCCCGGTCGATCCAGACGGTCATGACGTCGTCCATGGGGCAGCCGTCGGTAACCGTGGGCTTCTTGGCCTCGTAGAGCTCTGCGGCCGCTCCGGCGAATTCGATGGCTGCGGCGACCCCGTCATGGTCGTGGTAGCGGGGTCCACCGCCCAGGGCGATGGTCCGCTCCGACCAGTCCTGGAGCTTCGGCCACATCTCGTCGCCGAACCCAAGCAGCAGCCCGATCATCTGGGCGGGAAGCGGCGCTGCCAGCTCGGCGATGACCTCGGCCTCGCCGGCCGGCAGCACGGCGTCGATCAGGCCGGTGACCACGCCGCGCACGTGGTCCTCCCAGCGGCCGGCCGCCCGCGGCGTGAACCTACGGGACACCAGGTTGCGGCGGACCGTGTGGTGGGGGTCGTCCAGCCCGATGATTGACCGGTCGGCCGCGATGTTGGGCCGGTAGCCGCGTTCGGTGCCTGAGGAGATGAAGGTGGCCTTGTCCCGCTCGATGGTGACGATGTCGTCGTAGCGGGATATCCCCAGGAGGTCGTTGGCGGTGTCCCGGTGGATGGGATCGTGCTGGCGGAGCCAGGCGTAGGTGGGGTAAGGGTCGGTGACGTAGAAGTCGCCGTCCAGGAGGTCGATGCTGCGCGGCTCGCCCGGGTCCATGGATGGATCGTACGGTCGTGGCGTCGACTGATGGAAAGCGGGCGTCGGCCCGCGGCGTTCGACACGTGAGAGGGGGCGCCGTGCGTGCCGTACGGACGGTTGGCGGGGAGTTCCGGGTAGTCGAGGTCGACGACCCGATCGGCGACGGTGTAGTGGTCGAGGTGGCATCCGCCGGCATCTGCGGTTCGGACCTGCACATGGCCGGATTCGGCCTTGCCAACACGTTCGGCCACGAGGTGGCGGGGCGTCTCGCCGACGGCACGGAGGTGGCCATCCGGCCCACGCTGGCCTGCGGCACCTGCGACCGGTGTGCAGCGGGTGCCGAGCAGCAGTGCCGGGCCATGGCGCTCTATGGCCTGGCCATGGACGGAGGCATGGCCGATCGCATCCTGGTGGACCCGGCCTGCCTCGTCCCGCTGGCTGACGGCGTCCCCGTCGGCGACGCCTGCCTGGTCGAGCCGATCGCCGTGTCGGTGCATGCCGTCCAGGTAGCCGACGTGCAGCCCGGCCAGCGGGTGCTGGTCGTTGGCGGCGGATCCATCGGCCTGACGGCTGTGGCCGCGGCTTGTCATGTGGGCGCCGAGGTGGACCTGTCTGCCCGCCACGCCCACCAGGTCGAGGCCGGCGAACGCCTGGGCGCCGGAACGGCGGCGTCCGGCGAGTACGACGTGGTCATCGAGGCCGCCGGCACCGAGAGCGCCCTGGTGGCGGCTATCGACCACGCCCGTCCGGGTGGGACGGTGTCGATACCGGCCGTCTACTGGGAGGGGATCGCCATCCCGAACGTCATGTCCATGTTCTTGAAGGAGGTCAGCCTCCGTCCGTCGTCCATGTACGGCTGTTCGGGCCGCCACGGGCCGGATGTGCGGGAGGTGGACGAGGCGGCAGCGCTTCTGGCGGCGGTTCCTGAGCTGTCCGAGGCGGTCATCACCCACAGGTTCTCCCTGGACGACGCCCCCGAGGCGTTCCGGGTGGCCGCGGATCGTTCCGCCGGGGCCATCAAGGTGGTCTTGGAGCCCTAGTACGGGGCCGTCCAGGCGGTCCCTGGAGACCGGGTGACGATGCTTCAGGCCAGGGTCATGGACGGGAGCGGGTAGCGACTGTCGCGTGAGAACACCTCGCGCACCAGCGGCTCGAAGTCCGCCAGCGCCATCTCGTCGTAGTTCCGCTCGAAGCAGTTCTGGTCGTACTCGGCGCAGAACGCCGCACAGTCGTCGAACCACTCGTGTTCCCGGAACTGCTCACGGGCATCGGGGTCTGCGCCCAGGTGGTGGAAGTAGTAGTACCCCTGGAACACACCGTGGTGCCGGACAATCCAGTGGGTTCTCTCGTCCACATAGGGCCGGAGGATGTCGGCGGCCACGGCGCTGTGGTTCTCCGGGGCGATGGGATCACCCACGTCGTGGAGCAGGGCGGCTACCACCATCTCGTCGGCCTCGCCGTTTCGCAGCGCCCGGGTGGCGCTCTGGAGGCTGTGGTGGAAGCGGTCCACCGGGTAGCCCAGCAGCGGTCCGGCCATGGCCTGCAGGGTGGCCAGCAGGTGGTCGGTGAGGTGGGCGGCCTTGTGGGCCACCAGCTCGCGGCCTATCAGCTCGTAGTCCTGCGAGGTGCCATCCACCATGTGTTCGAAGCTCACGGTTTCCATAGGACCGGAGTCTGGCAGGCGGGCGTTGCGACGCAAAGGAACCGGAGTCGGCGGCACGCGCGTGGAGCCGGAGGCCGCGAAGCCGACCGGTAGGGTCGCCGACGTGCCAGCGGTCGCCGTCTCCAACCTGACCAGGTCATACGGCGACGTGCTGGCCGTCGAGGACCTCTCGTTCACAGTGGAGCCGGGCGAGGTGTTCGCCCTGCTGGGGCCCAACGGAGCGGGCAAGTCGACCACGCTCGAGATCCTGGAGGGCCACCGGCGTCGGGACGGAGGCTCGGTCGAGGTGCTCGGTCGGGATCCCGCCGATGGCGATCGGGAGTTCCGGGACCGCATCGGGATCGTCCTACAGGAGGTCGGGATCGAGCGTGAGCTGACCGTGCGCGAGGTGCTGGAGCACTACGGCGCCTGCTACACGCGTCGCCTACCGGTGGATGACGTGCTGGACCTCGTGGGCCTGGATGGCCTCGGTGACCGGCGGACGCATCGCATGTCGGGCGGACAGAAGCGGCGCATCGACCTGGCTACCGGCCTGATCGGCGATCCCGACCTGTTGTTCCTGGACGAGCCGACCACCGGCTTCGACCCGTCGGCCCGTCGCCAGGCGTGGGAGATGGTGGACGGCCTGCGGTCGCTTGGAAAGACCATCCTGTTGACCAGCCACTACATGGACGAGGTGGAGGCCCTGGCCGATCGCATCCTGGTGATCGTCGGTGGTCGGGTGGTCGCCACGGGCACCCCGGATGAACTGCGAGGCGGCGCCGACCGTGACACGCTGATCCGTGTCCGGTTCCCCGCCGAGGCGAGCGGAACCCTGGACGGCCTGCTGTCCGCCCTGGTGGGCCGGGCCTCGGTGCGAAACGGCATGCTGGAGGTCAGGACCCCGGCGCCCACCGCCGACCTCCACCACCTCACCACGTGGGCGGTGGAGCGCTCCCTGGAACTGGACGGCCTGGAGGTGAACCGCCCCACCCTCGAGGACGTCTACCTGGACCTCATCGGCCACGGCGGAGACTCCGACGACCTCGAAGCGGGGGGGCCCGCCGGTGGCTGACCGCTTCCCCTCGTCGATGGGGCTGCTGGCCAGACAGGTCGGCTACCAGAACCGCCTGTTCCGGCGGACGGCCATCTCGGCGTTCTTCACCCTGGCGTTCCCGCTCATCTTCCTGCTCCTCTTCGGGGCGATCTTCGACGACATCGACGTGGCTCCCGGACAGGCGGTTGCGGCTGCGCAGTTCTACGCCCCGGGACTGGCGGTGTTCACGGCCGTTTCGGCCACCTACACCAACATCGGGATCACCACGGCGATCTACCGGGACGAGGGGATCCTCATGCGGATCCGCAGCACGCCGCTGCCCCGCTGGGTCTACATGGGCGGGATCGTCGGATCAGCGGTCGCCATAGCGGTGGTCGGCTCGCTGGTGATGCTGGCAGTCGGCTTCGGGCTGTACGGCCTCGAGATGCAGGCGGATCGGATCCCGGCGGCCGTGGTCACCTTCGTGGTGGGCGTGGCCTCGTTCTCGCTGTTGGGCCTCGCCCTGGCGGCGATCGCCCCATCGGGGCAGTCGGCGCCGGCGCTGGCCCAGGCCACCATCCTGCCGGTGGCGTTCATCTCCAACGTGTTCGTCGTCTTGCCCGATCCGGCCCGCTGGCTGGACATCGCCGGTGACGTCTTCCCGGTGAAACCGTTCGTGGAGGCCTTCTACGCCGCTTTCGATCCGTTCCGGACCGGCTCGGCGTGGGAGCCCGTTCTGCTGGTGCGGATCGCGGCATGGGGACTGTTCGGCGCCATCGTGGCCGTCCGACGGTTCCGGTGGGAGCCGTCCACGGGAACCGGGTCCGGTGGCGGCCGGGGCCGCCGCAGCCGGCGCTGACCCTGCGCCGACCTCAGCCCTCCAACGCCGCCAGGTCGTCGGGGCCATCCACGTCCCAGGCCAGGTCGGGGTCCAGCAGGCTGCGCCATGCCAGCCCCAGGCGTTCGGCCTCGGCTACGTGGGCCGCAAACGAGCCGGGACCGTAGGCGAACCGGAAGCCCGTGCCGGTGGGTACCACTGCCACGGGCGTGCCGTCGTGGTGCCGGTCCGGCACCAGCGTGATCCCGTCGAACCCTGCGCAGTGGTCCAGGCGGGTGGCTCGTGGCAGGTCGGCGTGGGCCACGACCACCGTCGCCACCCCGTCGGCCGCCAGCGCCTTCATGCCGGCTTCCACGGCCTGGTTCAGGCCAGGTCCGCCAACCCTGACCACGTCGGCACCCACCGATCGGGCCCAGGCATCCACGCCATCGTCGTCGCAGACCACTGTCACGGGGAGGGGAGCCGCTGCGGCCACCACGGTCCCGGCCATGCTCCGGGCCAGGTCGGCCCGGGCCTGACCGTCCAGGACCTCGGCCAGTCGGCCCTTGGCCGCCCCGAAGGCCTTCACCGGGATCAGTACAGCCACGGTTCCGGACACCGGCGAAGCCTATGGGCCGATGCCGGGAGCCGATGTCCCGGGCGGTGCTGCGGTTCCGGACCGGGGGCGCCGGGTACCGGCCCGTAGGGTTGCACCATGTCCAGCGGCGGCGCGGTGTCGAGGGTGGCGGTCATCGGGGCCGGTTCCTGGGGGACGACGGTTGCCGCCCTGCTGGCTCCCGTGGTGCCCACCGTGCTGTGGTCCCGGAGGGCTGACGTGGCCACCGACGTGGCTGCCGGCCGTGGGAACCGCCGCTACCTGGACGGCTACACGCTGCCCTCACAGCTCGAGGCCACTGACGACCTGGGGTTGGCGGTCAGGGGCGCCGACCTGCTGGTGATGGGCGTTCCCACCCACGGATTCCGCCAGGTCCTCGAGTCGATGGTGGACGTCGTCGGACCGAAGGCGCCCGTCATCAGCCTGGCCAAGGGGTTCGAGCGTTCGACCGGGCTGCGCATGAGCCAGGTGGCGGCCGACGTGCTGCCCGGCCGGCCGGTGGGTGCGCTGACAGGTCCGAACCTGGCCAGGGAGATCCTGGAGGGGCGATCGGCGGCCACCGTCATCGCTGCCACCGATCCGTCAGCCGCCTCGGCCCTGCAGGGGCTACTGGCGTCCGACCGGTTGCGGGTCTACACCAACGACGATCTGGTCGGCTGTGAGCTGGGTGGGGCGCTGAAGAACGTGATCGCCCTGGCCGCCGGGATGGCCGAGGGGCTCGACACGGGGGACAACGCCCGGGCAGCGCTCATCACTCGGGCCCTGGCCGAGATGACCCGACTGGGTGTCGCCCTGGGGGGCGACCCCATGACCTTCGTCGGCCTGGCCGGCATGGGCGACGTCATGGCCACCTGCATGAGCCCCCAGAGCCGGAACCGTTGGGTGGGCGAACAGGTGGGGCGTGGTGCTTCGCCGGACAGTGTGCTGGCCGACATGGACCAGGTCGCCGAGGGTGTTCGCACCGCTGCCGTCGCCTGCGAGATGGCCAACACCGTAGGCGTGGAGGTTCCGGTGGCCGAAGCCGTGCGGTCGGTGTTCGACGAGGGCCGGTCGCCCACCGAGGTGTGGTCGATGCTCATGTCCCGGCGGTCCGGCCCCGAGGTGTCGACCACCTGATGTCCCGGTTGACCGACCTGCTCCGGAGGCGTAGCGCTCCGGTCCCTGGACCCGTGGGCACCCGGCTGGGTACCGACGACGGCTTCCGGGCCGTGGTCGACGCCCGGGCCTCCGTCCATCCGTCAGGAACCTCCCGTCGGGTGGAGTGGTGGATCGGTGGCGAGGATCGCTGGTATGCGCCGGCCGTGGAAGCGGCCGTGCGCCAGGACCGGCCGGGTCCGGCACCCGTGCTGGTCACCCGCATGCGCGTGGCGGGTGGCGACGTGGTGGCGACGACCTGGGCGACGCTGGCCAGCGGGTCGTCAGGTGCGGCTGTCGTCGTCGAGCTGGTCAACGAGACCCCGGTTCCGGTCGCCGTGGCGGTGACCGTCCAGGCCGCCAAGGGCGGGGCGATACGCCGCATCTCGGTTGACGGCCGTTGCATGCTGGTGGACGGCGAGACGGCGCTGGTCGTGGATCGAGAACCCGGCCGCTACGCCATGGTGGATGCGGCGGCCGACCTCTGGGAGACGGTGACCGGCGGCCGGGCGGTGATCGCCGCCCCTGAACCAGTCAGGTGCCGGATCGGTGCCGCGGCCGGTGCGTTGGTCGTCCCCCTGCCCCATCGCTCGGCCCTCAGGTTCGCGGTGCCCGCAGGCGACCTGGTGGACAACCCGTCGGTCGTGTTCCCGTCGGCGGAACGAGTCACCGCCGGGTGGGCGAGTCGGCTGGCCGATGCGGCGACTGTGGACTTGCCGGACCAGTCGCTGGCGGCCACGGCACACCGGAACCTCGTGGACCTCATGCTGGCGGACCCGACCCCTGCCGGGGCCGTGGAGCTCTGCAGGTGGGGACTGCCACGGAGGGCGGTGGAGTGCCTGCTCCACTCGGACGGCTCTCCCGGAGACCGACTGGCGGCTGCCGCATGGCTCTGGACCCTGGGTCGCCAACCTGGGTGGTTCTCCGGTCCCGGCGGGATCCCGTTGGAGGACCTGGTCCGGTCGGCGGGAGACGTTCCGACGGCCCGGTGGGCCCTGGCGCGGATGTCCGGGCTCTTTTCTGCGCTCGGCGATACTCGGGCGGCCGCCGACGCCGGCCAACTCGTCGAGGTGGAAGGACCACCGGACCTCGTGGCGACCGACGTGGCCGCCACCTCGTTACGCGACCTGGCCGATCGGCTGGCGCGTATCTCTATCGACGGACTGGACCTGCTCGTCGACGTGCCGGACTCCTGGTTGGGAGGTGGCGTGGAGGTGCACGGCCTGGCCACGCAGCGCGGGAGTCTCGGCTTCGCCATACGGTGGCATGGCGATCGGCCGGCCCTGCTCTGGGAACTGGAGCGCCACGACGACGGACCCGTCGTGCTGCGGGTCCCCGGCCTGGACACAGCCTTTTCGACGGTCGAGGCGACCGGTGAGGTGCTGCTGTCAGCCCCGGCGGGTCGGGTGCCCCCACCCCGCTCATCGTCCGGCCCGACACCCGGCGCGCCATACGATCCGCCCATCGCTCCCTCTCCCGAGGGTGGATCGTTCTCCTAAGGTCGGACCATGGCCGGTAGAACCCGAATGCGGGCGGCCCTGAGGGGAAAATCCCCGGGGCTGATCGCGGAACGCGACCTGTGGGATGCGGGCCACCGGGTGGTGGCGGGCCTGGACGAGGTGGGTAGGGGCGCCTGGGCCGGACCGTTGACGGTCGGTGTGGTGGTTCCCGACCAGAATCGACGGATCACCGGGGTCCGGGACTCCAAGATGCTCACCGAGCCCGAGCGCGAAGCGTTGTTCGACCGCATCACCGGATGGGCCGAGGCGTGGTCCGTGGGCCACGCCAGCAACGACGAGTGCGATGACTTGGGCATGTCCGAGGCCCAGCGGCTGGCCGCCCGCCGAGCACTGGACGGCCTCGGCCTCACCGTGGACCGGGTACTCCTGGATGGCAATTGGGACTTCGTGGGTGGGGGGCGGGCCCGCACGATAGTGAGGGGTGACGCCACCTGCCTCTCGATAGCGGCTGCCTCGGTGGTTGCCAAGGTGACCCGCGACCGGATCCTGCGTGACGCCGACCGTCGCCACCCGGGCTTCGGGTTCGCCGAGTCCAAGGGCTATCCCAGTCCGGCGCACCGGACCGCCCTGGCCGAGCGTGGTGCCACCACATACCACCGCCGAACCTGGTCGTTCATGCACGGGCTGCCGGCGATTGGCGAGCCGCCCCGTGACAGGCACGGAGCCCCGCCACGCCTGTTCTGAGCCGCCTTCGCCCATGCAGGTGCATGGTCGCTACCGTCTGATCCGTGCAGCGCGCCGTACGACTCCTCTGGCTCCTGGTCGCCTGGACGGCCATCGTGTGGGTGGGCCGCATCCGGAACATCGTCGGCGATGACACCTTGGCGGACGGGGACAGGGCATGGGGGACCGTGGTCGCCATCCTCTTCCTGGTGCTGGCCGCCGTCACCGCCACGCTTCCACTGGGCCTCTGGCACCGCCGCCCGCTGGGCTCGACCCGCCTGGTGGCGATCTTCTGCCTCTGGACGATCGCCTTCTGGGGCGTCCGGGGTGCCGGCCTGCTGCTCGCCGACCACGAGGTCGGCTTCAAGGTCGTACACACGGTGCTGGCCGGCGTGTCCATAGGCCTGGCGGTCCTCCTGCAGCGGGCCGACCGTGCCATCACCGCTGGAGTTGCCAACTCGGGAACGGTGGACCCGGAGGCGCACCGAGGCGTCGACACCGACCGCTAGCCTCACGATCCATGGGACAGCCGATCACCGTCGTCTGCAGGCCGTCGTCGCGTGCCGGCGTCGTTCGGTTCGAGACCAACCGTGCCCTGACCGGTATGGGCCACGAGCGCTACCGGGCTGGGGATGACATCCCGGGAACCACGCCGGCCGACGAGCTGGCCCGCCGGCTGTTCGCACGTGGCGGGATCGCCGGTGTCCACATGAACGGCAGTGTCGTCACCGTCGATATGGCCGATGCCGATGCCGACCCTGAGGGGATCGAGGAGATCATCGCCAGCCTCTACCTCTACTGGGTGGAGGGCGTCGAGGTTCCCGGCGACGACGAGTTGACCGACGCCGTCGGCTGACGCCCACTGGGGCGCCATCGGCGATCCCGAACCAGACTCAGCCACCATGGGAATTCTGCCGGTCGACGTCCATCCCTCCGAGGTGGGCCTGGATGCCGACCGCCTGCAACGCTTGGCCGACTTCGCCGGGGCGTTCGTGGAGGACGGTCACATGGTGGGCACCGACGTGCTGGTCGCCCGCCACGGACGCGTCGTGCTCCGCTCCACGGCCGGTCTGGCCGACCGGGAGAACGCCGTCGCCGTGGCCGACGACACCCTCTGGCGGATCTTCTCGATGACCAAGCCGATCACGTCGGTGGCCGTCATGCAGCTGGTGGAGGAGGGCCGCCTCAGGTTGCGGGACCCGGTGGCCGGCGTCCTGCCGGAGTTTGCCGCCCCTCAGGTGTTCGTGGGCGGGACCGCCGATTCACCGGAGGTGGTTCCCGCCGATAGGCCCATCACCATTGCCGACCTGCTCAGCCACACCTCGGGCCTCAGCTACTCCATCCTGGACCAGCACCCGGTGGATGAGATCTATCGACGGGCAGGCCTGGCGGCGATGGAACGGGGGGGAACCCTGGCCGACACGATCAGTCGGCTGGCCGTCCTGCCGCTCCGCCACCACCCGGCGACCCGGTGGTCGTACTCGATGGCCACCGACGTGCTGGGTCGCGTCGTCGAGGTGCTGGACGATCGACCGTTCGCCGACTGCCTCGCCGACCGGATCCTGGAACCGTTGGGCATGGACGACACGTCGTTCCTGGTCCCCGACGAGAGGGTCGGACGGCTGTCCTCCTGCTACGGCTTCGCGCCGGGGTCGGAACCGGCCCTGTTGGACGCCGGACCCACGAGCGCCTACCGGGAGCCGTCGTGGCAGAGCGGCGGAGGTGGGCTGGTCTCGACGACCGGCGACTACCACCGGTTCTGCAGTGCGCTGCTGCGCGGTGGGGAGCTGGACGGGGCACGCATCCTGGGGCCGCGGACGGTCCGCTCCATGATGTCCAACCACCTGCCCGGTGGAGCCCACCTGGACCAGGTCGGAGACCCCCTGTACACGCCGGGCTTCTTCGCCGGCTGCGGCTTCGGCCTGGGCTTTGCCACCGTGGAGGACCCGGCTGTCGGGAGGATCCTCGCCTCACGTGGAGAGGCCTCCTGGGGTGGCATGGCCAGCACGGCCTTCTGGGTGGATCCGACGGAGGGGATCCATGCGGTGTTCATGACCCAGCTGGTGCCGTCGGGCACCCACGTGTCGCTGCGATGGGACCTCCGCACGCTGGTCAACCAGGCGATCCTGGACTGAATGTGGTTGACGAGGTCGGCGTCGGACCACACCCGGAGCCGTGGCCCGACGACGCCCGGCTGGACCCGGAGCTGCTGGCGGGCGGCGACAGACGAAACGTCGTGGACCGCTACAGGTACTGGTCGCGTGAGGCCATCGTGGCCGACCTGGACAGCCATCGACACGGGTTCCACGTGGCGGTGGAGAACTGGGAGCACGACCTCAACATCGGCACGGTGGTGCGCAACGCCAACGCCTTCATGGCCGCCGGGGTGCACATAGTGGGCCGCCGCCGCTGGAACCGTCGGGGTGCCATGGTGACGGACCGCTACCAGCACGTGGTCCATCACCCGGACGTGGCCGACCTGGTGGCCTGGGCCGCAACCGCCGGCCTAGAGGTGGTCGGGATCGACAACCTGCCCGGCTCGGTGCCGTTGGAGTCGACGGCCCTGCCGGAGCTGTGCGTGCTGGTCTTCGGGCAGGAGGGTCCCGGGCTCTCCTACGAGGTCCGGGAGGCGGCGACGATGGTCTGCTCGATCGCCCAGTACGGGTCCACCCGGTCGATCAACGCCGGGGTGGCATCCGGCATCGCGATGCACGCCTGGATCCGCCAGCACGCCGGCCCGCCACCTTCTTGAGGCCACGGCCCCCCTTGCCAGTATCGAACATATGTTCGATACTGGCATATGGTCGCTCCCCTCCGGTTTCCAGCCTCCCTGCTCGCTGAGCCCGACCCGTTCGACGACCTGTCGGAGGAGGAGCGGGCCGAGCCTGGCGGTGGGTCGTCCCGGCCACGGTCCGTGCCCACCGTGGGTGAGGTCGCCCGCCGGATCCGGCCCACCGCCCTGGCCGTCGAACGGGCACTGCCGGTGCTGCCGGCCCTCGCCGGGTTGTTTCCGGGGGGACTCCGTCGGGGCACCACGATCGGCATCTCGGGGGTGGGAGCCCGCTCCCTGGCCATAGCCCTGGTGGTCCGGGCCACGGCCGCCGGATCCTGGATCGCCGTGGTCGGGGACCCGGACCTGGGCCTGGCGGCGGCGGCCGGACAGGGCCTGGCCATGGAGCGCCTGGTGGCGGTGGACGCCCCTGACCCGACGGGGTGGGGGCCGGTGGTGGCCACCCTGGTGGGGGCGTTCGACCTCGTCATGGTGGCGCCCCGACACCGTGTCGGGGCAGTCGACGTCCGTCGACTGGCCGCCCGGTGTCGGGAACGGGGTTCGGTGCTGTTCCACCTCGGAGACGGCCCGTGGCCCGATCGACTCGACCTGCGCCTGGTCGTGGGTGGGGCCACCTGGACCGGACCCGATGTCGGGCACGGCCGGTTGTGGTCCCGTCGGGCGGGCGTGACCGCATCCGGTCGGGGTATGGAATCCACCGGTCGTCGCACGGAGCTGCTCCTGCCCGGCCCGGACGGGACGACCGGCGGAGCATGAGCGGTGCAGCGACTGTCGATGCCGGTGTCAGGACCCTGGTGGTCCGGTGTCCCGACTGGCCGTTGACGGCCCTGGGGGTCGGGCCGGTGGAGCCTGCTCTGGTCCTGGCCTCCGGTCGGGTGGTGGCAACCACGCCTGCCGCCCGGGGGGCTGGGGTGGCCCGGGGACAACGGTTGCGGGAAGCCCAGTTCCGGTGTCCGGAGGTCCGGGTGCTGGAGCGTGACGATTCCCGGGAGGCCCGTCGCTTCGAGGCGGTGGCGGCAGCCCTCGAAGACGTCACCCCGTGGCTGGAGGCGTGGCGTCCGGGGTCGTGCGCCTTCGGGGTGAGGGGCCCGGTCCGCCTATCCGGTGGTGAGGCGAATCTCGTGCGCAGGACCACCCGGCTGGTGGTAGCGGCCCTGGACGACCTGATGGGATCGCCGGCCGGACATCCGGGGTGCGGGATCGGAATTGCCGATGGGAGGTTCGCCGCCGGCCTGGCTGCTGGAGCGGCCGATGCCTCGGTCGTCGACGGGGGTGGGGCGGTGGTGGTTCCGCCAGGTGGGGTACCCGCCTTCCTTGCCCCGCTGCCGGTCGCTGTGCTGGGGCGTCCGGCGCTGGTGGACGTCCTGACCCGCCTGGGGCTCGACACCCTGGGTGCGTTCGTGACCCTGCCCGCCGCCGACGTCGTTGCCCGCTTCGGAGCCGAGGGACGCGACGCCCACCGCTTGGCATCCGGGATCGATGGACGGCCACCGGACCCGAGACCGGTACCGCCGGACCTGGCGGTGTCCGTGGCCTTCGATCCACCGGTGGAGCGGGTGGACCAGGCGGCGTTCGCCGCCCGGTCCCTGGCCGAGGCCTTCCATGGCCGGCTCTCGGATCGTGGCCTGGCCTGCACCCTGGTGATGGTCGAGGCCGAGACGGAGCACGGGGAGAGGCTGGCCCGGCGATGGCGAGACGAGGGCGTGCTGGGCTCGGGAGCGGTGGCGGACCGGGTGCGATGGCAGTTGGAGGGGTGGCTCCACGGGCCACCGGCGACCCGGCCCACGTCGGGGATCACCAGACTGGTCCTCGTTCCTGACGAGGTGGTGCCGGCCACCGGCCGCCAGCAGGGTTTCTGGGGTGGAGTGTCGGCAGCCGACGAGCGGGCGGCCCGGGCCTGTACCCGGGTGGAGGGCCTGATGGGGCCTGGGTCGGTGCGGGTGCCGGAGTGGCGTGGCGGCCGGGATCCGGGGGAGTGCCTGGCCCTGGTGCCGTTCGTCCGGAGGGAGGGCGACGGGTCCGACCACCCGTCCCGGGTGGTGGCCGTAGAGGCCGATGGGCCACCGTGGCCGGGGATGCTGCCCGGCCCCCTTCCAGCAGCGGTCCACGTGGATCCGGCCACCGTGGAGGTCCGCGACGCAGCTGGTCGAATGGTGGCGGTCGACGGGCGGGGAGCGCTGTCGGCACCACCGCACCTGCTGCTGTCGCCTCCCGCCCCGGATGAGTCGACGGTCACTAGGGCTAGGGACCTAGTGGTGGCATGGGCAGGTCCGTGGCCGCTGGACGAGCGATGGTGGGATCCGGAGCGCCGGAGGCGCAGCGCCCGCCTCCAGATGGTGACGGCCGACGGGACTGCCCGCCTGGTCGTGCTGGAGGGTGGCGTGTGGAGGGTCGCCGCCACCTACGACTGAGCCTCGGCCGACCGGTGATCGAGCCGGGTTCGCGGGGTAGGTTTCCCGGCCAAGGCGACGCCCGAATCAGGGTCTCGCCACGGCACATGATGGGAGCAGCGGTGGCCGAGCGGGAAGAGATGGACTGGACCGGTTACGGGACGGCGGTCCGCCAGCTGGCAAGGATGGTCGCCGAGGATGGCTACCGGCCCCACATGATCCTGTGCATCGCCCGCGGCGGACTCTTCGTGGCCGGTTCGCTGGGCTACGCCCTGGCGGTCAAGAACCTCTACGTGATGAACGTCGAGTACTACACAGGCGTGGACGAGCGGCTGGACATCCCGGTGATCCTCCCGCCCTACGTGGACTGGGTGGACCTGGGGGACAAGCGGATCCTCATCGTCGACGACGTGGCAGACACCGGGCACACCCTGGCCTTGGTGCGCGAGACGGCGCTGGCCCAGGTGGCCGAGGTGCGATCCGCTGTGCTGTACCAGAAGCCGCAGTCGACAGTCGACTGCGAGTACGTCTGGCGCCACACCGAAAGGTGGATCAACTTCCCGTGGTCCACCGAGCCGCCGGTAGTGGACCTCTCGTCGGCCGGCACTGCTGTACTCGACGCCTGAGTACGACCTCGATGTTGCGCACAGGCACGCAGTGCTGCTTGCACACACCCTGCGGGGTCGGGAGCCCACGCGGTCGGCACTCTGATTGTGGCTGCGACGGCGCTGGCCTCGGGCAGGACCGTCATGACTGTCGACACGAGCGGTTTCGTCGGCCTGCCGGGCATTCTCGTCTTCGATCGATGGGGCGTTAGCGTTCCCGTCCCGGAGGTCAGGCGTGGATGGGCGCCCTGTTCTTCGACCAGTGAACCTCGGCCTCGAGCTGCGACCCGACCGCGATGAGCAGGTCCTCACGTCCATAGGCGGCGACCAGCTGAACCCCGACAGGTAGGCCGTCAGAGGAGCCGAGCGGCAGCGAGATCGCTGGTTGGCCCGAGGTGTTGAACGGTGCGGTGAACACTGAGTAGGGGATGGATTCCTTGGAGCCACGGACCGGGTCGTCGGGGGTTGGGGTGAGCTGGCCGAGGTGGGGCGGCGGATCGGCCGTGGTCGGGGTGAGCAGCAGGTCGAAGTCCTCCCACCAGGTTGCCAGCGCCCTGCGCCATGTGCCCATGACGGCCTGTGCCCTGGCGTAGTCGGGAGCGGTGATCCCGCGGCCGCGCTCGGCGAGGAACCAGGTGCCGGGCTCCACGTCGTCGGCCGTGATCGTGCGCCCCAGCCTGGCACCCAGGGTCTCGATGCTCACGACGGCTCCCACGCCCCAGTTCAGGGTGAAAGCCCATACGAGCTCCTTCATCTCCCCGATCTGTCCGAATGCCTCGGGCCGTGACTCGACCACGTCGTGGCCCATGTCGGCCAGCAGGTCGGCTGTCATGCGGGTGGCCGCCTCGCAGTCAGCATGCGTGGGTACCCGGTGGTTGTCCGGCATCAGGCCTATGCGAAGTCGTCCCGGATCCCAGCCGACCCGGTCGGCGTAGGGCCGTCCGTGGTCGGGGGCCACCACGCCGTCCCCGGGAAAGGGGATGGCGCAGGCGTCCAGGATGGCAGCGGTGTCGCGCATCGTGTGGGTCACGACATGTTGGCAGGAGAAGCTCCATTCCTCCTTTGGGCCCTGCGAGATCCGACCCCTGGATGGCTTGAGGCCGACCAGCCCACACATGGCTGCCGGGATGCGGATGGAGCCGCCGCCGTCGCTGGCGTTGGCGGCCGGGACCATGCCCGAGGCCACCGCGGCGGCGGCCCCGCCGGAGGATCCGCCGGGGCTGTGGTCGGGGTTCCAGGGGTTGCGCGTGGGGCCGTAGGCGAGGGGTTCGGTTGTGGCGACGAGGCCCAGCTCCGGCGTGTTGGTGCGACCTACGTTGATGAAGCCCGCCTGTTTGTAGCGGATGATGAGGTTTGAGTCGGAGTCGGCGGTGAACCCGGCGTCCTTCAGGGCCTGCATCCCGCCGTGCTGGGGCTGGCCGGCCTCCTCGGCCCAAAGGTCCTTTATGAGCATCGGAACGCCTCGGAACGGCCCCGTGGGGAGGTCGTCGGAGGCTGCCAGCTCCAGGGCCTGTTCGAACTGGCGGTGGATGACCGCGTTCAGGTCTCCGTCGAGACGCTGTATGCGGTCGATCGTGGCCTGCACGGCCTCGACCGCCGATAGGTCTCCGGCGCGGATCATGGAGGCCAGCCCGACGGCGTCGACCCGGGCCAGGTCGTCGTCGTGGGTGGCCTGTCGGTTATCAGGTTGGGTGGCGTCGTCCATGGTGCTGGACCGTACCGGTGGCAGCGATGGCAGCCCGGGTCGGGGTGCCTAATCGCCGGCTTCGGCACGCTCCAGGTAGTTGTAGACGGTGAAGCGGCTCACCCCGAGGGCCTCGGCTACGTCCTCGACGGACTTCCGGAGCGTGAACGCCCCCCAGTCGTTCAGCAGCGCAACCGCTCCCTGCTTCTGGGACCGGTCCATTTCGACGCATGGGAGCCCGACCTCGTGCTCGGCCGCTGTCAGCAGCGTGTCCAGGGCACAGTGCAGGTCGGGTCGCCTCAGGCCACCGACCACCTCGCCCTCCCATTCCAGTGGTAGGTCGGACTCAGTCAGTTCTCCGAGGGCCAGGATGGTGCAGCCGAGGGCATCGGCTATCGGCTGGATCGCCTCCACGAGGGGATGCACGGGCCGGTTCACGCCAGAACCCTAGCCAAGGTAATAAGATTGACAAAATGTTGACGCGGGAGATGTCGGGCGGGAGCATTGCGGGGTGACAATGACCATCGCGCTCACGCTGGACGATGCCTGTGCGGCCCTGGCCGCTGATCCGACCGCGACCGTCCTGGCCGGGGGCACGGATCTCATGGTCCAGGTGAACCGGGGGGACCACAGCATCGGCAACGTGGTGGCGATCGACCGGGTCCCTGAGCTTCGGGGGTGGACCCGCGAGGGGGACGTCCTGCGAATCGGCGCCGGGATGACCTATGCGGACATGGCCGATCCCGGGTTCGGCGCCCTCGCACCGGCCCTTGGCCAGGCCGCCCGTACGGTCGGTTCACCGCAGATCCGGGCCACCGGCACCATCGGCGGAAACCTGGCGACGGCGTCGCCGGCCGGCGACATGCTGCCGGTGCTCGTCGCCCTGGATGCCGTGGTCGAACTCCGCTCCTCCGACGGCGAAAGGCATCTTCCCCTCGACGAGTTCGTCGTAGGCGTCAAGGCCAACGCCCTGTCCGCCGGTGAACTGATCGTCGCCGTGAGGGTCCCGGTTCTGCACGGCCCCCAGGAGTTCATGAAGGTCGGGCCCCGCAATGCCATGGTCATCTCGGTGGCCTCCCTCGCCCTCGTGGTCGACCCTTTCGGACGGACGGTCCGGGTCGGCCTGGGATCCGTGGCCCCGGTTCCGTTGCGGGCCACCGAGGCCGAGGTGATGATCGGCGGCCGTATCGACTGGGAGGGTGGACGACCGCCCACGGCTGGCGATGTGGATCGGTTCGGCCAGCTGGTGGCCGATGCCGCCCGCCCCATCGACGACCACCGGGGAACGGCCGCCTACCGCAGGCACGTCGTCGGGGTGATGGCCCGTCGCGCCCTGGTCCGGGCCTTCGGCATGGTCGGAGAGGAGGCGGCGTGAGAACCGATCCGTACCGCCTCACCGTCAACGGCCGGCCTGTGGAGGTGATCGACGGTCATGCCGGTGAGAGCCTCCTGTTCGTCCTACGGGAACGCCTGGGCCTCCCTGGATCCAAGAACGCCTGCGAGGAGGGGGAGTGCGGGTCCTGCTCGGTCCTCCTTGACGGCGACCTGGTCTGCAGCTGCCTGGTGCTTGCTGCCGCGGCCGCCGACCGCGATGTCGCCACAGTGGAGGGTCTGTCGGATGCCGGTGGCGAGGTCGGACCGTTGGCCTACGTTCAACGAGCATTCGTGGAGGCCGGCGCAGTCCAGTGCGGCTTCTGCACCCCGGGGCTGCTCATGGCCGTGGATGCCCTGTTGTGCGAGGAACCGGATCCCGATGACCTGACCGTGCGCGAGGCCATCAGCGGCAACCTGTGCCGGTGCACCGGCTATGGCCGGATCCTGGAAGCCGTGGACCGGGCGGCTGCCATGCGGCGGGAGGCCTGCTCATGAGTGAGGTCCGGGCCACGCAGACTCGTGGGCGGACCCGCCCCTCCGGGATCGGGGAGAGCGTCCGGCGCCCTGACGCGATCCCCAAGGTGACTGGTGCCTTCGCCTTCTCCAGTGACCTCCGGCACGACCGGATGCTCTGGGGCGGCACCCTGCGGTCGCCCCACCCTTCAGCCCGGATCTCGTCGATCGACGTGGGACCGGCGGTGGCCGTGACCGGCGTGCACGCCGTCCTGACGCATTCCGACGTGCCCGGGAGGGCCACCTTCGGCCTGGAGCACCTCGACCAGTCGGTGCTGGCCGGCGATGTGGTGCGCTACGCGGGCGAACCGGTGGCCATCGTGGCCGCTGACCATCCCGACACCGTTCGTCGGGCACTCGACGCCATACAAGTCGAGTACGAGGTGACCGAGCCGCTCGTGGACCCGTCCCGGGCGGAGACGGCGACGCCGATCCACCCGGACGGAAACCTCATCCGTCGTATCCACCTGCGCCACGGCGACCCGTCGGCTGCCGACCGTGAGGGCCTGGTGACGGTGGAGGGCACCTACGAGGTGGGCATGCAGGACCAGGCCTTCCTCGGACCGGAGTCCGGGCTGGCCGTTCCGGCCGCCGACGGCGGAGTCGACCTGTTCATCGCCACCCAGTGGCTCCACGTTGACCGCGACCAGGTGGCCGACTGCCTGGGCATGGACCCCGACCTGGTCAGGCTGACCCTGGCCGGCGTGGGCGGGGCGTTCGGCGCCCGGGAGGACCTCAGCCTGCACGTCCACCTCTGCATGCTCGCCCTGTACACCGGTCGGCCGGTGAAGATGGTCTACTCACGCCACGAGAGCTTCCACGGTCACGTGCACCGGCACCCGGCCCGCATGTGGTACCGACACCACGCCGAGCCCGACGGCACGCTCGTCCGGGTGGAAGCCCGGCTGCTCCTCGACGGCGGGGCGTACGCCTCCTCCAGCGGTGCGGTGATCGCCAACGCCACCTGCTTCGCTGCCGGGCCCTACCGGGTTCCGTCGGCCGACGTCGACGGCGTGGTGGTACGAACCAACAACCCACCGTGCGGGGCCATGCGGGGATTCGGGGCGGTCCAGACCTGCATGGCCCACGAGGCCCAGATGGACCGCCTGGCCACCGCCCTGGACATGGACCCGATCGACCTCCGGCTGAAGAACGCGCTGGCACCCGGTGACCGCCTGCTCACCGGACAGGTGTTGACCGGCACGCTCCCGGTGGCCGAGGTCATCCGGACGTGCGCGGAACATCCGTCGGCAGCCGTGAGGTCCGACGAGCCCATGACCAGGCCGGGCGGTGCCGGACGTACCGCCGACGCCGACCACGTGGTGCGTGGCGAGGCGCTGGCCGTGGGGTTCAAGAACCTCATGTTCTCGGAGGGCTTCGACGACTCGTCGGCCGCCCGGTGCGAGCTGCGCGACGGCGTGGTGACGATCACGTGTGCCTGTGCCGAGGTGGGACAAGGCTTCGTGACCCTGATCGGCCAGATCACCAGCGAGGTGCTGGGGGTGGACGAGGTGGTCCTCGCCCCGGTCGAGACCACGGGCATCGGGTCGGCCGGCTCCACTTCGGCCAGCCGCCAGTCATGGATGTCGGGAGGTGCCGTGCAGAAGGCCTGCGAGGAGGTTCGGGCCGCCGTCGTGGCCCGCGTGGCGGTGACCCACGACGTACCGGTCGATGACCTGGTCCTGGTGGAGGGTCGGGTGGAGTCGCTCTCCGGGAGCGTGTCGGTGGACCTGGCCGAAGCCACCGCGGAACCGTTGTCGGCCGACGTCGTCTATCGCCACGCCCCGACGTCGCCGCTGGATCATGACGGCCAGGGCGATGCGCACGTCTCGTTCGCGGTCTCCGCCCACCGGGCCATCGTCGACGTGGACCCGGACCTCGGCCTCGTGCGGGTCGTGGAGCTGACCACCTCCCAGGACGTGGGACGGGTGCTGAACCCGGTCCAGGCCGTCGGACAACTGGAGGGTGGTGCCGCGCAGGGCGTCGGGCTGGCCGTCATGGAGGAGGTCTTGGTCGATGGCGGCCGGATCCGCAACGCATCGTTCACCGACTACCTGGTGCCGACCGCCCTGGACATGCCACCGGTGGAGATAGCGGCCCTCATAGAACAACCTGAACCGGGGGCACCCTTCGGGGCCAAGGGGATCGGGGAGCCGCCCTGCATCTCTTCGACCGCCGCGGTGGTCGGTGCCCTGCGCCACGCCACGGGCCTGGAGTTGGCCCGTGTACCGGTACGCCCGGCCGACATTGCCCTGGCCGAAGCACAGGCGGGAGTCGATCGGTGAGCGACCTGCACATCGACGGGGATCGGCTGGTGCGCCGCATCAACGACCTGGCCACCATCGGTCCGATCGAGGGGGGCGGCTCCTGCCGCCTGGCCCTGACCGACGAGGACAGGGACGGCCGTGACCTCGTCGTGGCCTGGATGACCGACCTGGGCCTGGACATCAGCATGGACGGCATCGGCAACGTCGTGGGCGTGCGGCCCGGGCGCACCGACGGCCCCCCGATCATGACCGGGAGCCACATAGACACCGTCCGGACGGGCGGCCGCTACGACGGCAACCTCGGGGTGCTGGCAGGCCTCGAGGTGATCGAGACCCTCGAACAGCACGGGATCACGACGGAGCATCCCTTCGCGGTCGCCTTCTTCACCGACGAGGAGGGCGCCCGGTTCCAACCGGACATGCTCGGCAGCCTCGTCTACGCGGGCGGCATGGGGTTGGAGGAGGCCCTGGACGTCGTGGGCATCGACGGAGCGGTCCTGGGCGAGGAGCTGGACCGAATCGGCTACCGGGGAACCTCGCCGTGCCCCGGCTCCGCCCCCCGGGCATTCGTGGAGCTCCATGTGGAGCAGGGGCCCGTGCTGGAGGCCGATGGGGTCACGATCGGGGCCGTGACCGGGGTGCAGGGAATCTCATGGACGGAGCTGGCCATCACCGGCCAGTCCAACCATGCGGGCACCACGCCCATGGACCTTCGCCACGACCCCGGCTACGTGGCGGCGCTGATCGCCTCCTACGTGCGCCAGTTGGCGATCCGGATGGGTGGCCGCCAGGTGGCGACCGTCGGGAGCCTGGAGCTCCACCCGAACCTGGTCAACGTCGTCGCCGCCAGCGCCAGGCTGACGGTGGACCTCCGCAACACGGATGAGGCCCTCCTGGGGGAGGCGGAGGCCGACCTGGCCCGGTTCGTGGCCGAAGCCGCGGCCGCCGAGGGAGTGACCGTAGAGGAGCGCACGCTGGCCAGGTTCCAGCCGGTGGCGTTCGACGACCGGGTGGTCGACACCGTCGCTGCGGTCGCCACCGAGCTGGGCCACTCCGTGAAGCGGCTTCCGTCGGGTGCCGGACACGATGCCCAGATGATGGCCCGACTCTGTCCGACAGGCATGGTCTTCGTACCCAGTCGCGACGGCATCAGCCACAACCCGGCCGAGTACACCGAGCCTGACGACCTGGTGGCCGGCGCCGACGTCCTACTGGGGAGCATGCTGGCACTGGACGCGATGGACCTCTCGACGACCGGCGCTCCGGACGGGAGTGGCGGTGCTTCGACCGACGGGGCGGAGGGCGCACCATGAGCCGGGTGTTGACGGTGGGCGCAGCGCAGATGGGTCCGATCCAGCTGGCCGACGCCCGGCCCGAGGTGGTGGAGAGACTCGTGGCGCTGCTCCGCTCCGGTGCTGCGGCAGGTTGCGACCTGGTGGTGTTCCCCGAGCTGGCCCTCACCACCTTCTTTCCCAGGTGGTGGGTGGACGACCTGGCCGACGCCGACCACTTCTACGAGACCGAGATGCCGGGCCCGGACACCCGACCCCTCTTCGACGAGGCCAGGCGCCTGGGGGTGGGGTTCCACCTCGGCTATGCAGAGCTGACGTCGGCCGGCCACCGCTACAACACGGCGATCCTCGTCGAGCGGGACGGTTCGATCGTCGGCCGGTACCGCAAGGTGCACCTGCCGGGCCACTCCGAGCACGAGCCGTGGCGGGCCTTCCAGCACCTGGAGCGGTACTACTTCGAGGCGGGCGACGGCTTCGCCGTGCACGGGGCGTTCGGCGGGGTGGTCGGCATGGCCATCTGCAACGACCGCCGCTGGCCCGAGACCTACAGGGTGCTCGGACTCCAGGGGTGCGAGCTGGCCCTCATCGGATACAACACGCCCATCCACTACGCCCCGGATCCTGCCCAGGACCGCCTGCAGGGATTCCACAACCACCTCGTCCTGCAGTCCGGCGCCTACCAGAACGGCATGTGGGTTGTAGGCGTGGCCAAGGCCGGCGAGGAAGAGGGGTGCGCCTTGCTGGGGGAGAGCGCCATCGTCGCCCCATCGGGCGAGATCGCCGCACTGTGCACCACCGACGGTGACGAGTTGGCCGTGGCTGAGGTGGACCTGGACCTGTGCGCCGGGTACACCGGGACGCTGTTCGACTTCCACAGGTATCGCAGGCCCGAGGTCTACGGTCGGATCACCGCCCAGCGGGGGCCGGAGGTTCCTGCCGGTGTCCGTGCGGCCCTGGATGACAACGTGGAGTCCACCGCTGAGCCGGAAGAGGAAGGGTCGTGACGAGCTTCGAGTTGAACGGAAGGCCGGTAGAGGCCTCCGTCGACCACCCCCACCTGCTGGCCGCCCTGCGCGACGAGCTGGGCGTCACCTCGCCCAAGGACGGCTGTGCGCCGTCGGGTCAGTGCGGCTGCTGCACCGTGCTGGTCGACGGGAAGGCCAGGATCGCCTGCCAGACGTCGATGGAGAAGGCCGATGGTGCTTCGATCACGACCCTGGAGGGCCTGCCGGACGCTGAGCGGGAACGTTACGCCACTGCCTTCGCCGCACATGGCGCCCTGCAGTGCGGCTTCTGCACGCCGGGCATCGTCATGCGTGCCAAGGCCCTCGTGGCCAAGAAGGGCACCGCCCTTACCCGTGACTATGCGTCCCGCCACCTGGGCGCCCACCTCTGCCGGTGCACCGGCTACGTGAAGATCCTGGACGCAGTCGAATCCCTGGCATCGGGCGAGATCCCGGTGGCCATGCCCCGCGGCGGCATCGGGACCAGCGGGGTGAAGGTGGAGGCCACCGAGCTGAGCCTCGGAGACCGCCCCTTCATCGACGACATGTCGCCCGAGGGCCTGCTGCACGCAGCGCTCCGCCTCGCCGACCACGCCCGTGCCGACGTGGTGCGGATCGACACCACGGCAGCAGAAGCCGTCGACGGTGTCCACAGGGTGCTGACAGCCGCCGACATACCGGGGAAGCACCGGGTGGGGATCATCCACACGGACTGGCCGGTGATGATCCCCGAGGGTGGTCGGACCTCCTACCTGGGAGACGTGCTGGCCGTGGTCGTGGCCGATGATCGGGAGACCGCCCGTCGGGCGGCGATGCTGATTGACGTCCAGTTGGCTCCGCTGACCGTCTACAGCGACCCGGTGGTGGCCCTTACGGCTGACGAGGACGCTGTCTGGGGACTGGACGGAAACGTGCTTTCGGTGTCGACGTACGCCCGCGGCGACGTCGAGGCCGCCCTGGCCGGCTCGGCCCACGTCGTCGACGAGGTCTTCCAGACCCAGCGCATCGAGCACGCCTTCGTGGAGCCCGAGTCCACCCTCGCCGTGCCGACAGGTGACGGCGGACTGTACGTCTACTCCGGCGGACAGGGCGTCTGGGACGACCGCAACCAGATCGCGTCGGTGCTCGGCGTCGACACCGACCGGGTCACCGTCGAGCTGGTGTCCAATGGTGGGGCCTTCGGCGGCAAGGAGGACATGTCCAACCAGGCCCACACGGCTTTGGCCGCCTGGCTGCTGGAGCAGCCCGTGAAGTGCACGTTGTCGCGCGAGGAATCGCTCCTCATGCACCCCAAGCGCCATCCGATCCGGATGGCCTACCGGGCGGGCTGCGACGCCGAAGGGATGCTGACCGGCCTCTGGGCCCGGATGATCGGCGATTCGGGGCCGTACGCATCTGTGGGGATGAAGGTCCTGGAGCGGGCGGCCGGACACGCCGGCGGCCCCTACCTGCTGCCCACCATCGACGTGGAGGCCACGGCGGTGAGGACCAACAGCCCGATCGGCGGGGCGTTCCGGGGCTTCGGTGCCAACCAGGCCCAGTTCGCCATGGAGGGTGTCATGGACCGCCTCGCCGAGAAGGTGGGGATATCCGGATGGGAGATCCGGAGCCGCAACGTCATCACGCCCGGTGCCGTCTGGGGTCCCGGCCAGATCATGGATGACGGCTGCCTCGGCGCCCGGGCCTGCCTGGACGACGTGAAGGAGGCCTACGACGACGCGGTGGCCGGCGGCCTGCCGGTCGGCCTGGGCCTGGGCCTCAAGAACTCCGGCCTCGGCAACGGCTTCAAGGAGATAGCCAGGGCTGTGGTGCACTTCCGCCACGACGGACGGATCGAGGTCCGGCACTGCTGGACTGAGATGGGCCAGGGCATCGACACCGTGGTCGTACAGGTGGCCGTCGAGGAACTCGGCGTGGACCCCGACCTGGTCGACGTGATCGTGGACACCACCAGGGAACTGGGTGCCGGCCAGACCACCGGCAGCCGCGGGACGCTCATGGGGGCCGGCTCCGTCGCCGATGCCTGCCGGGTCGCCATCGCCGACGGTTGTCGGACCGGCGTCGACTACCAGGGCGAATACCGGGTGGACTGGACGAACTCGATGAGCGATGGGGTGGAGAACCCGATCATCCACTCCACGTTCGGGTACGCCGCCCAGATGGTGGTTCTGGACCCGGAGACAGGTGACGTGGACCTGGTGGTGGCCGCCCACGACGTGGGCCGGGCCGTCAACCCGATGCTCTGCGAGGGCCAGGTCGAGGGGTCGGTCCACATGGGACTCGGCTACGCCCTCACCGAGGGATTCCCGGCCGACGCCGATGCCCGGCCGTGCAACGAGACCCTCCGCAGCCTCGGCATCATCCGCCCCAAGGACATGCCGGACGTCGACGTGCGCCTGATCGAGTCGCCACAGCCTGACTCGCCCTACGGCATCAAGGGCGTGGGCGAGATCGGCCTGGTGCCGACGGCCGGGGCCGTGGCCGCCGCTCTGCACGCCCACGACGGTGAGTGGCGTCACAGCCTGCCGATGACCGCTCCCGGCCAGCAGGAACACTGGGCCGACTGGGACGGACGTGGAGCCTGATGGCTGCTGACATCGGATCAGGCCTGGCCCCGAACCAGACGCCGGGCCTGGTCTGCGCTCACCACCACCTCTACTCGGCGCTGGCGCGCGGCATGCCCGCGCCGCCGCGTACCCCGTCCGGTTTCGTCGAGATCCTGGAGATGGTGTGGTGGCGCCTGGACCGGGCGCTGGACCTGGAGTCGATCCGGTGGTCGGCGATGCTGGGTGCCCTGGAGGCCCTCGAGCGGGGTTGCACGGCGGTGATCGACCACCACGAGTCGCCAGAGGCCATCGAGGGCTCGCTGACGGTCATCGCCGATGCCTGCGCCGAGGTGGGGGTCCGGGTGAACTGTGCCTACGGGATCACAGATCGGCACGGAGCCGATGGAGCACTCCGGGGCCTGGCGGAGAACGAACGGTTCCTGCGCGATGGGGGTCGCGGGATGGTCGGCGTGCACGCGGCCTTCACCTGCACCGACGGGACCCTGGAGGCTGCCGCCGGCCTGGCGGCGGAGATGGGCGTGGGCGTCCACGTACACGTTGCCGAGGGGCCCGGGGACGCAGACGCTGTGGACCGACTCCGAGACCTGGCCGCCGACGACTGGATGCTCGTCCACGGTGTCCACCTTCCCGACGACCACGGCCTGGCCGGGACGATGGTCCACAACCCGCGGTCCAACATGAACAATGCCGTCGGCTACGCCCGCCCCGCCCGATTCGCCAACCCGATGGCGCTGGGTTCCGACGGCATCGGTGCCGACATGCTCGACGAGTTCCGGCTGGCCTACGTGCGACACCGGGAGGATGATGTGACCGCCTCGCCGGAGGTGGCCTGGGGCTGGCTGGCCACCGGCTGGGACCTCTTCCCCGAGGCCCGTTCCGACCGGGTGACCTGGTCGTATGCGGACATGGACCCGTGGCACCTGGCCTTCACCACGGGCGTGGGGCCACTCACCGTGGAGGTGGACGGCGAGCCCGTGCTGGTCGACGGATGCCCCACCCGCGTGGACCCCGACGAGATCAGGGCCCGGGCCGCCGAGGAGGCGGTGCGCCTGCACCGCCGGATCGACGACGCATGAACTCTGACGATGACTTCCAGAAGGTGAGGAACCGATGACCCGGCTGGCCATCTACATGCAGGATGCCCACCCGATAACGGAGGCGATCCAGTACGCCCGATACGCCGAGGAACGCGGCTTCGAGGCCGTCTGGCAGGCCGATTCGCGCCTCGTCCGCGATGCCGTCGTGCCAATGGCGGCGTTCGCCGCCAACACCGAGACCATCACGATCGGCTCCGGCGTAGTGGACTGCTGGACCCGCAACCCGGCCCGGCTGGCATCCACCTTCTCGACGTTGGACGACCTGGCACCGGGGCGGATCATCCTGGGCATCGGCGCCTGGTGGGAGCCGCTGGCCTCCAAGGTCGGTGTTGATCGCCGTAGGCCGCTGTTGGCCATCCGGGAGACCGTGGAGGCCTGCCGGGCCCTGCTGGCCGACGAGACGGTGACCTACCACGGCGAGTTCGTGCACCTTGACGGCGTCGAGCTGGACTACGTCTACCAGGAACGCCGACCCAAGGACGTCCCGATCTACATCGGCGCTACCGGCGACAAGATGCTGGAGCTGACCGGTGAGATCGCCGACGGCGTGGTCCTGAACTACCTGGTGTCGCCCGAGTACAACCGGCGGGCCATGGACCGCCTGGCCGATGGTGCGGCCCGCGCCGGTCGGTCGATGGACGACCTGGACCGCCCACAACTGGTGGTGTGCTCGGTGGCCGAGACCCGCGCCGAGGCCCTGGACGGAGCTCGCCTCATGGTCACCCAGTACCTGGGCCAGCAGCCGCACATCATGAAGGCCTCCGGAGTACCCGAGTCGCTGCTCGAGGAGATCGGCAGGGTGCTGACCTGGCCGGCCACCCACGAACAGGTCGAGGCCGCCTCGAAGCTGGTACCCGACGACATCGTGCAGATGATCTGCGCGGCGGGCACCGCCGACGAGGTGCGCGAGAAGGTCGCCCAGTACATGGCCGACGGCTGTACCTGCCCGATCCTGTACCCGCTGGGCCCCGACGTCCGCCTCATGATCGACACGTTCGCCGGTTGGACCCCGTGAGCCGACCGACGATGCGAGGCTGGTCGGCGTGAGCGACAGGCAGGTGCTGTGGGGCCGGTGGGCATGAGCCGCCGGCTGGTGCTGCGGGGGGCCCGTCACCCGGGTGACGTGGCCATCGCCGACGGCCGGATCGTGGGAATGGGGACCATCGCTGCCGAGCCGGGGGACGAGGTGGTCCGCTGCGACGGCGACATCGTCACCGCCGGCCTGGTCAACACCCACCACCACCTGTACCAGTGGATGACCCGGGGCCGGGCCGTCGGGTGCGACCTCTTCGGGTGGCTGGTCGAGCTGTACCCGGTCTGGGGTCGGCTCTCGGTCGACGACGTGCGGGCCGCTGCCCTCGTGGGACTGGGCGAGCTGGCGGCCACCGGCTGCACCACGGCATCGGACCACCACTACCTGGTGCCCCGTGGCGACGACACCGTATTTGACGCCATCGTGGACGCCGCACGCCAGGTTGGCATTCGACTGCACCTCTCCCGCGGGTCGATGGACCTGGGGGAGAGCAGGGGCGGGCTACCACCCGACCACGTGGTGGAGGACCGCGACGCCATCCTGGCCTCCACCGAGTCGGTGATCGCCCGCCATCACGACGGCGAGATGGTCCACGTCACCGTGGCGCCGTGCAGCCCCTTCTCGGTCACCTCCGGGCTGATGGTGGAGTCGGCGGAGCTGGCCCGACGCCACGGGTTGCGCCTCCACACCCACCTCTGTGAGACGGTCGAGGAGCAGGAGCACTGCCTGGAACGGTTCGGTCGCCGACCGGTCGAGATGCTGGACGAGTGGGGCTGGGTGGGTGACGACGTGTGGCTGGCCCACGGGATCCACATAGCCGACGACGAGATGGCCCGACTCGGGTCCGCCGGCACCGGCGTGGCCCACTGTCCCTCCTCCAATGCCCGGATGGCGGCCGGCATGTGCCGGGTCACCGACCTGAGGGCCGCCGGCTGCCCGGTGGGCCTCGGCGTGGACGGCGTTGCCTCCAACGAGGTGGGAGGCCTGTTCGGGGAGATGCGGCAGGCCCTCTACACGGCTCGACTCCGGGAACTCCGTCCGGACGCCCTCATGCCGGCTGACGTGGTCGAGATCGGCACGCGGGGTGGTGCCCGGTGCCTGGGCATGGACGACGTGGGATCGCTGGAGGTCGGCATGCGGGCCGACCTGGCCGTCTGGCCGGGAGACGACCTGGGCGACATGGTCGATGCTCTCACCGCCCTCGTGCTGGGCCCGGACCGCAGGGTCAGGCACCTCTTCGTAGAGGGTCGGATCGTGGTTGCCGACGGGGAGGTGGCTGGCACCGACCTTGCGGCCGCCCACCGCGACCTGGCCGAGCGCTCCCGCCTCCTATGGGAGGCCTGAACGGCGTACGCACCGACGGTCCTGATGGGCCATGATGCAGGCGTGCAGATCGCCGCAGAGTTCACCATCGAGCCCTTTGTCGAGGGATCGCCGGGCCCGCACGTCCGGGTGGCCATCGACGTGGCCGAATCAGCCGGGCTGACGGTTGAGGTGGGACCGTTCGGCACCGCTCTCAGCGGGGAGTCCGGGACGGTGCTGGACACTGTGGACGCGGTGGTCCGGTCGGCCATTGCCAACGGTGCCACCCGCGTCTCGCTGCAACTCACTGTCGCCTGACCGACGGCCTGCTTGCGGGCTACGAGGAAGCGGCGTCCGGTCTCATGTGGCATGCTGCCGACCGCGCCGCGCCCGGGAATCTAGGACCATTGGGGTCCGGACCGGTTCGGCCGGAGGGAGAACCAAAGTGAGACGTAGCCTATTCGGCCTGCTGGCCGTCGTTCTGGGCCTTTCGCTCGTCGCCGCCTCGTGCGGGTCGGACGACGACAGCTCTACCAAGGCGGCCTTCATCTACGTGGGACCTGTCGGCGATGCCGGCTGGACGTACGCCCACGACCAGGGCCGTCTGGCGGCGGCCGCTGAGACCGGCGTGGAGACCGCATTTGTCGAGACCGTCCCGGAGGGCACCGCCGACTTCGGCAACTACGCCCGTGACTTCATTGAGCAGGGCTTCAACCTCATCATCGGCACCTCGTTCGGCTACATGGACGACATGGAGGCCCTGGCCGAGGAGTTCCCGGACGTCGTGTTCGACCATGTGTCGGGCTACAAGGCCAACGGGACCAACTTCGGCAACACGTTCGGCCGTATGTACGAGCCCCGCTACCTGTCAGGCATGGTCGCCGGTTCGGCTACGTCCTCGGATCTCATCGGGTACGTGGCCGCCTTCCCGATCCCTGAGGTGATCCGGGGCATCAACGCCTTCACCCTCGGCGTGCGGGAGGTCAACCCCGACGCCCAGGTCGAGGTGGTCTGGACCAGCACCTGGTTCGATCCGGTGGTGGAGGGCGATTCCGCCCAGGCCATGCTGGACAAGGGTGCCGACGTGATCGCCATGCACCAGGATTCCACGGCAGCCGGCGAGAAGGCCGAGGCGGCAGGCGCCCGTTGGGTGGCCTACAACTCGGACATGAGCGCACATGCCCCAGCGGCGCACCTCACCGCTCCGGTCTGGAACTGGGGCCCGCGCTACACCGAGATCATCGGGCAGGCCACGGACGGTACCTACGAGGGTGGCTACTACTGGGGTTCGATGGCCGACGGCGTCGTCGACCTGGCACCCATTGCCGCCGATGTCGACGCAGCCGTGAAGGCGGCGGTCGCCGAGCGGAAGCAGCAGATCATCGACGGTTCCTTCCACCCGTTCCAGGGTCCGATCAACGCCCAGGATGGCAGCGTCTACGTAGCGGCAGGTGACGTCCTGGACGACGGCACCATGCTCAGCATGGACGTATTCGTCGAAGGGGTGATCGGTTCACTCGGCTGATTCCCACCTCCTGACGTAGCCGGCGCCGGCGGGGACGACCCGCCGGCGCCGTCACGTCCGGTTGCCAGTTGCGGCCCCGACACCGGATGATCCGATGAACCCACCCCCCGACGATGCCCCGCCGGCACCGGCGGTCGAACTGAGCGGCATCTGGAAGCGCTTTCCCGGGGTGGTGGCCAACGCAGGTGCACACCTGAAGGTCCGGACCGGCACGGTGCACGCCGTCCTCGGAGAGAACGGTGCCGGGAAGTCGACGCTCATGAACGTGCTGTCGGGCGTCTACCGGCCCGACGAGGGAGAGGTCCGGATCGACGGGGTCGTCCACCACTTCCGCTCGCCATCCGATGCGCTGGCTGCCGGAGTGGGAATGGTCCACCAGGAGTTCCGACTGGTGCCGTCGTTCACCGTTGCCGAGAACGTGGTGCTGGGCGCAGCAGAGCGCATCGTCCGTCGCCCGGCCGTGGAGTCGGCGGTCGCCGAGCTGGCTGAACGCTTCGGGTTGGCCACAGAGCCTGACCGTCCGGTCTGGCAGCTCTCGATGGGTGAGCGCCAACGCGTCGAGATCCTGAAGGCACTCTGGCGCGACGCCCGCATCCTGATCCTGGACGAGCCGACGGCGGTGCTCACCCCCGGAGAGGCCGACGAACTGGGCCGCATCCTGCGACACATGGCCGACGACGACCGCACGGTGGTCTTCATCAGCCACAAGCTTCACGAGGTGACCGGCTTCTGCGACGAGGCCACGGTGCTCCGTGGTGGCGAGACGGTCGCAGCCTCGCTGCCGGTGTCCGAGACAGACTCCTCGGCGCTGGCCGGGCTCATGGTGGGTTCGTCACCGGTCATCAGCGAACGTCCGCCACCGGTGGTGGCCGGCGGGCCGAAGTTGGAGGTCGTCGGCCTGGGGTGCCTGGACGACCGGGGCCTCCAGGCATTGCACGGTGTCGACCTGACGGTCCGCGCCGGCGAGATCGTCGGCATAGCCGGGGTGGCCGGGAACGGACAGCGCGAGCTTGCCCAGGCCATCGCCGGGCTGCGTCCGACAACCGGTGGAACCGTGCACATGGACGGGATGGATCTCACGGCGGCCACCCCACGCCAGCGGTTCGGAGCCGGGCTGGGCTACATACCCGAGGACCGGATGGGTGTGGGTCTGGCTCCGCGCCTGAGCGTCACCGATAACGCCATACTCCGTACCTACTCCACCCACAGGCGCGGTCCGTTTCTGGATCACGAGGCGGCCGTGGCGCACTGTCGGGACCTCGTGGAGCGCTTCGCAGTGCGTACCGGACCGCTCGACCAGCCGATCGCCGGACTGTCGGGCGGCAACCTGCAGCGCCTCCTGGTCGGACGGGAGTTGAGCGGCCGACCTGGGGTGGTGTTGGCCGCCCAGCCGACCCGCGGCCTGGACGTACAGGGGGTCAAGGCCATCCAGGACCTGCTGGTGGCGGAGCGTGGGGCAGGAGTCGCCATCCTGTTGATCTCCGAGGACCTCGACGAGCTCCTGACGCTGACCGACCGACTCCTGGTCATGCACGGAGGTCGGGTCGTCGCCGAGTTCGATCCCGAGCTGGCTGGGCGCCACGAGATCGGCGAGGCCATGGTGGGTCACCCCCCGGTGGGCGCGGCATCCGCATGAGGTGGCCGGTGCTCGCCCGTCGCGATCAGGTGCTACGAGGTGGCCAGCCACTGGCCTTCGGCGTGGGCCTGGTGGTTGCCCTCGCGGTGGGGGTGTTCCTGCTGCTCGGCTCGGGCCACGATCCGCTGCGTGTCTACGCGCGGATGTTCGATGCCTCGCTGGGAGATCCGCGTGCATGGTCGGTGACCCTCAACCGGGCGGTGCCCCTGGGCCTCGCCGGCCTGGCCGTGGCGGTGGCCGGGTCCATGGGGCTCTGGAACATCGGAGCCGAGGGCCAGATCATGGCCGGGGCGATGGGGGCCGCCTGGGTGGCGAGGATCGGCGGCGGTTGGCCGGGACCGGTCCTCGTCACAGCGATGCTGGCGGCAGCGGTGGTCGGAGGTGGCCTGCTGGCCCTGGGTCCGGCGATCGCCCGTGCCCGGATCGGCGTCAACGAGATCATCACCACGCTCATGCTGAACGAGGTGGCCATACGGCTGGTCCAGTGGCTCGTCCACGGCCGCTGGAAGGACCCGGGTTCGCACAACTTCCCGTTGGCGCCGATGCTTCCCGACAACGGCCGCTTGCCCACGCTCTTCGAGCGGGCGCACTTGGGCGTGGTGCTGGCCGGGATCGTCATCGCCCTGTTCGGACTGGCCGTCAGCCGTACGGCCTGGGGCTACGAGCTCCGGGTGGCCGGATCCTCCGGTGCCACGGCCCGTTACGCCGGGATCTCCCTGAAGCGCAAGATCCTGACCGTAATGGTGCTTTCCGGTGGTGTGGCCGGCTTCGCCGGTGGCGTGGAGCTGTCGGGTAATGCCGATCGGATCACGGAGGGCCTCTCCAACGGTTTCGGCTTTGCCGGGATAATCGTGGCGGCCCTTGCCCTCATGCGCCCGTCCGGCGTCGCCGCCGTGGCCCTGCTGTTCGGCGCGGTGCAGATAGGTGGCCAGAGCATCCAGACCATGGGGGTGTCGTCGTCGGTCTCGACCATCCTCCAGGCCCTCATACTCTTCGGCGCCATCGCCGCCGGCGTGCTGGGTCGCTACCGGATCCAGATGGTGGCCGGTGACACCGTCGAGACGCCATCGACCGGGGTGGAGTCGTGACCGAGGCGTCGCTCATCGGCCTGCTGGAGGCCACGGTCTCGTTCGGTGCCCTCCTCTACCTGGCCGCCCTCGGCGAGATGATCACGGAGAAGGCCGGGATCCTGAACCTCGGCGTCGAGGGGATGATGGCAATCGGAGCGGTCACCGGGTTCGTGGTGGCACTCCAGACCGGCAACCCGTGGGTGGCCCTGGTCGCCGCCATCGCGGCAGGTGCCCTCATCGGGCTGCTCCACGGCCTGTTCACCGTTGTCCTGGGAGCCGAGCAGGTGGTCTCGGGACTCTCCCTAGCCATCTTGGGAATCGGTCTCGCCGCCTACATGGGCAGGGGTTCCGTCGGCCAGCCGGCAGGCGCCGAGCTGGTGCCGGTGGACTGGGGCCCGCTGTCGGACATCCCGTGGGCCGGCCCGGTGCTGTTCCAGCAGTCACCGCTGGTCTACATGGCCGTGCTGGCCGGCATTGCTGCCTGGTTCGTGCTGGGACGGACCCGTCTGGGCCTGGCCGTCAGGGCTGCCGGGGAGTCGGCGCCGACCACCGATGCCGCCGGGCACTCGGTGGCCGGACTGCGGCTGGGGGCCGTTGCCACTGGAGGGGCCCTGGCCGGCGCCTCCGGTGCCTACCTGACGCTGTCCATCACACCGCAGTGGACCGAGGGTGTGGTGGCAGGTCGGGGCTGGATCGCCGTGGCCCTCGTGATCTTCGGAGCCTGGCGGTCTGGCCGGGTGGCCCTCGGGGCGCTCCTCTTCGGTCTCACGCTGGCGCTCAAGACCCGCCTCCAGACCTTCGGCGTGGACTTCTCGCCCATCCTGCTTTCGATGCTGCCCTACCTGCTGACCGTCGGTGTGCTTGTGGCCATCTCGATCAGGTCGCGGAACCGGCCGTCACCGGCCCCGGCGGCGTTGGGCATCGCCTATCGGCGCGAGGAACGCTGAGCGGAAGACAGATCGTCGTTGCACGAACAAATTAGGAATCAGCGGCGAGGAAATAGTCGGCCATCTCATTGTTGGTACCGATCCGGTCCGTCCGGGCTTCTACCCGATCTTCCTGAAAGGGACCAGGAGGGCATCTTGGGTCATGACACCAGATTGGTCTCTCGCTATTTGATAGTCCGTAGCGCCTGGTCGATTAGTCGGCCAGTCCCGCTGGTCCGAATTGAGGCGTTCCGCCGGTTATCGCAGCCCACCGTCGGGTGCCGTACTCAAAGTGCCACCACTCGCCGTCGAACACAACGAAGCCCTTACTCGCCATTACCTGGTTGAGGAATCGACGCACGTCCCGGTTGGGGCCTGGCTGGTGCTCTAGCGCGGCAACGCGAGCCAAAGGCGTGAGGTCGTCAAAACCGGTCCCCGGACCAAGGGGTATCCCATCAACGGTCAGAGTGAGGTCGACCGCACCGCCGCTCAGGTGGGGTGGCGGTCTCAGCAGGTCATCGTCAGGTTCGGCAAAGAACCCAGGCGGCAGGTTGGGATCGGTGTAGGCAGCGCGGTAAAGCTCTGCCTGCAAATCAAAGGGTCGCCAGCCGTCGAAGACGGCTAAGCCCCATCTTTCAGGGAGGTCGTCAGCCACTCTGCCCAACCGTTCGGCTACTGAGCGACGGAGCCAGCAGTCAGGTACGGCGGACTGCCATCCGGCGCGCCGGTAGCACTCCAGCAGTTGAATGCGTGGATGCGCGACCCTCACCAAGGATTCGACCACAGGATTTAGAACCGGTGGATGGGGGGGGTCGGATAGGTCGGGGAGGGGGCCAACGGGCGGGACCCCAATGCCATTCTCGGCCAAGACTTCGGCAGCTGGACGTGTCTGGCAGGGCTCGCCTATTCGGGGGTTCATGAGACGGCGAGGGCCTGGGCCGCTATCTCTAGGAGGGCCGCGCCGGTATGGACGTCAAAGACAGGAATCATGAACTCGTCGATCCCGTGAACCGTCGTCAACTCAACCAGCTCGGCAGCGCATTGTTCGACGGTGCCACTAATCACGAATGGCAGCACCCACTCGTCGGGGACGTACCGAGCTGCCGCTACGAGGCCATCAGCGAGCGCGCTGCGAATCCGGTCCGCATCATCCGGGGACATGCCAATAGCTTCCTGAACAAGTTCTGGAGAGTCGACGAGTCGGTACGTCATGTGGGGTCGAACCGTCTCTAATGTCTGGTCGTCAGTGACGATCATGGTCGAGTAGCAGATCTCGGGCTCGTTTCCAGTGCGTTTCGCCCCTGACCAAATCTGTCCCACGTAGTCGCCCAGCGACGGTTTGTGGACGAAGTCAAGGATTACCCCGTCGGCCTCCGCCCCGCCGAGGTCCAGCATCAAGGGGCCTCGTCCGGCCAACCAGATAGGCAGGTCAGCACGCGCGAAATCGAGGTGGGCTGACCGCATAGCGAAGGTTGGGGCGTCTAGATCAACGATTTCGCCGGCGAACAACCTCCTGCAGGCAGAGATGGTCTGGCGGACCGTCTCGACGGGACGCACCCGACTAAGGGCCAATGGGTCAAGCGTCAGACTGCCGCCGGCTCCGATCCCTAAGAAGGCCCGGTTTCCCGATAGTTCGTCCAGAGTGGCGATAGCAGCCGCGGTTTGCGCGGGATGGCGAGTGTAGGCATTGGTGATCCCAGGACCTATGGCCATCCTCTCGGTGGCCAAGACTATGGCTGTCATGGTGGCATATACGTCCCTCGTGGCGAGGCCCTCGTCGTAAACCAAGCACCGATCGAAGCCAAGCCGCTCGGCTTCCACAGCGAGGTCCCGGATCACGACCGCGGGAGCCTCGGGAATGAGATTCACGCTGCCCCTAATCATGTGGAGAAACTATCCGGCATGCTGGTCGGCGATCAGGTGAATCGGGACACCTGGCAACTGTTCGGCCAAAGCCGCTACCAGGCGGTCGACTAGCGGTCGGTTGATGGGCGAGACCTTGGTTACGACGATCCCGAATCCGTTGTCAACACCCCGTCGGGCACCGTCGGGGTGAGAAAGGAGGATTGCAGCGCGCACCGGGTCGAGTCGCTCATAAGGCGAGCACCCGATTACGGCGGCTACCCGCAGTGGGCGGTGGCATTGATCAGCGATAACTCGATCTAGTGCGTCGGCACCAATCACAGCAAGGACGTCGGTCGGACCCTCGGGAAGTGCTGGCTCGTGGCGACCCGGAGCCTTGGCTGGAAGCCCACGGGCGCCGTCCGCCTCGACGACGACATAATCCACAAGATCCAGCCAAGTGGCCGGGAGTTCGGGGGACACGCCGACCGCCTTGTCGCCATCAATCCGCCCCCATACCAGAACCGGGCGATGGCCCTGAAGTGCCGTGGCCAACTCGCGGCGGTCGCATCCCACTACTACCTGTGCATCACCGTGCTGGTCAGCACCCATCCGGGTGGTGGTGGTTAGGACGGCTCGGTTCCCATGGTGACGGCCAAGGGCATGGAGCAGGGTGGTCTTTCCTCCACCACCTACCAGAGCCAGGATCCGTCCCGGATCACCGGCCAAGTCGGGTATCACCTCGGTAGCCGGACGAGCGATCACTGGCCATGGTCCAACCAGGACAGCACAGCTTCCAAAACTCCGCCTCCGACAGCCAGCGCTTTGTCCGAGACCTCTTCGATAGTTGCTCGAGATCCGCGGGGGTCCACGTCGCCTACCTTGGTGCCCAACCTTACGGACGTGCCGTCGGCTACTAGGCCCCGGACCATTCCCGTAAGGTCGCTGACGACCGGTTGGGCTCCTACATGACCGAGTACGTCGCCGACCTCAACCCTGTCACCGATCCGGTGATTCCAGATCACCAGTCCGTCAACGGGTGCTCGGACTACCCGTTTGGTGGACTGGCCCTCGACTTCACCTGGGACTCCGGTGTCGGGGGAAGCCGTCCCGGTTGTGATCACCCTGCCGATTCGGGGGCCGCGTAGGGTTTCGACCACGACGTGGCAATCCATCCCCGCCGTGTAACCAGGACCTAGAGCGACAACCAGCGGCGCATCCTCGAGCGTGGTGTCTGTATTGAGTTTCATCAGGCGGGCGTCGACAACTACGGATCGGGGAAACTTACCCAGGTCCGGAAGTTGGGGGCTGACCAGAACTGGTACTACCCCGGTAGCAGCGACGGTTGCGACGTCATTTATATCGTCGACCCGTCGGGCCGACATTCCTTCCACTGTTACCTCGCCGGCAGCTACCGCTGTGGACACGGCGACTGTCCGTCGCACAGCCAGCGGATTCTCTAGTTCGCACACCGCGACCGGGAAGCCACAACGATGAAGGCGCAGGGCCACACCGGTGGCTAGGTCACCGCCTCCGCGAAGTAGGCAGAGGTGATCTTCGAAAAGCACCGTTCAGGGAACCCGACGGTGGCTCACGACTTGGGCCAGGATTGATACCGCGATCTCCTCAGGGGTTTCGGCACCGATCTCCATGCCGACGGGAGACGTCACCCTGGTCAGGTCGCCGAGCTCTACCCCAGCGGTGGTCAATGCCGATTGGGTGGTCTTCCAGCGGCGGAGACTTCCCATCACCCCTATTGACCCCACCGGCGTTGCCAGTAGGTGGGGAAGGTTGGCAATGTCGATCTGGGCGTTGCGGGTTACAACCACGGCGTGGTCGTCGGGACCCAGTTGGAGGTCGGCCAGGAGATCACGGAGCGTTCCGCCGTGCACCCGAACGGCATTAGAGGTCGAGTCTGTTGATAGACGGTCGGCCAGCTCGGCGGCTACCTCGGGTCGGTCGTCAGTGGCTACCACGCGATAGCCAAGCCATTGGGCGAGGTCTACCACGGCGCGACCGACGTGACCGCAGCCGATTACTAGGACAGTGGGTTGGGGCATATGAGGCTCCAGGTGGATTGTGACGCTGCCGCCGCAGACACCAGGGTCGCCTACGTCGGGATCGACAAGGCGGTATTCAACCAGTCTGGCCTGACCGTTGGCCAGACAGGTTGCAGCCTCGTCAGTCACTCGGGCCTCCATTTCTCCCCCGCCGACGGTTCCGATTTGACTGCCGTCGTCGGCGATCAACATCTTGGCTCCAGCCCTCCGGGGTACTGAGTGGGAGGTAGCGATCACAGTGGCCAGCACCGCCGAGCGCCCATTGTCCAACAGCGCCCGGAGATGGTCGAGGATCTGCGGATCGACGGCTCCCTTGGTGAGGAGTGGACGGTCGCGAGACATCCAGTCGTCAGGCGGACCGCTCATGTTTGCTCCCAGAGTCGATGTGCCTGCTTGTGCAATTCTGCACGGCTGGCCTCACGGTCGAAATCTAGAACCTGGTTGTCGCGAACCCGCCACTGTCCGGCGACCATGACCGCCTCGACATGGTGTCCGCCACGAAACAGCACCAGTTGCTCGGACAGATTCTCGACTGTTGTTGGGGTTGGGAACCGACCGTCAACTACCTGGAGGTCTGCTGACCACCCTGGTTCCAGGCGACCTACTCGATCTAGCCCAAGGGCCTTCGCTCCACCGGTGGTGGCCATCTCTAGCAGGCGATTAGCCGGCATGACGCTTGGGTCACGGAGGCGCGCCTTGTGGATCAGAAAGGCCCCCCGCATCACCTCGTAAATGTCGTTGACGTAGCCGTCGGAGCCCAGGCCGACTGTTACGCCGTCATCGAGCAGTTCCGGTATCGGAGCTATCCCACCGCCTACTTCGCAGTTGGCCAGGGGCATGTGGCTGCACCGAACACCTCGCTCAGCAATGATCCGGCGCTCCGCATCGGACAGGTGCACGCACTGGGATGCCAGAAATCCTGGTCCAGCCACCCCCAGTCGGTCGTAGTGCTCTATTGGACGGTGGCCGTAGTTGGCTTCACACCATTCGCCCTCGTACACGCCCTCGTTGCAGTGGGCGTGTACGAGCACTCCCAACTCGGACGCTCGACTGAAGGCGGTAGTGATGAAGTCGTCTGAGCAGGTGAAAAGGGTGTGGATGCTGACCATTCCTTCGACCAATCCTCTTTCGGACTGGCAGGCCTCCACGAATCTGACGTTCTCCTCTAGGCCGGCTGCTGCTACTTCTTGGCCTGACCGCTCGGTGGCCTCGAAACTCAGGATCCCGCGCAGACCGTGCCGGGTGACCACTTCACGCTCCACGAAGAGACCGTCGGGCAATGAGTTGGGTGCCTCAAGGATGTCTAGGAAGGTTGTGGTGCCTGATCCCAGCATCTCGGCGCAGGCCCAGTCACTTGCTGCAGTGACCATTGGGTGGTCAAGGTGGTCCTCCACTCGCGGCCACCAGAAGTCCTTCAGGAAGGGCCAGAATCCTGATGGCGCAGTGTGAAGCGGGATCCCGTGCGCTAATAACCCGTAGAGGTGGGTATGGGCGTTCACGAATCCGGGCAGGATCACCTGATCTGGAAGGTCGATTACCTCGTCGTCGGGGTGGTCGACCAGCAGGGTGTCGTTAGGGCCAGTAGCCGCCACTATCCCGTCAACAACGCGTAGACCCCATTTCGGCCGGGCGGGGCTGGTCGCATCGGCCAGTAGCCATCCGGGTCGAAGGACGAGGCCTCGTCCGGAGGTCATTGTCAGTTGGCGTGCAGCGCGTTGAAGACCCGCTCCGGCGTGAATGGCAGTTGGTCGATCCGGACCCCGGTGGCGTTGACGATGGCATTGCGGACGGCCGGCGCCACACCATCTTTAGGGATCTCGGCTACCGCCTTGGCTCCGAACGGCCCGCTGTCCTCCATGGTCTGGACCAGAAATACATCAGTTCGGGGCATTTCGTCAGCGCGGTAGATCCAGTAGGGCCCGAAGGCAGCGTTGAGCATTCGGCCGTCGTCGTCGAGGGCGAATTCCTCGCAGTGGGCGTAACCGAGGGCCTGGAGAAGTCCGCCTTCTACTTGGCCGCTGGCCGTGACCGGATTGATTGCTACGCCACAGTCCACGGCCATAACCATGTGATGGATCGTGACCTGGCCTGTCTCGGTGTCGAGTTCGATTTCGACGAATGTTGAACCAAATGGCGGTGGGCAGGTTGGTGATACGTAGGATCCGGTGCCCATGATTTGCTCCTGGTCGTTTAGGTGCAACGAGTCCAGGGCGATCTCTTCCAGGCTGACAGATCTACCATCGGGGGCGTACGCTCGACTGTCCCGAAGCTCGATTGAGCAAACGTCGCAGCCGAAGACCTCGACATCGTCATGGTGTTCCAGAGTTACGCCCTTCACCTGTAGATGAGCGTCGGGGAGCTTGATGTCTAGGAGCATTGCGGCTCGTTCTTTGAGTCGATCGCGGACTACTTCGGCGGCCTTGAGCGCCGCAGTGCCAGAGATGTAGGTGGTGCTCGACGCGTAGGCCCCTGTGTCAAAGGGTGTTACGTCAGTATCTGATGAGTAAACCTGAATGTCGTCAAGGGGGACTCCGAGTACTTCGGCGGCGATCTGTCCCAGCACAGTGTCCGAGCCGGTACCTAGATCGGTTGCGCCAACCAACATGTTGAACGATCCATCGTCGTTTAACTTGATGAAGCAGCCGCCCATATCCAGAAACGGGATGGCCGTCCCGTGCATGGCGTGGGCGTAGCCGATGCCTCGGCGGATGTGCGGTTGCTCGGCAGGCTCTCGCCACGACCGGTCTTCTCGCCGGTGCCAGCCGATGGCTCGCGCTCCCTGAGCTACACACTCCTCGATACCGTCGGACATAACGATCGGATACTCATCAAACTCGCCCTCTATCAGCGCCTGTTCGCCGATATGGGGGGCGAGGTTCAACTCGTCACCTGTTTTCGCCCAGTTGTGGCGTCGGAAATCGATTGGGTCGAGTTCGAGGTCGGCCGCTATGTCTTCCATGTGGCATTCCAGGCCGAACAGGGCCTGAGGGGCGCCGTAGCCACGGTAAGCGCCAGGTACCGGGATATTCGTGTAGGCGACCTCACAGTCGAAGCGCTTGTTGGGAGCGTTGTATGACGTGAGGCCTCGCAGTCCGGCAACGGCCTGCACGGAAAAGCCATGGGTTCCGAACGGGCCGGTGTTGCCGACCAAACGCATCTCCTGGGCCACTAGGACGCCGTCGTTGTTGACTCCAGTCCGATAGGTCATCGTTTGCGGATGCCGGGTTCGGCTAGAAACAAATTCTTCCTCGCGGGAGAGTTCCAGTCGGACTGGACGACGGGTGGCGATGGCCAAGTGGGCGACGATGTCCTCGATCAGCATCTCTTGCTTTACGCCAAAGCCACCGCCGATACGAGGCTTAATTATTCGAATGTCTTTGATGTTGCGTCCGACGAGCGGCGCCAGCATGCGGCGAGTGTGGAAAGGAACTTGTGTGGCGGTCCTGACTACGAGACGTTCGTCAGAGTCCAGCCATGCGACGGAGATGTGAGGTTCGATGGGGCACTGTTGAACCTGGTGTACCCGGAAGGTTTGTTCGTAGTAGTGGTCAGCTGATGACAGGGCAGCTTCGACGTCGCCGCGCTCAACGTCCATACAGTGCACAAGGTTGCGCGCTGGGTCGGCGATGTCGGTCGTGTCGTTCTCGTCATGGATAACTGGGGCGCTACCAGATAGGGCCTCCAACTCGTCGAACACTGCCGGCAGGACTTCCCAGGTGACTTCGATGAGCGAACAGGCTTCTTGAGCGATTTCGACCGTCTCAGCGGCCACCGCGGCCACCCGATCGCCGACGTGTCGGACCTTGTTGTCGAACGAAACCTGATCGTAGGGTTTGGGATTCGGATACGACTGGCCACCGGAGGCGTACTTGACTCGCGGCACGTTGCCGTGGTGGATAACAGCATGAACGCCGGGCAGGGCTCGGGCCGCCGAGTCGTCAATGGAGATGATCCGAGCGTGGGCGTAGGGGCTGCGGAGAACCTTGGCGTACAGCAGACCGCGCATCTCGAAGTCGTCAGTGAACGCTGGGTTGCCCTTTACTAGTCGAAGTGCGTCGACCTTGACCTCGGGTTGGCCTACGACAGTGGTAGTAGGTACGTCTCCAGACGGGACGACACGTGGGATAGCCGGTGAGATGGTTGGTGGCCCGTCATCAGGGTCGAGAACTGCGGGATTTACACCATCAGTCATTGGCGTAACCATTAGGGGGCGGAAGGATTCGACTTCCTCGCCCCGGAGTACTGCTGCAGCCCGCTGGACCGCGGCAACTGGCTTCACGTAAGCGGTCTCACGGTCAAGGATCCCCGAGAGCATGTCTCGAATGGCGTTCTCGTCGGGGTTCGGGTCGTGCTTTAGAAGAGCGAGAGTTCCGAGCACCATGGCGCCTACCGAATAGCCGGACTGCATCGCCCCAGTAGCAGCGAAGGCCGCCTGGATTGGGTGGAGGTCTCCGTCGATGTTCAGAGATTCGACGGTAGTGATCGAGTGGCCACCTGCCTGAGCAGCCAGAACAACCTCAGAACTAGCCAGGAGACCATCGATCAGAACGGCCGAGGCTCCAGTCTCACCAGAGGTAGAGCCGAAGCGGACGCTGACCATCCCCTTCCGGCGGAGCAAGGCGAGGAGCGTTTCGTAGGGAGCGCAGTCAGCGGTATGGCTCGTGCCGTTGAGTTCGAAGGTGACCTCCATCAGGCGACCCTCTCGACCGCATTGACGGCTCTCTTGGTGAGGACTTCGGCGAGTGTTCTTCGGTAGTCGGCGCTACCTCGAAAATCGCTGATTGGTTCAAGCCCGGTCGTCGGATCCAGTGGGTCGGCGAGTACCGGGTAGTCGGCCATGCCAGTGAGGGCTAACCGGATGCCATCGCCGGCGTTCCTGGCTGTAGCGGAGACAATGGGCGTGTCGGACGGAGTACGGGCAGTGGATTGTCGTACACAATCTCCCGATGGGTCGAATTCCACTGCGGTAACCACATAGCCGTCGGCTACGCCAACTTTCAGCAGGTCGTCTAAGGACTGCACCTCATGGCCGCCGGGGCCAACAAGTTCGACTCTGGCATCGTGAACCAACAGAGCGGCAAGCAGAATGCTGTCAGCATTGGCGGCTGCCACTGTGCCACCCACAGTGGCCAGGGTACGCAGGGTGCTGGGTAGTTCAGCCCGAGCGGCGCCAGCAAGACCGGTCGGAACGCGGTCGTCGTTCAACATGTCGTGGAGAGTGGTCATGGCGCCTAGGCGGAGTCGACCCCCATCCCCCCCAATAATGCCGTCGAGTCCACAACCCTGAAGGTCAACCATCGTGACCGGGGTCGGATCGTCGTCACCATTCAAGACTGTTCCCCCAGCTAAAGGCTGGTGAGACTTGTCGCTCAAAAGGGCCACGGCGTCCTCGACGGAGTCGGGACGGAGGTAGGCGATCGCGCGAGGCACGGCGTTCTCCCTGGTCAGGATCAGCCCTCCCGGGGATGCGCCTCGCGGTCGAGCCTGATGTCTTCAGTTTCAAGGCAGACGGTAGCACCAACCAGGGTCTCGCAGGCAAGGGACGACACCCCGAGTGTGATCCCAAATCTTCAGTCACCCACCGATAATTAGATCAGCGCTTGGATTCGAGACAGCGCTCAACCGCGAGGCAATACCCGGGACAGCGTCCGGATCGGAGGGCCCAAATATTCCTCCACACCGCCCAGTGGGGTTGAAAACGGTAGGAGGCCGGGCCTTACGGCCCGGCCTCCTCACCTCATCCCCCGCAGGGGGATGATCACCGTTTAGCCGGGCAGTCCGATGCTGTAGTCGATGAAGCGGTTGGTCGATATGTCCGAAGCC